>CAYZYC010000109.1:6183-7785 GCA_964481165.1 uncultured Limnobacter sp. | reverse complement strand
CTGCGCGATCTTGACTGTCCGCGCACACGAGCGCAGGGTCGGCAAGTCGCGCGGCCGCCCGTGCGGCACACGAAATCGCGGAGGCCGTCGTGAACAGACTCCGATCGCTGTCGCTTGCCCTTCCGTCGTTCTGTTTCGCCTCGGCGATGCTTGCCGCAGGCTGCGCGGCGCCTTCCGATTCCGGCGGATCCTCGGCTTCCGGCAACCCGGGCGGGATCGGCACGGCCACCGTCTCGGGGACGGCGAGCTGGCGCGAACGCATGAGCCTGCCGCCCGGTGCGTCGTTCGAGGCGACACTCGAAGACGTCTCGCGCGCCGATGCCCGCTCCGAGGTCATCGGCCGGACCCGCATCGAGACACCGGGCGCGCCGCCGATCCGATTCTCGATTCCCTACGATCCGTCGCGCGTGCAGGCACGCAATCGCCATGTCGTGCGGGCGCGGGTCATGCACGAAGGCCGGCTGCTCTTCACGACCGACACCGCGTACCCGGTATCGCTGCCGGCGGGGCAGCCCGTCGAACTGCGGTTGGTGCGCGCGGGCGCGGGCGCCGCTGCATCGGCGCAGCGCCTGCGCGGCAGGTATACGTACATGGCCGATGCCGGCAGCTTCGTCGATTGCCGCAGCGGGCAACGCCTGATGGTGGCGACCGAAGGCGACAACGCAGCGCTCGAATCGGCGTACCTGAAGACCCGGCCGGCCCCCGGCATCCCGGTGCTGGCCACCGTCGACGGGCGGGTCGAATCGCGGGTGTTCACGGAAGGGCCGGCGCGGCCGATGCTGGTCGTCGAGCGCTTCGTCGCCGTGCAGGCGGGTCACGGCTGCAGCGGACCGCTCGCGCAGGCGCCGCTCGAGAACACGTACTGGAAACTGCTGAACGTGCGCGGCTCGCCCGTCACGGTGGACGGGCAGCAAGCGGAGCCGCACCTGATCCTTCGGCCGCGGGACAAACGGGTGGCCGGCTCGGGCGGGTGCAACCGGATCATCGGCGGCTACTCGGTCGATGGCGATCGGCTGTCGCTTTCCCAGCTCGCGGGAACGATGATGATGTGCGTACACGGGATGGAGCAGGAACGCGCGATTCTCGACATGCTCGGCGCAGTCCGCCGCTGGCGGATCTTCGGCGATCGCCTCGATCTGCTCGACGACAGCGGCGAAGTGGTACTCGCGCAGCTCGAGTCACGCCACATGCGGTAGCGCGACCCGCCGCGAGCGTCATCGCGACATCGTGATGGCCGGGATCGTCGGCGCCGTGCCGACGCCAGTCGCGGTGATCGTGCCCGGGTCGATGTTCGGCTCGCTCCGGGGCTGCGCGACCCGGCGCGGAAGATCGGTAGGCAGTCCGGCGCGTATCCGGTGCGAGAAGTCCGCACCGTTGCCTGCCGCCTTCGCGGCGGCGGTGATGCGCGAACGCGCCCGCAGCTCGTCGAACGGAAGATCGGTATCGACGACGCCGGCGGCGAATATGTAGCGGTCGACGAGGCCGTTGAGGAGATGGCGGAAATCGAAGCGGCCCTTGCGCCCCGCGGCGTTCGCGTAACGCACGATGTTGATCGTGCAGCTGTTGCTCAGCAGGTGATAGAACTCGGCGCGCTCGGCGAGC
>CAYZYC010000109.1:0-6083 GCA_964481165.1 uncultured Limnobacter sp. | reverse complement strand
GCCCACGGCAGGTTCGAGAAATGGAGCGCGAGCGCGGCCCATGCGACGACCACGACCTTCGCAACGAAGCCAGGCACGGCCAGCAGCCGGCGAAACGGTCCGCGCGCCTCGCCGGTCTTGCGCTTGCCGGATCGGACGGTGCTCGTGTTCACGTGGACCGGATGTGCGTCGGCGCGGGGACAGCGCGGAGGCCAGAATAGCAGCACTCGCTGCGCCAGGGTGCGCGACGCGGCGCCGATCCGGGCCGGGGCCCGGGTGGATTCGGTCACGCCGGGGCCGACGAACCGCTTTCCGGGCCGGAAATCCGGGTTAGCCTAGCGGGATGCGCATGGATGAATCGGCATGAAGATCGCGACATTCAATGTCAACGGCGTCAACGGGCGCCTGCCGCGCCTGCTCGAATGGCTCGCCGAGTCGTCGCCCGACATCGTCTGCCTGCAGGAACTCAAGACCTCCGATGCGACGTTTCCGATCGCCGCCATACGCGAAGCCGGATACGGTGCGATCTGGCACGGGCAGAAGGGCTACAACGGCGTGGCGATCCTCGCCGCGGGCACCGAACCGGTCGAGCGGCACCGCGGACTGCGCGGAGACCCCGAAGACGCGCAGGCGCGCTACATCGAAGCCGACGTGCACGGCATCATCGTCGCGTCGCTCTACCTGCCCAACGGCAATCCGCAGCCCGGCCCGAAGTTCGACTACAAGCTCGCGTGGTTCGACCGGCTGATCGAACACGCGGTCGAGCTGCGCGACTCCGACGTGCCGGCGATCCTCGCCGGCGACTACAACGTCGTTCCCACCGACGAAGTCTTCGACATCTATTCGACGCGTTCCTGGAAGAAGGACGCGTTGCTGCAACCCGAGAGCCGCGCCGCGTACCGTCGGCTGCTCGACCAGGGGTGGAGCGACGCGATCCGGACGCTGCATCCGGCGGCGCCGATGTACACGTTCTGGGATTACCTGCGCGATCGCTGGGCGCGCGACGCGGGCCTGCGCATCGATCATCTGCTCGCGAACCGCAAGGCGAGCGAGCGCCTCGTCGCGGCCGGCGTCGACAAGGCGGTGCGCGGGCGCGAGAAGGCGAGCGACCACGCGCCGGCGTGGATCGAGCTCGACCTGGAGGTTTCGCCGGCCTGAGCGCCCGGATCCCCGGCCCGAGCGGCCGGATCCGATCCTCGACCCGGGCGGTTCAGTCGCCGCCTTTCGCGTGCTGTTCGAATCCTTCGACGAACATCGGCGAGACGCGCCGCAGCCGTTCGAGGTCGACGCGGCCGCTGCGCTGTACGTAGTGCCAGGCGAGGTCCCACGGCTCGAGGCGCATGTGCTCGGAGAAGCGCTCGTACCATTCGGCGCTCGCATTCGCCGCACCCACCAGCTTCTTCACGATCGGCTTGCGCTGCGCCTCGAATGCGGCGAGCGCATCGGGGATCGAATCGGCGTGCAAGGCCAGGGCGCGATCGAGCGCGATCGCATCCTCGAAGGCGAGCCGCGTCCCCGAGCCGATCGAGAAATGCGCGGTGTGCAGGGCGTCGCCGATCAGCACCCGGTTTCCGGACGACCAGCGCTCGTTCCAGAGTCTCGGGAACTGCCGCCACACCGACCTGTTCGTCACCAGCTCGTGGCCGTCGAGCGTCCGGGCGAACACCAGCTCGCAGTACGACTTCGCGAACGCCTCGTCGCGATCGGCGAATCCTGCGCGCTGCCACGTGCGCACATCGCACTCGACGATGAACGTGCTCATCTGCGGCGAATACCGGTAGTGGTGCGCGTTGAACGTGCCGACGTCCGTCTCGACGAAGGTCTGGCTCAGCGTTTCGAACCGTTTCGTCGTGCCGAACCACGCGAAGCGGTTGTCCAGGTGGTCGATCGAGGTGCCGAATCGGTCTTCGTGCCCGCGGCGAACGAACGAATGCAATCCGTCGGCTCCGACGACGAGGTCGTAGCCTTCGAGTTCCTGCGCGTCGTCGACGGCGTGCCGGTACTCGGGCGTGACTCCGACGCCGGCGAGCCGGCGCTGCAGCAACTGCAACAGTTCGAGGCGGCCGATCGCGGCGAAACCGACTCCGTCGATGGTGATCCGTTCGCCGCGATGGTGGATCGTCAGGTCGGTCCACTGTTCCATGCGCGGCCGGATCAGGGCGTAGGTCGCGTCATCGTCGTTGCGCAGGAACTCGAGCGCGCGGTCGGAGAACACGACGCCGAATCCGAAGGTCGAATCGGGCGGATTCTGCTCGACGACGCGCACGCGCATCCGCGCGTCGCGGCGCGCGAGCAGGTAGGCGAGATACAGGCCAGCAGGGCCGGCGCCGACGATCAACACGTTCATCGAATGCCCCTCGTGGCGTTGCAGGTTCTGCCACCCGACCGGGGATCGCGCGAGTGATCGACATCAAGGTCGGGAAACCGTGCGGCGCTATTCTGCGCCGATGCCTGCTCCGATCTACCTCGACCATCACTCGACGACGCCGGTCGACGGGCGCGTCCTCGACGCGATGTTGCCCTACTTCGCGACGGAGTACGGCAACGCGTCGAGTCGCAGCCACGGCTTCGGCCGCCGTGCAGCCGCGGCTGTCGAGCAGGCGCGCGAGCAGGTCGCCGAGGCGATCGGGGCGCGCTACTCGGAGGTGTATTTCACCGCGGGCGCGACCGAATCGAACGCGCTGGCGATCCAGGGAATCGCCCGCGCGGCACCGGGCAGCCACCTGGTGACGACGGCGATCGAGCACCGTTCGGTGCTCGACGCGTTCCGCCGCCTCGAGGCCGAAGGCTGGCGGTTGACGATCGTTCCGGTCGACCGGCACGGCCTCGTCGATCCGCACGATGTCGCACGCGCGCTGGCCGACGACACGGTGCTCGTGTCGGTGATGGCGGCGAACAACGAGATCGGCACGATCGAACCGCTCGCCGCGATCGGCGCGATCGTGCGCGAGTCGCGCGCGCGGTTTCACGTGGACGCGACGCAGGCGATCGGGCGCATCCCGATCGACGTCGACGAAATGTCGATCGACCTGCTCGCGCTCTCGTCGCACAAGCTGCACGGGCCGAAAGGCACAGGCGCGCTGTATGTTCGAAGCCGGCCGCGCAAGGTCGAACTGCTGCCGTTGTTCGACGGCGGCGGCCAGGAACGGGGGTTGCGCCCCGGAACACTGAACGTTCCCGGTATCGTCGGCCTGGGCGCCGCCTGCGAAATCGCGCTGCGGTCGATGCCGCACGAAATGCAGCGACTCGGCGTGCTGCGTGACCGGCTCGAAGCGCGACTGCTCGACGAACTGCAGGGCGTCGTCGTCAACGGGCACCCGCAGATGCGCCTCGCGGTGAACCTCGGCGTCACGATCGAGGGGATCGAGTCCGAGGCGTTGCTGCTCGGGCTCGACGATCTCGCGGTGTCGGCGGGCGCCGCCTGTTCGTCGTCGACGGCGGCTCCGTCGCACGTGCTCGAGGCGATCGGCGCGTCCGGCGGCGCGCGCGCAGCCGAGGCAGCGTTCCTGCGTTTCGGGCTCGGCCGCGCGAACACCCCGGAGGAAATCGAACGCGCCGCCACGCTCGTCGTGCAGCGCGTGCGCACGCTGCGCGAGCAGGCGCGTTCCAGGCCCTTGATGCAGGACAAGACGGCCGGCTGATTCCGCTTGCAAGGTACGAAGTGCCCGTTACCATCTTCGGTTCCCTGCCGATTGCGCACCAGGAGTAGAACCGCCGTGCTCGAAGGATGTATCCCCTGGCCCGAAGACGACGCCGCACGCTGGCGCTCGCTCGGCTACTGGGAGGACATCACGCTGTGGGAGATGCTCCGGCAGACCGCGGAGGCCCGTCCCGAGGCGATCGCGCTGATCCACGGCGAACGCAGGATCGCGTACCGCGAACTCCTGCAGACGAGCGAGCGACTCGCACGAAGGCTCGCCGCGAGCGGCCTGCGCCCGCTCGATCGGGTCGTCCTCCAGATCCACAACGTGCCGGAGTTCGTGTTCGTCTTCTTCGCGCTGGTGCGCATCGCGGTCATTCCGGTGATGGCGCTCGGAGCGCACCGGCAGATGGAAATCGGGCACTTCATCCGGCACGCCGGAGCACGGGGGCTCTTCGTCTCCGATCGCATCCGCGACTTCGACTTCCGCGACATGGCCGACGCGCTGCGCGCCGAGTGTCCGACGCTGGAACAGGTGTTCGTGGCAGGCGAACCGGCCGCCGGGCAGATCGGCCTCGGCGCGCTGCTCGGCGACGCCGGCGCCGCGGAACGCGGCGAACTGCCGACGCTCGATCCGTCGGAAGTCGCGCTGATGCTCCTTTCCGGCGGCACCACCGCGCTGCCGAAGCTGATACCGCGCACGCACAACGACTACGTGCTCAACGCGAAGGCGTCGGGGCGCGTTGCCCGGATCGACGGGTCGACCGTGCTGCTCGCCGTATTGCCGCTCGGACACAACTACAACCTCGCGAGCCCCGGCATCCTCGCGTGCTTCGCATCGGGCGCTGCCGTCGTGCTGTCGACGGGACACGCTGCCGAGATCGTGTTTCCGCTGATCGAGCGCCATCGCGTCACGCTGGTGGCGGCTGCGGTTCCGCTGATCACGCAGTGGCTGAACTCCGACATCCCGGCACGACACGATCTCGCTTCGCTGCGCATCGTGCAGAACGGCGGCGCCCGGCTCGCCCCCGAGTTGCGGCGCCGGGTGCGCGAGCAGTGGGGATGCGTCGCGCAGGAGATCTACGGTACCGCCGAAGGCTTGATCAACATCGTGCCGGTCGATGCGCCCGAGGAAATGCTGCTCGAGAGTTCCGGCATGCCGGTCTGCGAGCACGACGAACTGCTCGTCGTCGACAACGACGACAACCCGCTGCCCGACGGCGAGGCGGGCGAACTGCTCACGCGCGGGCCGTACACGATCCGCGGTTACTACAACGCGCCGCAGATCAACGCGTCGGCCTTCACCGCCGACGGCTTCTACCGGATGGGCGACGTCGTGCGCAAGCGCGGCCGCTACCTGTTCACCGAGGGCCGCAAGAAAGACCTGATCAATCGCGGGGGCGAGAAGATCAGCAGCGACGAGGTCGAGAACCTGATCCTGATGCACCCGTCCGTGCTCGGGTGCTGCGTGGTCGCGATGCCCGATCCGGTGTTCGGCGAAAGAGCGTGCGCTTTCGTCGTGCTGCACGCGGGAAAGACGCTCGACCTGCCCGGTCTGTGCGCGTTCCTGTCGGCGCAGCACATCGCGAAGTTCAAGCTGCCCGAACGGCTCGAAGTCGTCGACGCATTTCCGATCAGTCCCGCAGGCAAGATCCTGCGCCGCCAGCTCCGTGAACGCATTGCCGAGACGCTCGCCCGCGAGGGTACGGGCCCGGCGCCAACTTGACGAGGAATCCCTGATGGTCCAGGTCCAGCCGCTGAACCGCCTGTTCGAGCCCGCCCGGTGGGGCAAGCTCGAGAGCCGCAACCGCATCAAGTACGGATCGTGCTGCGTATCGAACTACAACAACCGCGACGGCACGATCACGATCCGGGAACTCGGTCGCACGCAGGTCATCGCCAAGACCGGCTGCGGGATCATCACGAACCAGGGCGCGTATCCGGATCCGCTCGGCGAAGGCAAGGCCTATTTCCGGCAGACCGCGATCCACGACGACCGGTTCCTGCCCGAGTTCGAGAAGATCGCCGGCTACATCCGCGACGCCGGAGCGATCTCGATCCAGCAGATCCTGCACGCCGGGCGCTACGGCGGCATCGACCTCGGCTACTGCCTGCAGCCGTCGATCGTTCCGCAGACGCTGCCGCACTTTCGCCCGCCGCGCGAGATCACGAAAGAGCAAATCAAGGTCACGATCCAGCAGCACGCCGACGCTGCAAAGCGCGCGCTGAAGGCGGGCTTCGACGGAACCGAGGTCACGAGCTTCATGGGCTACCTGCTGGCCACGTTCAATTCGAAGTTCACGAACCGGCGCACCGACGAATATGGCGGCTCGGTGCGCAACCGCGGCCGCTTCATGTGCGAGCTGATCGACGCGATCAAGCAGGTGCAGGGCGACGCGCCGCTGGTCGTGCGGCTGAACGGCAACGAACTGATGGACCGCTGGGGCGGCAACACCGAGGACGA
>CAYZYC010000108.1:0-8093 GCA_964481165.1 uncultured Limnobacter sp. | reverse complement strand
CATCGCGGCGAAACTCGCCCCGCCGACGCCGACGCCGACGCCGACGCCGACGCCGGCCCGGAACACGCACGCCCATCCGCCGACCCGCGCCCATGAACGAATCACTGCCGTACTCCCCGATGCACGAATCCGATCCTGGTCCGGAAGACTGGGCGAACTACGATAGCAAACGCTCACATTCGAAGATGCGAATCTTCGTGGTCGCCAACCAGAAGGGCGGGGTCGGCAAGACGACGACGACCGTGAACCTGGCGGCGGCGCTCGCTCGGCACGGCCAGCGCACGCTGCTCGTCGATCTCGACCCGCAGGGCAACGCGACGATGGGCAGCGGCATCGACAAGCGCACGCTCGAGCGCACCGTCTACCAGGTGCTGATCGGGCTGTCGGACGTCGTCGAGGCGACGCAGTGGTCGGAGAGCGGCGGTTACGCGATCCTGCCTGCCAATCGCGAGCTGGCCGGCGCCGAGCTCGACCTGGTCGACTTCGAGGAACGCGAGTCGCGCCTGAAGGATGCGTTGAAGCAGGTCGCCGGACAGTACGACTTCGTGCTGATCGACTGCCCCCCGTCGTTGTCGCTGCTGACGCTGAACGGATTCTGCGCGGCGCACGGCGTGATCATCCCGATGCAATGCGAATACTTCGCCCTCGAGGGGCTCACCGACCTGGTCAACACGATCAAGAAAGTGCACGCCAACTTCAACACCGATCTGCAGGTCATCGGGCTGTTGCGGGTGATGTTCGATCCCCGGGTCACGCTGGCGCAGCAGGTCTCGGCGCAGCTCGAGAAGCACTTCGGCGACAAGGTGTTCGAGACGATCATTCCGCGCAACGTGCGCCTGGCCGAAGCGCCGAGCTACGGACTGCCCGGTGTCGTCTTCGATCCGCATTCCAAAGGCGCCCGCGCGTATCTGCAGTTCGGCCGCGAACTGGTCGAGCGGATGCGTCGGCTGGCTCCGCCGGGCGACCGACCCGCTCCGGCGCAATCGACATCCGAGGAAGAAACACGATGAGCAGAGCCAGGGTCAAGGGTCTCGGCCGCGGGCTGGACGCACTTCTCGGCGGCGACGAGGCTCCGCCCGCCGCGCGCGCCGACGCGCCGCCGGCAACGCTGCCGCTCGCTGCACTGCAGCCGGGCCGCTACCAGCCGCGCACCCGGATGGACGAGTCGGCGTTGCAGGAACTCGTCGCGTCGATCCGCAACCACGGCGTGATGCAGCCGCTCGTCGTACGGCCGATCTCCGAATCCCGCTGGGAGATCATCGCCGGCGAACGCCGCTACCGTGCGTCGCTGATCGCCGGCCTCGCCGAAGTGCCGGTCGCGATTCGCGAGGTCTCCGACGAGCAGGCGCTCGCGATGGCGCTGGTCGAGAACCTGCAGCGAGAAGACCTGAACCCGCTCGAGCAGGCGCAGGCGATCCGCCGGCTGATCGACGAGTTCGGATATTCGCACGAGCGCGCCGCCGACGCGCTCGGGCGCTCGCGCAGCGCGACCTCGAACCTGCTGCGCCTGCTGAACCTGGCAGAGCCCGTGCAGACGATGCTGCTCGCCGGCGATCTCGACATGGGGCACGCGCGTGCGCTGCTCGCGCTCGATCGCGCAGGCCAGATCATGCTGGCGACCCAGGTCGTGCAGAAACGCCTGTCGGTGCGCGAGACCGAGAAAGCGGTGTCCCGCGAGATGCTCGAAGCGGACAGCCAGGGCGCGCAAGGAGACGCGCCGGGACGGCGCGGCAACGGCAAGCGCAGCGGCGACGGCCGCCAGGATCGCGACATCGCGCGAATCCAGGACCGGCTGTCCGATCTCCTCGGTACGACCGTGACCCTGCAGGTGTCGGCACGCGGCAAAGGGCGGATGGTCATCGACTTCGCCGACTCCGAACAGTTCGACGGCCTGCTGCAGCGCATGCAGCTTTCGCTGCCGGCGGACTGAGACAGCGGGGGGCGGATCGCGTCTCCGCCCCCGCCGCTGCCGATCACCGGCCGGTCGGCTCCCCGGGAGCCCGCGTCACCGCTCGTGGAACTCGTCCCACTCGATTTCGGTCCACCACTCGGCCTCGAGCCCGTTGCAGGTGACGCCGTAGGCCTGGCACATGAAACAACCTTCGCCGCGCGTGAGCGCTTCGTCCTCGATCGGCGGGTAACGGGCCAGCAGGTCGGCGGCACCGTCGCGCGCGGCCGCCTCCTTCCCGCTCATCGGTCGATCGGGCAACTCGCGGATCCCGCAGCGGCGCAGCCGATCCACGCTCTCCGGGTACGTGACCGAGTTTTCCGCGTCGATGTGGCGCCAGAGCGCCTGCGAATAGCGCGTTGCCAGATCCCGTAGCCGCGCGCGGTCGTCGTCGGACTGCGGACCTTGCTCGAGAATCGGCGCCATCTCGCCGAGCCACGCCGCCATCGTGGCGTGCTCGTGTGTGAGCGCGTACACCGGTCCGCGGTCGCCCGGCAGTTCCGCCTCCTTCACGAGCGCATCGAAGAGCACTCTCTCTTCGCGGTCGTGATGGTAACTGCCGGCGAATTCGGTGAAGAACGCAACGAAGCGCCTGCCGTCGTCCGGGTCCGCGGTTCCGTCGACCAGTCGGTCGACGTACGCGCGAAGCGATCCGAGCATCGGATCGATGAGCGCGTGCTCGTCCTGCAATGTCTCGATCAGTTTCATCGTCGATCCGTCGGGGGTACTGCAGGCTACCGCAGGCGGACCCGGCGGCCAATCTTCTCCCCGTCGGGAAGATCCCTTCGCCTGGACCTCCTTCGCCCGGACCTTCCGGCCCTAGATCCCGCGGGGTTTGCGCAGGAAGTCGCCGCGGTCCACCGACTGCACGTCGAGTTCGCGCACTTCCCCCGACGAGAGCACGCGCAGCGGCACCTTGACTCCCGCGTCGCCGAGTTTCCAGACGCGCCGATAGAAATCGGCCGGCTCCGAGACGTTCGCGCCGTCGACCTTCAGGATGATGTCGCCCGACGACAGTCCCGCCGACTCGGCCGGACCTCCGGGCGTGACGTTCACGATGATCAGGTGCCCGTGCACGTTCTCGGTTGCCACGCCGAGCCACGGGTGCGTCGGCCCGCCGCGCCTGCCGTTGCGCAACATCTCGGGAAGAATCGGCTTGATCAGGTTGACCGGAACGAACAGGTTCCCGGGGATTCCGGCAGTTGCCGACGCTGCGTCGCGCACGATCAGCGAGCCGATTCCGACGAGCTTGCCGTGTTCGTCGATCAGCGCCGCACCGCTCCAGTTGTTCACCGGCGGGAACGTGTAGATCGCGCTCTCGAGCAGGTACTCCCAGCTGCCGGTGAACGACTTGCGGGACACGACCCGCAGTTCGGTCACCGCCTCCTCGCCGTAGCCCAGCGTGAACACCTTCTGGCGTTCGGCCACGCCGTCGGAGTCGCCGAGCTCCAGCGGCTGCCCGTCGATCGGCACGAGCGTGCGCACGACGCCGAACCCGGTTTCGTGGTCGTAGCCGACGACGTTGGCGGGAAGCTTGCGGCCGCTGACCGTGACGACGTCGACCTGCTCGGCTTCGACGATCAGGTAGCCGATCGTCAACACCGTGCGGGCATCGAGAACGACGCCCGATCCGCTACGCTCGGCACCCAGTGTCTGGCGGGTGTGCGCGTCGCCGACGATGCGCGTATCGATGCGCACGATGCTTTCGAGAAAACCATCGGAGCGCGAAGCCGGCGCCGCCGGCGTCGATTGGGACCGGACCTGCGTCGCCATGCCGCCCGGCGATGCGTCGGCCGGCACACCGGATGCGCAGGCGATCGAGAACGCCGCACCGCAACAAACGACGCCGGCCCGCGCGAGACCGCGCAGGCCCCGCCCGACCCACGAGCGCGTCGTCATCCGGGTTTCGTTCCATGCATACACTCTCATCGCGCTTCGTCGTATTGATTCCCGTCATCTTTCAGCCGGCTTCGGCACCCAAACGACACGCGGCCGGCCGCTCGTGCTGCACTGCGCAATCGGTTTGACCCTCCCGGGTACAGACGCTAAAATCTCGCGTCTTTGCCCATGCGGGCCGATGGTCACGCCGATACGCTAGCGACATGTTGGCCGCCGTTGGACTGCAGATCGCTGCTGTCGCAGTCTCGGCGCTGATTGCCGGTCTGTGGACAGGTTGGGAAAGCGCCCGGTTCCTCGTGCTGGGCGGGGCCGCAGCGATCATCCCGAATGCTCTGTTCGCGCTGCGCTTGGCGCTGAACCGGAATCGTTCGCCGGAGTCGTACCCGGTGATCTTCTTTCTCGGTCAGTTCGCCAAGATCGGACTCACGGCAGGCCTGCTCTACTGGCTCGTGAAGACCGAACCGGACATCCGGTGGCTGCCGCTGATCATCGGGCTGATCGTGGCATTGCAGGCTCCGCTGTTCGCACTGGCATTCGAGCGCGACCCGCTGTCGAGGGGCAAGTCGTTGTGACGAAGGTCCGACAACCCGGCTCCGAAAAACGCCAACGCGACTGATCTGGAATCCATGGCCGCAACGAACGCGCCGAGCGCATCCGAATACATCGTCCACCACCTGGCGCACCTGAATACTTCGGGTGCCGCGCAGCAGAACATCATCGATTTCTCGATCGTGAACCTGGACACCGTGTTCTATTCGGTGCTCACGGCCGCGCTCACCGCCTGGTTGATGTATCGCGCCGCGCGCCTGGTCACCTCGGGCGCTCCGAATCGTTTCGTCGGTGCGATCGAATTCCTGGTCGAGTTCGTCCACGAGCAGGCGCGCTCGATCGTCAAGGGCGATCTCAGCTACGTCGCGCCGCTGGCGCTGGCCTCGTTCGTCTGGATCTTCCTGATGAACGCGATCGACCTGATCCCCGTCGACCTGTTCCCGCGCATCGGCGAACTCGTCGGCCTGCACTACATGCGCGCGGTGCCCACCGCCGACCTGAACGGGACGCTGTCGCTGGCCATCGTCGTGCTCGGCGCGTCGATCTACTACGGCATCAAGACGAAAGGCGGCGGCGGCTTCACGCACGAGCTGTTCACCGCGCCCTTCGGCAAGCACTTCCTGCTGTGGCCGGTGAACTTCCTGATGCAGATCATCGAGTACCTGGCCAAGACCGTTTCGCTCGGCATGCGGTTGTTCGGCAACATGTACGCGGGCGAGCTCGTGTTCATGCTGATCGCGCTGCTCGGCGCCACGGTCACCTGGTGGGGCTTCGGCCTGCACTTCCTCAGCGGACTGGCCTGGGCGATCTTCCACATCCTGATCATCACCCTGCAGGCGTTCATCTTCATGATGCTTGCGCTCGTCTACGTCGGACAGGCTTTCGAGCACCACTGATCCGTTCCTTTCACTTCAACAGCTGAAGCGCTTTCCACCGGAGTCCTGAAAAATGACCAACGTTGCTCTCGTCGCCATCGCCTGCGGTTTGATCATCGGCCTCGGCGCTCTCGGAGCCTGCATCGGCATCGGCATGATGGGCGGCAAGTACATCGAGGGCGCGGCTCGCCAGCCCGAGCTGATGGACAAGCTGCAGACCAAGATGTTCCTGCTCGCCGGCCTGATCGACGCGGCGTTCCTGATCGGTGTCGGTATCGCGATGATGTTCGCGTTCGCGAACCCGTTCCAGGGCTGAGCAACGGTCCCGAAAGCGTGACCGCCGCGCGGTCCCCGATTCCGTTCCATCCGTTGTTCATCGAGTCAGAAGGGAGGACGTCGTGAATCTCAACGCGACGCTCATCGTCCAGATAGTCGTCTTCCTCGCGCTGTGGTGGTTCACGGCCCGTTTCGTGTGGCCGCCGATCACGCGTGCGCTGGATGACCGCTCGCAGAAGATCGCCGACGGCCTCGCCGCGGCCGACAAGGCGCGCTCCGACCTTGCCGCGGCCGAGCGTCGCGTCGAGCAGGAACTGCAGTCGGCGCGTGCCGGTGCCGCCGAAGTCCGTGCCGGCGCCGAGAAGCAGGCCGCAGGCATCGTCGAGAAGGCGCGTGCCGAAGCCGCGAGCATCGTCGCTGCGGCGCGCAAGGCCGCCGAGGAAGAAGCTGTGCTCGCTGCGCAGCGTGCGCGCGAGCAGTTGCGCGACCAGGTCGCGACGCTCGCGGTCGCCGGTGCCGAGCGCATCCTGCGCAAGGAAATCGACGCGAACCGCCACGCCGACCTGCTCGCGAACCTGAAGAACGAGCTGGTCTGACGCCATGGCCGAGTCGCTGACGATCGCCCGGCCGTACGCGGAAGCGGCGTTCCAGCTCGCACGCGAAGGCGGCGCGCTGCCCGCGTGGTCCGACGCGCTGAACCGGCTTTCGAGCGTCGCCTCGACCGACAGCGCGCGCGAGCTGATCGGCAACCCGCTGGTCACCGTCGAGCAGGTCGCCGCGCTGATCGCCGATGCGAGCGGCCGCCTCGGGCCCGAGCAGACGAATTTCGTGCGGCTTCTCGCCGACAACGAACGGCTGTCCGTGCTCCCGGAGATCGCGGCGCTGTTCGACCAGCTGCGCAACGAACACGAAGGCGTGCTCGACGCGCAGATCCGTTCGGCGTATCCGCTCGTGCAGCAGCAGGTCGACGACATCGTCGCCACGCTCGAGGCGAAATACGGCAAGAAGATCAAGACGTCGGTGCACGTCGACGCGGACCTGATCGGCGGCGTGTCGATCCAGGTCGGCGACGAGACGATCGACGCATCGGTGCGCGGCAAGCTGGCCCAGATGGCCGGCGCGATGAAGCTATAGCCAAGGGGTATCCCATGCAACTGAATCCGGCAGAGATCAGCGAACTGCTGAAGTCCAAGATCCAGAACCTGAACGTCGGCGCCGACACGCGCAACCAGGGGACGGTCGTGACGGTCACCGACGGCATCTGCCGCATCCACGGCCTGTCCGACGTGATGCAGGGCGAGATGATCGAGTTCCCGGCAGCGCCGGGCGAAGCCGCCACCTACGGACTCGCGCTGAACCTCGAGCGCGACTCGGTCGGCGCGGTCGTCATGGGCCCGTACGAGCACATCTCCGAGGGAATGACGGTCAAGTCCACCGGCCGCATTCTCGAAGTGCCGGTCGGCCGCGAACTGATCGGCCGCGTCGTCGACGCGCTCGGCCAGCCGATCGACGGCAAGGGCCCGATCAACGCGAAGATGACCGACGTCATCGAGAAGGTCGCCCCCGGGGTCATCGCGCGCAAGTCGGTGTCGCAGCCGGTGCAGACCGGCCTGAAGTCGGTCGACGCGATGGTGCCGATCGGCCGCGGCCAGCGCGAACTCATCATCGGCGACCGCCAGACCGGCAAGACCGCGGTGGCGATCGACACGATCATCAACCAGAAGGGCAAGGACCTCATCTGCGTGTACGTCGCGATCGGCCAGAAGGCCTCGACGATCGCCAACGTCGTGCGCAAGCTCGAGGAAACCGGCGCGATGGAATACACGATCGTCGTCGCCGCGACGGCATCCGACTCGGCCGCGATGCAGTACCTGTCGGCGTACTCGGGCTGCACGATGGGCGAGTACTTCCGCGACCGCGGCGAAGACGCGCTGATCATCTACGACGACCTGACCAAGCAGGCGTGGGCGTATCGCCAGATCTCGCTGCTGCTGCGCCGCCCGCCGGGCCGCGAAGCGTATCCGGGCGACGTGTTCTACCTGCACAGCCGCCTGCTCGAGCGCGCCGCGCGCGTCAACGAGAAGTTCGTCGAGGATTTCACGAAGGGCGAAGTCAAGGGCAAGACCGGCTCGCTCACCGCGCTGCCGATCATCGAGACGCAGGCCGGCGACGTCTCGGCCTTCGTTCCGACGAACGTCATCTCGATCACCGACGGCCAGATCTTCCTCGAGACCGACCTGTTCAACGCCGGCATCCGCCCGGCCATCAACGCCGGCATCTCGGTGTCGCGCGTCGGCGGATCCGCACAGACCGACATCATCAAGAAGCTCGGCGGCGGCGTGCGCCTGGCGCTCGCGCAGTACCGCGAGCTTGCGGCGTTCGCGCAGTTCGCCTCCGACCTCGACGAAGCCACGCGCAAGCAGCTCGAGCGCGGGCGCCTCGTCACCGAACTGATGAAGCAGCCGCAGTACCAGCCGATGCAGGTCTGGGAAATGGCGCTGACGCTGTTCGGCGTGAACAACGGCTACTTCGACGACATCGACGTG
>CAYZYC010000107.1:2895-8139 GCA_964481165.1 uncultured Limnobacter sp. | reverse complement strand
ACCCGCCAAGCGACGTTCGCGCGCGGCGGCGAAAGCCAGTACGGCACGGATGTCTTCGGGCTCGAGACTCGGGAAGTCGGCGAGAACCTCTTTATCGGTCATGCCGCCGGCTAGATACTCCAGGACGTCATAAACCGTAATGCGGGTGCCCTTGATACACGGCTTTCCGCCCCGTACGCCGGGAACGATTTCGATCCGGTCGTCGACTTTCATCTTCGATTCCCCCTTGGCTTTGCAAGGCGCCGACAGCGTAGCTTAACCCTGCGCAGGCTGGTACACCGCACCTTCGACCTTTGCCTGGCGTCCTACTTCGCCGCCGCGGCGTGACCCGAGCGTGCGTCGATGCACGCCTATGTCAGGGACGAGAGGTGCCGCGCGGCTGCCTCTCCCAGCCTTCGATCGAACGTTGCAAGTGGCGTTCGCAACTCGGCCGCGAGCCACAGATATGCAGCGTCATAGGCGGTCAGAAGGTAGCGCCGCGCCAGCGCCAGCATCTCGGCAAAATCGACGCTGTGCAGTTCGATGTCGAGCGAACGAAAGCCGGCCAGCGCATCTGCGGCAAGCGCGTCTCCGCCGCGGGAGCTCTTCTTCAACGCCACGTTGGCCAGTTCGTAGCCGATCAGCATCGGTGCGTGCAGTTCCCAGTCACGCAACGTTGCCTGCGCATCCTCGGTCGTCGGTTCCATGAAAAGGGCCGAAGCCAGCAGGCTGCAGTCGATCGTCAGCGGCCTGCGGACGCGGAACGCGGACGGCGGCTCGGCGACGTAGAGCCGTTGCCGTGCCGGCTCGCGACTCTTCAACGGCCGTCCCTCGATTCACGCACGATGTCGACGGCGAGCGGGCTGCCATCCACGGGTTGCGGATGCCGACGGCGAATTTCGGCGACGACTTCGTCTATGGTTTTCGTCCCCCGCGGGTGCGCCGCGGTGTTGCGGTCTGCTTTCGTTGCATGTTCGTGCGCGACCACCTTTGCGGTCGCGGTCGAACTCGCCTCACCGGGCGGCTGACGGGTGGCTTCTTCGATGATCACCATCAACTCGCGCTGCAGCGATCGATGGTTGCGCGCTGCCCGCTCACGCAGTCGCTGCGCGATCTCGACGGGGACATCCTTGATCGACAGGTTGACGCTCATTCGCCGCTCCGATCCTGGAGAAACAACGATTACATTATAGCTCCATTTCGGATCCGTCGATGAGCTTGTGTCTCAACCCTTCCTGACCGCGTGCCCCCCGAACTGGTTCCGCAACGCCGCGAGCAGCCGGTCCGAGAACGAATCGTCGTCGCGCGAACGCAGCCGCTCGATCAGCGACTGCGTGATGACCGGCGCGGGCACGTCCAGATCGATTGCCTCGGCCACCGTCCAGCGCCCTTCGCCGGAGTCCTCGACATACGGCGCGATGCCGTCGAGCTTCGGGTTCTCGTCGAGCGCGCGCGCGACGAGGTCGAGCAGCCACGAACGCACGACGCTGCCGTGCTGCCAGATGCGTGCGACCTGGTGCGTGTCGAACGCGAACTCGTTCCTGTGCGCGAGGATCGAGAACCCTTCCGCGTACGCCTGCATCAACCCGTACTCGATGCCGTTGTGCACCATCTTCGCGAAGTGCCCCGCGCCGCTGGGGCCGACGCGGCCCCAGCCGCGATCGGGTGCGGGGGCAAGTGCCTCGAAGAGCGACCGCAGTCGTTCGACGACGTGTTCGTCGCCGCCGATCATCAGGCTGTAGCCTTCGGCGAGACCCCAGACGCCACCGCTCGTCCCCACGTCGACGTAGTCGATGCCGCGTTCGGCGCACGCCTTCGCGCGCCGCTGCGAGTCCTTGTAGAACGAGTTGCCGCCGTCGATCAATGCGTCGCCGCGCTCGAGCAGGCCGCGCAGCGAATCGACGGTGCGTTCGGTGACGGCACCGGCCGGCACCATCGTCCACACGGCGCGCGGCTTTTCGAGCGCGGCGACGAGCGCGTCGAGCGACACCGCCGGCGTGCCTCCGCCCTGCTCGAGTGCGTTGCGTGCAGCGGGGTCGGGGTCGAAGCCGGTGACGCTGTGTCCGGCGCGCACGAGACGCGTCGCCAGGTTCGCGCCCATGCGGCCGAGGCCGATCATTCCGAGTTGCATTTCGACGTGCTTCAGCGCATCCCGAAGTAGATGTTCGCGGTGAGGAATCCCTGCTTGCTGCCGCAGTCGAAACGTTTGCCGCCGAAGCGGTAGCCGTGCAATCCCGGCGATTCGATCTGGCGAGCCAGTGCGTCGGTGAGCTGGATCTCGCCGCCGCTGCCCGGCGGCAGGTCGACCAGCGTCTTCAGGATCGACGGATGCAGGATGTAGCGTCCGACCACGGCGTAGGTCGACGGCGCCTCGTCGACCGACGGCTTCTCGACGATCGACTCGATGCGCATGCGCGGTCCCTGCTCGTCCACCGGCGACACGATCCCGTACTTGCTCACGTCGGCGCGCGGCACCTGCTCCACGGCGACGACGCTGCCGCCGGTGGAGGCTGCGAGCGGAAGCATCTGGCTGAGCACGCCTTCCGGGTGCCCGTCGATCAGGTCGTCGGGGAGCAGCACCGCGAAGTGCTCGTCGTCGCCGATCATCGGCGCGGCGCACAGCACCGCGTGGCCCAGCCCGAGCGGCGCCGGCTGGCGCACGAAGAGCACCTTCACGTGCGACGGCACGATGTGCCGGACCGCTTCGAGCGCCTCCTGCTTGCCTTTCGCTTCGAGTTCGGCCTCGAGTTCGGGGGCACGATCGAAATAGTCTTCGACCGCGCGTTTCGAGCGCCCGGTGACGAAGATCAGCGTGTCGCACCCCGCCTCGATCGCCTCGTCGACCGCGTACTGGATGATCGGCCGATCGACGATCGGCAGCATCTCCTTCGGGATCGACTTCGTTGCGGGCAGGAACCGGGTGCCGAGGCCGGCCACCGGGAAGACGGCTTTGCGCAGTTGCATGGGAAATGATCGAACGGTGGGATTCGGCCTCATAGTACCGGGGTCGGCCCGGGCATGCACCGGCGATAGAATGGCCGCGCGATGGAACCCTGGATCTCGGTCACCTCGACGCAGGATGTCAATCGCGCGCACGGGCGCGACGGCCCCGCACGTTTTCTGCCGGTGCAGCTCGAGGGCTTCGCCGGGGGTCCGCGTTTTGCCGTCTGGTGGCTGCCGACCGAAGGCGAGGCGCGCGGCTCGGTGCTGTGCGTGCAACCGTTCGAGGGCGAGCGGGCCGCCGCGCGCCATGTGCTGGCGGCGCAGGCCTGGCGGCTGGCCGCCCGAGGCTGGGCGGTGCTGATGATCGACCTGTACGGCACCGGCGATTCGCCCGATTTCGCGAAGGATGCGACGCTCGACGCGTGGCGCAACGACCTGCTGCGCGGTGCGCTGCTCGCGCGCCAGCGCGCACACGGCCCGCATGCGCTGTGGGGGGTGCGCGGCGGCGCGCTGCTCGGAATCGACGTCGCAGTGGCGCTCGACCAGCTGATCGATGCCTACGTGCTCTGGCAGTCGCCCGAGGACGGTGCGACGCTTCTCGAAGAGCTTCCCGCGACGACCGCGCTGCCGCCGGCGCTGGTCGATGCGCTGAAGGGCCTGCAGATGCAGCCGCCCGTTGCGGCACACGCGAAACCGCCGGCGGTGCTCTTCGTCGAGACGGTCGAGGAAGCAGGCACTGCGATCGATGACGCGGGTCTGTCGTCTGCGCGCAAGATCGCCCAGGAATGGCGCGCCGCGGGCTACCCGGTACAGGTCCGCATCGAGCGCGCGACCGCGTTCTGGCGCCCGACCGCCCTGCGCGGGGCCGAACCGACTTCGCTGTTCGAGAGAACCGAGGAGTTCCTGGCGGGCGTTGCCTGATGTCCGGCCCGCTCCCTCGCATGAACCTGCCCGAGCAACCGCGCCTGATCGGAGGTGTCACGACTGCGCTGATCGGCATCGCCACGCAGCCGCCGCGCACCTCCGATACCGTGGCGCTGATCGCACCCGCACCGAGGCAGGGCCGCACCGGAACGCATCGACTGCACGTGCGCCTGGCGCGCGATCTCGCTGCCGCCGGAGTGCCGTCGCTTCGATACGACGCCGCCGACGGAGGCGATTCGCCGCCCGGAGCAGCGCCGGCCGCGCGATTCGACGGCGATCTCGTTGCCGCCGCCGAACACCTGCACGCGTTGCACCCGGACGCGACGATCGCGCTGATCGCCTTCCGCGGCGCGGCGATCCCCGTGGTGCGCTCGATGAAGGTCCTGCTGGGCGCCAACGCCCCGCTGAAGGCGCTCTTCCTGATCGACCCGGCGCTGGACGACCTTCGTCCGCTCGAACCGAACACGTGGTTGCGCCGCCTGAGCGGCCGCCGGCCGCCGCACGCAGCGCCGTCGCTCGACGACATGACGCTGGTCCAGGACGAAGCCGAAGCGGCGTGGCTGGAGTTGCCGAAGGTGTTGCACCGCAATCGCGTCGGCCTCCACGTCGCGCTCGGCCACGACCGCTATGCGCGCGAACTCGTGCGCAACCATGTCGCCGAGGACGCGGCGTGGAACCGCGCGCTGCGCGACGGCGCGCGCGTGCTGGAGGTCGAGCGAATGAATGCCGCCTGGTCGGACGAGGAGGCTTGGCGGACGCTGACGGCGTGGGTTGTCGGGCGGGTTGGGGCGTCGGGGCGGGGTTGAGGCGGCGGGGTGCGTGGCGCATCGGCGCATCGGCGCATCGGCGCAGGGCGGCTTGGCGCGCGGCGCGCGGCGCTCGGCGGCGCTCGGCCGCGGCAACGGCTGAGGTTGCGCCGCTTTGCCGCGCGGCACCGCGGAGCACACCAAGACGCTCGGATTTCGGGCATTTTTGCGCGGACAACTCGTTCCTCGAGGCAAATTGCTCGATTTTCGAGCAGTCCTGCCGGCAACACGACTTGTCCACCGTCGGCGTCTGCGTGGCATGCGCCACGCCGCCGGTGGGCATTAAGTCTGCGGCGCAGGACCATGGAACGGCTCGAGGACGAAAGCGAAAACCTGTCCACGAGAACCGAAGCAACACGAAGACGGAGCAAGCCCACAGGATCCCGAGCACTCGGACTTGCGCTCACGTGCATGCCCCTGGCACCGAAAACGTCCGATCCGCGCCGATGTTCAGCCAGCCGTCGTTCTCGCGTCCGCCGCTGCCATCATCGGGTTGATTCGCCTGTGTGGAAGAAGCATTCGACGTCGGCATCGGCACGGTCGACGAAGACGAAGCCTCGACACCTGCAACGCTTCCGCCTGTCCCATCTGC
>CAYZYC010000107.1:1399-2795 GCA_964481165.1 uncultured Limnobacter sp. | reverse complement strand
CCCCACACCGCGGACTGCGTGCGCCTCGGAGTCATCGCACTGCGCCTCGCCGGACTCTGCATGCGAATCGTCGTGCTGGTGCGAACCGGCCAGCGCGCGACCGCGCGCCCCGCTTGGTCGGGCGCAAGGTAGATCGGGCATGCCCACGCGCGCGGCGCGTTCGACGGTTCCGGCATCCCGAGGTCTACGAGCGCGAGGCGCAGCCGCGACGGCGGCGTACAACCGTCGACGATCCGCATGATCCACACGGCGACGCGACCCACCAGTGGCACGGACATCGGCACGCCGTAGCGCAACTCCAGCTTCAGCAGATTCGCATCGTTGAGCGTCTGCTGCGAGCGCGCCCCTATGGGTTCGACTCCGCGCATCGCGAGCGTGCCGCTGACGGGCGTGCGCAGCCATGGCCACTGGAGGCTGTCGTTCGGGATCTCGACGACGCTCGGCATCGGATACCCGGCGGCGTCATGTGCGGGCTCGCTCCAGTCGTCGAAACTCTCGACGGTCGGCGACAACTGAAGCCATTCGATCCACCCTGCTGCCTGGCCGCCCTGCAATCGCGATCGTGCGTCGGCGAGGGCCGCAGGAAGCGCAGCCGGCGTATCGACGCCGCGCCAGAACGGAACGAGGCCCCGAGCGAGACCCGCTTCGATATCGGCGGGGCGCGCCTGCGAAACGCTGCCGGCGCGCGCGGCTTCGAACAGCGCGTACTCGAGCGCCGTGCGCGCGTGAAAGAGCAGCGCCCACTGCAGCGCACCGAGACCCAGCAGCAACACGATCGGTGCGGCGAGCAGCGTCTCCACGAGCGCACTGGCACGTTGTCGGCGAGCGTGGCTGGTCTTCATGAGTGAATACGTGGCAGGCATTCATCGGCGACGCCGCAGCGTCACGGCCGAGGTTCGCCGCGGATGTAGTCGACACGCGGCAACGCGTCGTCGGACCTGCGCCGATCGGAAGGTCGTGCCCTGCTTCGTGAAGGGCGCTGTTCCGGTTGCGGCGCGAGGGCCGGTCGGGCGTCGGCCGCGGGCGCCAGTGCCTCGAGTCGGCGCCGCGTGCTCTCGATCGCGCTCGAAAGCGGTTCGCGTCGTCCCGCCGCGCGTGCGGCCGGCCCCATTCGTTCGAGGGTGGCGAGCGTTTGCCGCGCCAGTTCGAGATTGATCAGCGCGACGTTGTACAACGCTTTTGCGCGCAGCGCGGGATCGGTTCCTTCGCCGCTGCGGCGTGCAGCGGCGCGCCGGTACGCCGCCAATGCCTTGAACCAATTGCCTCTCTGGTGATGCACGTTCCCCAGGCGCAGCCAGGCGTGCGCGTCGTCGGGTTGCCGCTCGACCACGCGCGCGAACGCCTCGCCTGCCTCGTCGAGCCGACCGCTTCGGTAGGCCCTCTCGCCGCGCGCGGC
>CAYZYC010000107.1:0-1299 GCA_964481165.1 uncultured Limnobacter sp. | reverse complement strand
GCGATGGGCGAGGCGATGGGCGATGCGATGGGCGACGCTTCGGCCGAAGCGATAGGCGATGCTCCGGCCAATGGCGTGGACGATGCGTGGACCGCCGGCAATGTGCGCGCCGCGGGCGACGGTGCTTGCTCCACCCGCCCGGACGGCTGCGCGGTGTGCGTCAGCGTCGTCGTCTGCGCTTGCGTCGTCGTCTGCAGCGAAACCGGTGTCGGCGCCGGTGACGGCGCCGGCGTCGACACTGCCCCGGGTTTCGGTGCCGGCGTCGACACCGCCGCGGGTTTCGGCGCAGGAGCCGGTACTGCCGGCTGCGCCGATGTTCGCACCTGCACCGTAGGCGCATCGCCTGTCGCGCACGCGGCCTGGGCGAGCACGACGGCGACTGCTCCGAATACACGCGCGTAGCGCATCGCGACGAACTTCATCGTGCACCTCCTGATACGCATCGAGTCGACACAAGGCGCGCGCCGGCGCGCAACCCCAGCCGGGCTGCTTCGCCGCCGCGCAACTCGAGCACCGCGCGGCAACGCGGCGCGAACCGCAGGTGACCGGGCAGCACGTTCGCGTCGATCCGCTGCACGACCATCAGCGAAGAGACGAACACGAGATCGAGCGCACCGTGCATCCCGAAGGTGTGTACCGCTGCACATGGCTCGATCCACAGGCCATGGCCAGGCGCGGGCAGCGGGTGGCCGATGAGCCCGCGCAGGCGTCCCAGGAACCCGCGGGCACGGCGGACCCGGATCATCGACGACCCGCCGTCGCGAATCATCGAAGAGCCGCGATCGCGGATCACCGACCACTCGTCGTCGCGAACCGAATCGCCCCGCATCACAGCACCCCCTCGGCAAGCAGCCGCCACACCACCGGAAAGAGCAGCACCGCGAAAGTGCCGGGAAAGATGCACAGCACCAGCGGGAACAGCATCTTGACCGGCGCCTCCATCGCGAGCCGTTCGGCGCGCAGGAACCTTTCGGTGCGCCGCTGCTCGGCCTGCGCACGCAGGATCGGTCCGAGGCTCGCTCCCTGCCGTTCGGCGGCGAGCAGCGCCGCTACGAGATTCGACACCGCGGGCAACGCGATGCGCGCTGCCATCGCGCGCAGCGCGTCGTGGCGCGGCTGTCCCGCATGCACGTCGCGCAACACGCGTTGCCATTCGTCGCGCAACGCGCCTCGCGGGCTGTGTTGCGCCGCCTGTCCGAGCGCCGCGCCGAGGTTCAGTCCCGCCTCGACCGACAACGTGACCAGGTCCAGGTCGTGCGGCAGTTGCCGCAGGATCGCGTGCCGGCGCCGCGCGATCCG
>CAYZYC010000106.1:0-8274 GCA_964481165.1 uncultured Limnobacter sp. | reverse complement strand
AGCCAGGTACTCTATCCAACTGAGCTACGGGCGCGAAGCGCGAGATTCTAGCATGGCGCCCGCGCGGGTCATTTGCCCGCGTTCGGGAAGAACAGCTGCTCGCCGTCGATCTTGTAGCTGGCGATCGTCGCCTGTCCCTCGTCCGAGACGAGCCAGTCGATGAACTTCTGGCCGGCGTCCTTCTTCACCTGCGGGTGTTTCGCCGGGTTGACCAGCATCACGCCGTACTGGTTGAACAGGCGCTTGTCGCCTTCGACGAGGATCGCCAGGTCGCCGCGGTTCTTGAACGACAGCCACGTGCCGCGGTCGGCGAGGACGTAGGCGTTCATGCCCGAGGCGGTGTTCAGCGTCGGGCCCATTCCCGAGCCGGTCTCCCGGTACCACTTGCCCTTGGCCTGTTCGAGGTCGACGCCGGCGGCCTTCCAGTAGCGCAGTTCGGCTGCGTGCGTGCCGCTGCGATCGCCGCGCGAAGCGAACGGTGCGTCCGCCTTGTCGATGCGGCGCAACGCTTCGAGGATGTCCTTGCCTGCGACCTTGGCCGGATCGCTCTTCGGCCCGATCAGGACGAAGTCGTTGTACATGACTTGCTTGTGTCCGACGCCGTGGCCTTCGGAGACGAACTTGTCCTCGGCGACGGCGTCGTGCACGAAGACGATGTCGGCGTCGCCGCGGCGGCCGATGTCGAGCGCCTGTCCGGTGCCGACCGCGACCACCTTGACCTGCACCCCGGTCTTCTTCTCGAACGGCGGCAGCAGGTGCTTGAACAGTCCCGACTGTTCGGTCGAGGTCGTCGAGGCGACCGTGATCGATTCGCTCTGCGTCCAGCCGGCGAGCGGCGTGGCCAGCGCGGCGGCGAAGACCAGCGCGCCGAGCGCCTTCATTCCGCGGGCGTGAGTTGCCATGGAAGTGCTCCTTGGAGGAATTGCCGCGCCTCGATCGTCTGCGGCTTTGCGAAGAACGCGGCCGAGGGCTGCCTTTCGAGGAGGCGGCCGCGATGGATGAACACGACGTCGTCGGCCAGGCGCGAGACCTGTCCGAGGTTGTGCGACGTCAACAGCACCCGACAGCCGCTGTCGCGGATGTCGCGGATCAGTTTCTCGACCTGTTCGGTAGCCGAGGGGTCGAGGCTCGCGGTGGGTTCGTCGAGCAGCAGCAGGCGCGGTTGCGTGATCCACGCGCGCGCAAGCGCAAGGCGCTGGCGTTCGCCGCCCGAGAGCTTGATCGCCGGCGCGAGCGCGAGCCCGAGCAGTCCGACGCGCTCGAGCATCTCCCGGGCCTTCGCGCGGCGCGTCGCCGCTGTCGTGCCCGGCATCGGCACGACGAGCAGGTTGTCGATCGCCGAGCCGCGGAACATCGTCGCGTGCTGGAACACGAGCGCCTGTCCTTCGAACGCGAGGTCGCCTTCGGGGCGCGTGCGATTCTCGAAACGCACTTCGCCTTCGTCGGGAACGAGCAGGCCGTGGATCGTGCGAAGCAATACGGTCTTGCCCGCGCCGTTGGCTCCGATGAGCGCGCAGATGCCCGCGCCGTTCCAGTCGAAATCGACGGCGTCGAGAATCGTGCGCTCGTCCGCGCGGAACGTGACGCCGCGCAGGCGCAGCATCGGGTCGGTCGACCCGTGCGCAGCCGCGCCGGTCGTGGGCGTCGCCCGGGACGCGGCGGCGTCCGGAGTCTCGATGCGCCGCATGCGCGAGGGCTCAGCTGCCATACCGGCGCATCGCGATGCCGCGGATGCCGCTGGCGAACGCGTTGAGCACGAGCACGAGCGCCATCAGCACGATGCCGAGCGCCACGGCGAGCGCCAGGTCGCCCTTGCTCGTCTCGAGTGCGATCGCCGTCGTCATCACGCGCGTGAAGCGGTCGATGTTCCCGCCGACGATCATCACCGCGCCGACTTCGGACATTGCGCGTCCGAGCCCTGCAAGCACTGCGGCGAGCACCGAGAAGCGGCAATCCCAGAGCAGGATGCGAACGCGCCCCGCGAGCGACAGGCGCAGCGAGCGCAGCGTCTCTCCATGCTGGCGCCACGCGTCCTCGATGGTCTGGCGGGTGAGCGCGGCGATCAGCGGCGTCGTGAGCACGACCTGCGCGACGATCATCGCCGACGGCGTGAACAGCAGGCCGAGCGCGCCCAGCGGGCCGCTGCGCGACAGCGACAGATACACGATCAGCCCGACCAGTACCGCCGGCAGGCCCATCAGCGCATTGAGTACGGTGACCGCGACGCTGCGGCCCGGGAAACGCACGACCGCCAGCAGCGCGCCGAGCGGCAGGCCGATCAGCGCGGCGATCGCCACGGCGCTCAGGCTCACCCGCAGCGACAGCGCGACGATCTCGACGACGTCGCCTTCGAACCCCTGCAGCAGGCCGAGCGCCTCGTTGATCTGTCCGGCCGACATCCACGGAGTATATTTTCGGAACCAAACGACAAGTCATTCGGAACGGACGTGCCGATACCAACCGGTTCGCTCGACGTCGCGCCTGCCGTGCTGCTTCGCGTGGGCGGAGAGGTTCTCGACCTCGCCGAGCTGGGTCGCCTGCTCGTGGCGCTGCAGGCGTCGCCGCACGTGGGCGGCGCCGCGCAGGCGCTGGGCGTCTCGTACCGCGGCGCGTGGGGCAAGCTGGTGCGCGCGGAGCGCTTGCTCGGCATCGCGCTCGTCGAGCGGGTCAAGGGGCACGGAAGCCGGCTGACCGCCGCGGGCGAGGCGTTCGCGCAGGCGAGCCGTCGACTGGAGCAGGCTGCATCGCGTCGCCTGCGATCACCCGCGGAGCAGTTTCGCGCCGTCCTGGAATCGATGCACACGCTCGCCGAGCGGCCATTGCGCATTGCCGCGAGCCACGATCTGCTGCTGCAGGCGGTCTTCTCCGAGAGTGCGCCGGCGAACATGAGCGTTCGCTTCGTCGGCTCCGAGGACGCTCTGCTCGCGTTGCGGCGCGGCCATGCGGAGCTCGCCGGTTTCCACCTGCCCGAGCCCCTGCCTGCGCTTCGTGAACGCCCGGAGGTCTTCGCCGATCCGGCGCTGTTCGTCGCGGCGGTCATGCGCCGCGAGCAGGGGCTGATCGTCGCGCGTGGGAATCCGCTGCGCATCCGCGACGTTGCCGACCTCGCGCGAAGCGGCCTGCGCTTCGTGAACCGGCAGCGCGGCGCCGGGACGCGCGCCTGGTTCGATCGCCTGCTGCGCGAGCGCGGAATGGACGCAGCCCAGATCCGCGGTTACGAGCAGGAGGAGTTCACGCACTTCGCGGTCGCGGCGACCGTGGGGGCCGGGGCCGCCGACGCGGGTTTCGGCCTGCGTGCCGCCGCGCTGCGCTTCGGACTCGATTTCGTCGCGGTAGGCACCGAGCTGTACTTCCTTTGCGGCGCGCGCGGCCTCGAGGCGCAACCTTCGGTGCGTGCGCTGATTCGAAGATTGCGCGCCGATGCGCGCGGCCTGCGAGGGTACGCGCCGGCCCGCTCCGCGCGTGCACGCGGCGTCCGGGCCTGAGGCGCGTCAGTCGGCGCGTTCGTTGCCGACCCGCAGCGCGATGCGCATCAGGTCGGCCATGGTCCGCGCGCCGAGCTTGTCCATGATGTTCGCGCGGTGCGCTTCCACGGTCTTGATGCTGATGCCGAGGTCGTCGGCGATCTGCTTGTTCAAGCGCCCGGCGACGATCAGTTCGAGCACCTGGCGCTCGCGTACCGTGAGGCGTTCGACGCGTTCGCTCGCGTCTCGGTCGCCGCGCCGCGTGTCCGCGAGCGCCTCGGCGCGTGACAGGCAGTCCGTGACGAGTTCGCGCAACTGCGTATCGCTGAACGGCTTCTCGAGGAAGTCGTAGGCGCCTTTCTTCATTCGCGAGACGGCCATCGGTACGTCGCCGTGCCCGGTGACGAAGATCACCGGCAGCGTCGAGCCGCGTCGCGACAGCTCCTCGTGCAGTTCGAGGCCGGACATTCCGGGCATGCGCACGTCGAGCAGCAGGCATGCGATCGGCTCGGGATCGGGAAGCTTCGACAGGAACTCCTCGGCGCTGGCGAAGGTGCTCACTTCGAAGCCGTTCGCCTCGAGCAGCCAGCGCGTCGAGTCGCGCACCGCCTCGTCGTCGTCGACGACGTAGACGAGGCCGCCGCGACGATCGGGGGATTCGCCCGCATCGGGGGAGGTGGAGGACGCAGAAGTGGTGCTGTTCATCGATCGGCTCGTTGCGAGTGGCTCGGTGGAAGGGCGGAGTCAGGCGGTGACGACGTCGACGGCGACTTCGACGACGTCCACCGGCAGGGTGAATCGGAAACTGCATCCGCCGTCGGCGGGCGCCTGTGCCCACAGGCGCCCCTTGTGCGATTCGACGATCGAGCGGCAGATGTTCAGGCCCATCCCCATTCCTTCGGACTTCGTCGTGAAGAACGGCTCGAACAGGCGTCGTTGCGCGTCCTGTCCCAGGCCGGCGCCGCGGTCGGTGACGCTGAACTCCATCTGGCCTTCGCGATGTTCCACGGCGAGCGTGACCTCGCGCGGAATGCCGGGCGGCGCATCGCGCATCGCCTCGATCGCGTTCTTCAGCAGGTTCAGCAGCACCTGTTCGATCAGGATCGGGTCTGCGTACAGGGTCGGCAGCTCCTGCGGGATCGAGGTCACGATCGGAATGCCGAGCCTGCGCGAATCGATCTCGGCCAGTCCGACGGCGTCGGCGACGATCGTCGCGACTTCGCATCGCCGTCGCTCGGGCTCGCTGCGCTTGACGAAGTTGCGGATGCGGCGAATGACTTCGCCGGCGCGCGCCGCCTGCGCTGCCGTCTTCGCCAGCGGTTCGAGCAGGTCGTCCGGATTCAGCGGGCCGGGCGTCGACCGGCTGGCGCGCAGCCTCGCCGACATCCCCATGCAGTAGTTCGCGATCGCGGTGAGCGGCTGATTCAGCTCGTGCGCGAGCGAGGACGCCATCTCGCCCATCGTCACCAGGCGCGACGTGCGTTGCAGCTTGCGATCCTGCTCGCGCTGCTGCTCCTCGATGTCGTGGCGACGGGTGACGTCGGTGGCGACGAGCATCTCGACCGAGCTCCCGTCGACCCAGCGGATCTGCCGGTTGCGCACTTCGAACCAGCGTTCGAGCGTGGAGTCGTAGACCTCGTCGGCAGCGCTCGCGTCGCGCAGGCCGCGCGCAGCGAGCAGCTCTTCGTGGCGCAGGCCGTCGGCGCCGAAGAGGCTGCGGTACATCCGGTTGGCGAACAGCAGTTCGGCGTTCTCGCGCGAGCCTTCGGGCGGACGCGCGACGACCGAAACCGCGACGTCGAGTTCGTCGAGCACGGTCGTGAACCGCTCGTGCGCCGCGGCGAGCTGTTCGCGGATGCGCTTGGGTTCGGTGACGTCGGTCATCGACGTCATCCACCCGGTCTGCAGCCCCTCGCGGTCGATCAGCGGCGAAACGTACATCCGGGCGTCGAAAGTCGAACCGTCCTTGCGCCGCACCTTGACCTCGAAGCCGCTCGGCGGAGTCTCGCCGCGCAACACGCGCTCGAGGTTCTCGCGGTTGACCCCGGTGCTGCCTGCAGGCCAGTACGGGTACGGCGGCGACACGCCGACGAGTTCCTCGCGCGTGAAGCCGACCATGTTGCAGAACGCGCGGTTGACGTAGCCGATGCGGCCCTGCATGTCGAAAGCGCGCATTCCGGTCAGCATCGAGTCTTCCATCGCGCGGCGATACGCGGTCTCGGCGGCGAGCGCGACTTCCGCGTTGCGCCGCTCGGTGACGTCGCGTGCGACGGCATACAGCAGCGGACGCTGCGCGTCGGGGTCGCGGCGCAGCGACCAGTTCAGCCAGCGCCATGCGCCGTTCGGGCCTTCTGCCTGCAGTCGCGGCGATGCCGGTTCGTGCGCCCGGAAACGCGCCTCGAAGCTCGCCGACGAAACGCCGGGGCGGCGGATGTGGTCGAGCGCGGTGGCCACCTGGTCGCGGTCGTCCGGGTGCACCCAGCGGTCGATGCGCCGGCGGCGTTCCCCGGCGCCGAGCACCAGCCGAAACGCCGGGTTGCCGCGCACCAGCGTGCCGTCGGTTTCGAACACGCACAACGGATCCGGCGACAGCGCGAACAGCCGGTCGCGTTCGTACTCGGCGAACAATCGCCGTCGCGCGTGGCGCCACAACGTGATCAGGCTCACCAGGATCGCCAGCGACAGTCCGATCACCGCCGCGACCAGCGTCCGGTCGATCAGGTGCGGCTGCACGTCGTACGCGAATGCGCGCAGGCGCACGCCGTGGCCGGGTGGGTCGAGCGGCAACTCGTAGGTCAGGTGCGCGAAGTCGATCTCGAACAGCGACGAACTGACCAGCGTGTTGCCGTCGCGGTCGACGATCGCCAGCTGGTAGCGGTCGCGGATCGTCTGCAGCAGCGAGCCGCTCATCACGCGGTTCAGCGAATAGCCGACGACGACAGCGCCGCGAAACGCGGTGGCATCGGACACCGGCGCCTGCAGCTCGAACAGCACGTCGCTGGAGTCCGCGGTGAACGGGCTCGTGAAAGCCGAACGGCGCGTGCGCCGGATCTCGTCGAAGGCGGCGCGGCCGGGAACATCGGCGATGCGCGTGCCCTCCGCCCGCGCGGGCACGGGAGCGGCACCGCGTGCGTAGGTGATGTCCACGACCCGCGCGTCGGGATCGACGATTGCCACGTAGACCGCGGCGCTCTGCTTGGCGAGGAAGTCCTCGAGCGCCTTCTCGATGCCGAGGCCGCTTTCGACGCGGCCGATCCAGTCGCCGGCGAGCAGTCCGATCTCGTCGTTGTCGTCGCGCAGTTCGCGGCGCAACGCGGTCTGGGCGCCGGCGATGTCGCGAAACAGGACCTGCTGCTGCTGCTCGGCCTCGATCGACTTCAGGTACCAGAAGAACCCGCCCATCAGGACCACGAACAACCCGATGCCGAACGCGTGCGACAGCGACAGCCAGCGGATGGCGCGCATCTCGGCGCGACGGGTCGATGAAGAATCGGAACGGGCTTTCATGTGCGAGCGAACGAGTGTAGACAGTGTAGGGAACGCGCGTCTGGAGCGTCCATCGGCTGATTCCCCCAGCGGAACAGTTGCATAATATGCAACGCCGTACCGCAATGTGGTATTTCTCTCTTGTTCTTTCGGTTACCCGTTCCTAGAATCGATTGAATACGACGCAGTAACCGACGCAGCAGCGAGGAGCCTCCATGTCAGCACTTCCGCATCCGACGCAGGACAGCGATTTCCCCCGCGACCCCGATGCGCAGGAAACCCGCGAGTGGCTCGACGCGCTCGAGGCGGTGATCGATCGGGAGGGTCCCGAGCGCGCTCATTTCCTTCTGGAGCGGATGATCGAAAAGGCGCGCCGCTCCGGTGCGTACCTGCCTTTTTCGGCCAATACCGCGTACGTCAACACGATTCCGCCGCAGCTCGAGGCGCGTTCGCCCGGCAACGCCGAATTCGAGGAGCGGATCCGCTCGTTCATCCGGTGGAACGCGATGGCGATGGTCGTGCGCGCGAACCGGCTCGAGTCGCCCGACGGTGGCGGCCTGGGCGGCCATCTGGCGTCGTTCGCGTCGCTGGCGACGATGATCGGCGCCGGGATGAACCACTTCTGGAACGCGCCGCACGAGGGCCACGGCGGCGACCTCGTCTACTTCCAGGGGCACTCGGCGCCCGGGTTGTACGGACGCGCGTTCCTCGAAGGCCGGCTCGACGAGGACCAGTTGCTGCACTTTCGCCAGGAAGTCGGCGGCAAGGGGCTGCCCTCGTATCCGCACCCGAACCTGATGCCCGACTTCTGGCAGTTCCCGACCGTGTCGATGGGACTCGGGCCGCTGATGGCGATCTACCAGGCGCGGTTCCTGAAGTACCTGCACGCGCGCGGCATCGCCGACACCGCCAATCGCAAGGTCTGGGTGTTCTGCGGCGACGGGGAGATGGACGAACCGGAATCGCTCGGGGCGATCAGCCTCGCCACGCGCGAGAAACTCGACAACCTGATCTTCGTCGTCAACTGCAATCTGCAGCGGCTCGACGGACCGGTACGCGGCAACGGCAAGATCATCCAGGAGCTCGAACGCGACTTCCGCGGCTCCGGATGGAACGTCATCAAGCTGATCTGGGGTTCGTACTGGGACCCGCTGCTCGCGCGCGACCTGGAAGGCATCCTGCAGCGCGTGATGGAGGATACCGTCGACGGCGAGTACCAGGCCTACAAGGCCAACGACGGCGGGTTCGTGCGCCGGCACTTCTTCGGCAAGCATCCGAAGCTGCTCGAGATGGTCTCGCGGATGACCGACGAGGACATCTGGCG
>CAYZYC010000105.1:0-8346 GCA_964481165.1 uncultured Limnobacter sp. | reverse complement strand
CTGATCCTCTTTCTTCTGCTGGTCGTGACCTTCGTTGCCTGGCTGGCCGACCGGTTCCTGTTCCGGTCGCGGCGCATCCGCGCGGCCGATGCCGCGGTGGCCGAGTTCGATCGCGCCGGCGCATCGGCACTGCGCGCGTCGGCCGGCGAGGCGGCCGTCTACGCAGAACGCGAGGCGTTGCGCGCGAACCGCCAGAAGCAACCGCTGTGGCTCGAGTACACGGCGGGACTCTTCCCGGTGATCCTCGTCGTGTTCCTGCTGCGATCGTTCGTCGCCGAACCGTTCAAGATTCCGTCGGAATCGATGCTCCCCACGCTGGTCGTCGGCGACCTGATCCTCGTGAACAAGTACGCCTACGGCATCCGGCTGCCGGTCGTGCACAACAAGGTGCTCGACGTCGGTTTGCCGCAGCGCGGCGACGTCATGGTGTTCCGCTTCCCGCAGGACCCGTCGGTCGACTACATCAAGCGCGTCATCGGCCTGCCCGGCGACACAATTTCCTATCGAAACAAGCGCTTGACGATCAACGGCATGCCGGTTCCGCTGTCGCCCGATGGCCGGTTCGAGGATCCGCGGCGCCTTGCCGTTTATCCGAAATACTTAGAAAAGCCGGGAGAAATCGGCTATAACATATTGACAGAATTAGAGAAACCGTCTGACATTGCGCCTGTGTTCCGCTTCCCGAATTTCGATCAGTGCCAGTACCAGGCGGCGGGCGTGACCTGTACCGTGCCAGCCGGAAACTACTTCGTGATGGGCGACAATCGAGAGAACAGCCTGGACAGTCGCTTCTGGGGTTTCGTTCCCGAGGACAACATCGTCGGCAAGGCCTTCTTCATATGGATGAACTTCGGCGACCTCGGTCGCATCGGAACGTTTCGATGATCTCGACGCATTCGTCACCGGTGGTCGCGTTTCGCCGCGATCAACGCGGCCTGAGCCTGATCGGGCTGCTGCTCGCCGCGGTGGTCATCGTCTTCGTCGCGCTCGTCGCGATGCGCGTCGTGCCCTCGGCGCTCGAGTACCGCGCGATCGTCAGCGCGATCAACAAGATCGGCACGTCCGGTGCGACGAATCCGCGCGAGGTGCAGGTGGCCTTCGACCGCTTCGCGGCGGTCGACGACATCACGTCGATCGCAGGAAAGGACCTGCTGGTCGAACGCGGAACCGACGGAAGAATGCTCGTTTCGTTCCAGTACGAGAAGCGGATCCCGTTGTTCGGTCCCGCATCGCTCGTCATCGACTACCAGGGCTCGAACCAGTCGCAGTGAGCATCCGATGAACCTCGACGACCTGCAGCAGCAACTCGGACATCGTTTCGCCGATGCCTCGCTGCTGCGGCAGGCGTTGACCCATCGCAGCCACGGACAGCCCAACAACGAGCGGCTCGAATTCCTCGGCGATTCGGTGCTGAACTGCGTCGTCGCGTCGATGCTCTATCGCCGTTTCGCGCGCATCGACGAAGGCGACCTGTCGCGACTGCGCGCGAACCTCGTCAAGCAGCAGTCGCTGTACGAGATCGCGCAGCGCCTGGAGTTGAGCCGGCACCTGCTGCTCGGCGAGGGCGAGTTGAAGAGCGGAGGCTTTCGACGCCCGTCGATCCTCGGCGACACGGTCGAGGCGATCGTCGGCGCGATCTTCCTCGATTCGGGCTTCGACGCGGCGCAGGGCGTGATCGTCGCGCTGTACGAGCCGATCCTGAAGACGGTCGATCCGAAGACGCTGGGCAAGGACGCCAAGACGCTGCTGCAGGAGTACCTGCAGGGCAAGAAGCTGCCGTTGCCGGTGTATTCGGTGGTCGCCACGCACGGCGCCGCGCACAGCCAGGTCTTCGAAGTCGAATGCGCGATTCCCAAGCTGCAGATCCGGGTCCTGGGGACCGGTGCCAGCCGGCGCGCCGCCGAGCAGGCTGCCGCACGCGGTGCGCTGGACGCCGCGCAGGCGCTCGCCGCAACCACCGCGCGGCGCAGTCGCGCTCGTGCGCAACGGGCAGCGCCCGCCGAAGCGCCCGACGAGCCCGACGCCGACACGGCCGCGCAGTCGCAGTCGCAGGCGCAGCCGCCCGAAGAATCGCGTCCGGCACGCGCGGCCTGATTCGTTCCGACGGAGTCACCGCGATGTTTCGCTGCGGGCACGTCGCGATCGTCGGCCGTCCGAACGTCGGGAAGTCGACGCTGCTGAACCGGATGGTCGGCCAGAAGCTGTCGATCACCTCCGACCGGCCGCAGACGACGCGGCACCGGATCATCGGCGTCGTCAGCCGTCCCTCGGCGCAACTGCTGTTCCTCGACAGCCCCGGATACCAGACGCGCAGTACCGGGCCACTGAACCGGGTTTTGAACCGAACCGCGCTGCAGGTGGCCGATGACGCCGACGTCGTCGTGATGGTCTGCGATGCGCGCGCATGGACTGCCGCGGACGAACGCGTCGCGCGTCGCCTGCCGACGACGAAACCGGTGCTGCTGGCCGTCAACAAGATCGATCTGCTGGCCGACAAGGGGCGGTTGCTGCCGCTGATCGCGCGCGCTCGTCAGGCGCGCGAGTTCGACGAGGTCGTGCCGATCAGTGCGCGCAGCGGAAAGCAGGTCGACCTGCTGCTCGACCTGTGCGCCGTGCGCCTGCCCGAGGGGCCGCCGTTGTACGACACCGAAACGCTCACCGACCGCAGCGAACGTTTCCTCTCGGGCGAGCTGATCCGCGAAAAGCTGTTCCGCCAGCTCGGCGACGAGCTGCCGTACACGAGCACCGTCGAGATCGAAGGTTTCGAGGAACTCCCGCGCCTGCGGCGCATCCACGCGGCGATCCTCGTCGATCGCGAGGCACACAAGCCGATCGTGCTCGGGGCAGGCGGTGAACGCATCAAGCGCATCGCCAGCGAAGCGCGCATCGACCTCGAGCGGCTGCTCGGCTGCAAGGTCTACCTGGAGCTCTTCGTCAAGGTGAAGTCGGGCTGGGCCGGAAGCGAGCAGAGCCTGCGCGCCTATGGCTACGAATAGCCAGCAGGCCGCGGCCTGGCTGCTGCACGCGACTCCGTACCGCGAAACCAGCCTCGTCGTCGACCTGTTCACTCGCGAGCACGGACGCATCGCGGCGGTAGCCAAGGGCGCCAAGCGGCCGCGTTCGAGCCTGCGTGCGGTGTTGCTGCAGTTCCAGCCGCTGCGCGTGAGCTGGGCGGGACGTCGCGAGCTGCGCACGCTGACCGGCGCCGAGTGGACCGGCGGAGCGCCGGCGCCGCAGGGCGATGGCCTGCTGTGCGCGTTCTACCTGAACGAACTGCTGATGCGACTTCTCGCGCGCGAGGACCCGCACCCGGGGCTCTTCGATGCGTACGGGGAGGCGGTCGAGCAGCTTTCGACGTCGAACCCGCGCGACGAGGTCCTGCGCCGCTTCGAGTGGGTGCTGCTTCGAGAGATCGGCTACGCTCCCGACCTGGAACACGACGCGGCGAACCGTCCGATCGATCCGGCGCAGCACTACCGCTGGCGCCCCGGCGAGGGATTCGTCGCCGGCGACGCCGGGACCGACGCGGCCGTATCGGGCGGCGTGCTGCTCGATCTCGCCGCCGGGCGCCCGGCGCCGGCGACGAGCCGGCAACAGGCAAAATACCTGACACGCGCGATCCTTGCGCATCACCTCGACGGCGCGCCGCTGAGCACCCGGCAGATCCTGATCGATCTGCAGAAGCTGTGAGCGGCGCCGCGGCGTTGCCGCGCCGGCGAGTCGCCGCCCACGGCACCTTCGTCCACGGGACCTCTTCTCGATGATCGAACTCGGCGTCAACATCGACCACATCGCCACGGTGCGCCAGGCGCGGCGCACGCACGAACCCGACCCGGTCTGGGGCGCGGTCGAGGCGCACCTGGGCGGCGCCGACGGAATCACCGTGCACCTGCGCGAGGACCGGCGCCACATCGCCGACGAAGACGTGCGCCGCCTGCGCGAACTCACGCACATCAAGCTGAATCTCGAGATGGCGGCGACCGACGAAATGGTCGAGATCGCGCTGCGCCTGCGCCCGGAGATGGCGATGCTGGTTCCCGAGGGCCGGCAGGAGATCACGACCGAAGGCGGGCTGGACATCGCGTCGCAGAGCGCGCGGCTCGCCGACGTCGTCAGGGAACTCGGCGACGCGGGAATCGTGACCAGCGTGTTCATCGACGCCGAACCGCGCCAGATCGATGCGGCCGCGCAGATCGGAGCGAAGGTCTGCGAAGTGCACACCGGCCCCTATGCGCACGCATTCCACTCGCAGGGGCGCGATCCGGAGAGCGCAGCGGTGGTCGCCGAACTCGCGCGGATCCGCAGCGCCGGCGAGGCGATCCGCGCGCTCGGCATGCGCTTCAATGCCGGGCATGCGCTGAACTACTTCAACGTGCAACCGGTGGCGGCGATACCGGGCGTGCGCGAACTGCACATCGGGCATTCGATCGTCTCGCGCGCGCTGTTCGTCGGGATGCGCGAGGCGGTGCGCGAAATGAAGCGGCTCATCCGCGAAGCGGCAGCCCACGGTGCGCGATGATCTACGGCATAGGCACCGACATCGTGATGATGGATCGAATCGACGCGCTGCTCGCGCGCTACGGTGAGCGTTTCGCTCGCCGCGTGCTCGGTCCCGACGAACTCGCCGAGTACCGTCGCCGGCTCGGAAAGGCCGGGCATGGCGCGGGCTACGCGTCGCGATACCTGGCCAAGCGTTTCGCCGCCAAGGAGGCCTTCGGCAAGGCGCTCGGGCTCGGGCTGCGCGCGCCGATGACGCTGCTCTCGCTGCAGGTCCTGAACGATGCGCGCGGCCGCCCGGTGGCCGTCGCCCGCAACGCGCTCGAGGGCCATATGCGCGCCAACGGGCTCGTCGCGCACGTATCGCTGTCCGACGAACGCGACAGCGCGATCGCGTACGTGATTCTCGAAAGCAGGGACGACCGATGACGAAAGCCAGCGCCGCGCCGGCACGATTGCCCCGGGGTCCGGTGGTCGTCGACGTACAGGGCTTCGCGCTCGACGAGCGCGAGCGCCGCCGGCTGCTGCATCCGCTGGTCGGCGGAGTGATCCTCTTCACGCGCAACTTCGAGTCGAAGGAACAGGTGGCCCGCCTTTGCGCCGAGATCCACGCGCTGCGCGAGCCCGAGCTGCTCGTCTGTGTCGATCACGAAGGCGGACGTGTCCAGCGCTTCCGCGACGGATTCACCGGGCTGCCGCCGATGCGCGAACTCGGCCGCCTGTGGGAAGACGACGCCCCCGCGGCGTGCAGGCAGGCGACCGAAGTCGGGCAGACGATCGGCTGCGAACTGCGCGCGGTCGGTGTCGACCTGAGCTTCACCCCGGTGCTCGATCTCGACTGGGGCCGCTCGGCGGTGATCGGCGATCGCGCGTTCCACGGCGATCCGCAGGCGGTGTCGATGCTCGCACGCTGCGTCAACCACGGGCTGCTGCTGTCCGGGATGGCCAACTGCGGCAAGCATTTCCCGGGGCACGGGTTCGCCGATGCCGACTCGCACGTCGCGATGCCGGTCGACGAACGTCCGCTGGAGACGCTGCTCGAGCGCGACGCGGCGCCGTACCGATGGCTCGGCGACACGCTGCTGTCGGTGATGCCCGCGCACGTCGTCTATCCGCAGGTCGACGACGCACCCGCCGGGTTCTCGCAGCGATGGCTGCGCGACATCCTGCGCGGGCGGCTCGGCTTTCGCGGGCTGATCTTCAGCGACGACCTGACGATGGAAGGCGCATCGGTGGCGGGCGACATCGTGGCGCGCGCGCAGGCGGCGCTCGGCGCCGGCTGCGACATGGTGCTCGTGTGCAACCGGCCCGAGCTGGCCGACGAACTGCTCGCGAAACTGCGATGGTCGGCCCCGGACGGATTCGAACAGCGGCTCGGCGCACTGTTTCGCCGCTGAAGCCGACGTGACGCAGTTCGATCCGCGCCCGTTCCTCGCACGACTGCCGAACCGCCCCGGCGTCTACCGGATGATCGGCGCCGGCGACGCGCTGCTGTACGTCGGAAAGGCGCGCGACCTCAGGAAGCGCGTGTCGTCGTACTTCAACAAGGGGAGCCCGAGTCCGCGCATCGCGCACATGATCGAGCGCATCGAGCGCATCGAGACGACGGAGACACGCTCGGAAGCCGAAGCGCTGCTGCTCGAGAACAACCTGATCAAGGCCGCGGCACCGCGCTACAACATCCTGTTTCGCGACGACAAGTCGTACCCGTACCTGAAGATCAGCGATCACGGTTTCCCGCGACTCGTCTATTACCGCGGCTCGGTCGACCGCAGGGCCCGCTACTTCGGGCCGTTTCCCAACGCGCGCGCCGTCCGCGAGGCGATCCAGGTGCTGCAGAAGGTGTTCCGCCTGCGCACCTGCGAGGACGGCGTGTTCGCCAATCGCACGCGGCCCTGCCTGCTGTACCAGATCGGTCGTTGCAGCGCGCCCTGCGTCGCGGCGATCGATGCGGGCGCGTACGCCGAGGACGTCGACGCCGCGGTGCGTTTCCTGCAGGGCGACCACCGTGCGGTGCTCGCCGAACTCGAGGCGCGGATGCACGCCGAGGCGGGCGCGCTGCGCTTCGAGGCGGCCGCCGTCCTGCGCGATCGCATCGCGGCGCTGTCGAACGTCCTGAGCCGCCAGTCGATGGAGACCGTCCCGGACGCCGACGCCGACATCGTCGCGGCGGCGATGCGCGGCGGGCGCATCTGCGTGAATCTCGCGATGGTGCGCGGAGGACGGCACCTGGGCGACAAGGCGTACTTTCCGGTGCACGCCGGCACCGCAGGCGACGCGGAGACGAATGCCGATGTCATCGAGGCGTTCGTCGCCCAGCACTACGACGGAGTTCCGGTGCCGCCGGTGCTGGTGGTCGACGGCGTGCCGCCGGACGACGCGCTGCTCGAATGGCTGCAGCAGCAGGCGGGCCACCCGGTGCAGTGGATTCGCCAGCCGCAGGGCGTGCGCAGGCAGTGGCTCGACCTGGCGCGTCGCAACGCCGAGGCCGCGCTGGAGCGCGCGCTCGCCGAGGAGGGTTCGCAGCAGGCGCGCACGCGCGCGCTGGCGCAACTGCTCGGGCTCGACGACGGCGGCGACCTCGACGAACTGCGCATCGAGTGCTTCGACATCAGCCACACGGCAGGCGAAGCGACGCAGGCGTCGTGCGTCGTCTACCAGCATCACGCGATGCAGCGCAGCCAGTACCGGCGCTTCAACATCCGCGACGTCGTGCCCGGCGACGACTACGCGGCGATGCGCCAGGTGCTGACGCGGCGATACTCCGACGCCCCGCTGCCCGATCTCGTGCTGATCGACGGCGGAGCAGGGCAGGTCGAAGCGGCGCGACAGGTCTTCGCCGAGCTCGGCCTCGACATTTCGGTGCTGGTCGGCGTGGCGAAAGGCGAGGGCCGCAAGGTCGGGCTCGAAACGCTGGTGTTCGCCGACGGCCGCGCTCCGGTGGCGCCGGGCCTGCATTCCGCGGCGCTGATGCTGATCGCAGCGATCCGCGACGAAGCGCACCGGTTCGCGATCACCGGCATGCGCGCACGACGTGCGAAGGCGCGCCAGGGCTCGCGGCTCGACGAGATCGACGGAATCGGCCCGCGCCGGCGCCAGCGGCTGCTGGCGCGCTTCGGCGGCCTGCGTGGCATCATGTCGGCCAGCGTCGACGATCTGCGCTCGGTCGAGGGCATCTCGCGCACGCTGGCCGAAGAGATCTATCGTCGACTGCACTAGTGGTGCTGAACCTCCCGACACTGCTTACCTGGACGCGGGTACTCGCGATCCCGCTGCTGGTGGCGGTCTTCTACCTGCCGATCGGGCAGTACGCGCAGAACGTGCTGGCGACGGTGCTCTTCGTCGCGGCAGCGATTACCGACTGGCTCGACGGCTGGCTTGCACGTCGCCTGGGCCAGACCTCGGCATTCGGAGCGTTCCTCGATCCGGTGGCCGACAAGCTGATCGTCTGCGTCGCGCTCGTGATGCTCGTCGCGCTCGGCCGCGTCGACGCGATCATCGCCGCGATCATCGTGGGGCGCGAACTGACGATCTCGGCGCTGCGCGAGTGGATGGCGCAGGTCGGCGCGCGCGCAAGCGTCGCGGTGCATTCGATCGGCAAGTTCAAGACGATCGCACAGCTCGTCGCGATCCCGATGCTGCTGTACGACCGCATGCTTGTCGGCATCCTCGACACGCACCTGGTCGGCACCTGGCTGATCTACGCGGCCGCGATCCTGACCGTCTGGTCGATGACGTACTACCTGCGCCGGGCGTGGCCCTACCTGCGCGACGCCGCCTGAAGATGCGCAGCCGCGAAGTTTGACAGTCGATCGAGCCAAGTTATAATCATCGGCTCCGGTGCGCGGG
>CAYZYC010000104.1:0-8517 GCA_964481165.1 uncultured Limnobacter sp. | reverse complement strand
CAGCGGCGGCAGGCCCCAGTCCTGTCCCATCAGGTTGATCTCGTCGGGCGGCGCGCCGATGCTCGCCGACACCGCGTAGCAGTCGGCGTACGACCAGCAGTCCGAGCCGGCGCGATCGACCGACACCGCGAGATCGAGGTACAGGCCGATCGGCATGCCGATTTCGCGACAGCGCGCCGCGGCGCGGTCGAGCTGCAGCGCGGCCTGCCATTGCAGGTATTCGTGGTATTCGATCGCTTCGATCGCCGTCGCCTCGAATTCGCGCACGGCCGGCGACCCGACGTCGCGCAACGCCTCGGGCCACACCGGCCAGCCCCAGATCGACGGATCGGCTCGATGCAGATGCGCCTGCAGCGCCTCGAACAGCGCGTGGCGGCGCAGCGCTTCGCCTGCGCTCGCCTGGAAACGACGAAACCGTGCGGCACGCGGGGTCGAGCGCGCGAGGTGCGCGCGCCGGAAATGCGCGTAGAGCTCGTGCAGCACCTCGTGCTTGGCCGCCGACACGCCCGGGTAGTCGACGAGCGCGGCCTCGCGCAAGCGCTGAAGCCGCGCTGCGAATCCGGCCGACCGCACGTGCTGCCGCACTGCTTCGTTCTCGGCGAAATCGTCGACGGCCTCGACGTCGATCGCGAGCACGTCGAGCCACAGCCGCGAAGACGGCGCGTACGGACTCGCGTGTCCCGGGTTGTGCGTGAACCGCGCGTGCAGCGGGTTCAGTCCGATCGCGCTCGCTCCATGCGACGCCGCGGCGTCGATCAGCGCGAGCAGGTCGGAGAAGTCGCCGATTCCCCAGTTGCGATCCGAGCGAAGCCCGTAGAGCTGGATGCTCCAGCCCCAGACGCGGACCTCGTCGGCCAGCGGCTGGAAGCAGCGCTGCGGCGCGGCGATCACGCGCACCTCGGTTTCGGTGCCGCACGCACGCAACTCGAGCCGGTGATAGCCGGGCGCCGAAGGCGCTTCGAGCCCGAGGCGGCGCAGTTCGTATCGGACGCCGTCCACTTCGGTGCTTTCCTGCCACGGCAGCGCATCGACGTCGCTCTCGCCGGCGGTCGATTCGCCGGTCTCCAGTACGAGCCGCCAGTGCACGCGCTCGCCGCCGCCGCGCCGAGGAACGCGAAGCGCGATCTCCAGCCGCTCGGCGGGCAGCGTCGACGCCAGCACCGGCTCGGCCAGGCGCTGCCAATACCGCGGATGCGCCTGCGCAAGACCGCGGTCGACCTCGTCGTCGGTGGCCGCCGGCACACCGACCTGTGCCAGCAACGCGCGCAGTCCCGCGTCGGACACGTCGTGGCGCCGCCCCCAGATGTCTTCCCAGGACGACTCGATGCCCCAGGCGTTCGCGAGCCACCCGATGCGTTGGCGCGTCGAGGATCCGTGCCGGTGCGTCGTCGAACCGGTCACGCTTCGGGTTGCAGCGCGAGCAGCACGCCGCCGCGCGCGAGCGTCCACGTCCCCGGCGCGGCACCCGCGGTGGCCGCATGCGAGAACGGCACCGCGCCGTGCGTGCCGGTGCGTACGTCGGCGGGGTCGTTGCCCAGGTTCAGGTGCAGCACGAGCGTCTCCGGGTCTGCCGGGTCGTCGATCGGCCAGCGCACTTCGATCCGGCCTGCGCCGGCACGCCACCGGCCGGCGTGCCGGATGTGCCCGAGGCGCCCGGCGAGCGTGGCACGCACGCCGAGCAGCGTTCGCACCAACGCCAGTCGCTCGCGGTGCGGCGCCGCGTCGCGTTCGTGCCAGCGCAGCTTCGAACCCGCGAAGGTTTCGGCCGCGTTCGGGTCGGGGATCGTCGCCCGCGCGACCGGGTCGCGAAACGCATCGAAACGACCGAACTCCGCGCGTCGTCCGTCGCGAACCGCATCGGCGAGTTCGTCGCCGAAATCGCAGAAGTAGAAGAACGGGGTCGATGCCGCGTGCTCTTCGCCCATGAACAGCATCGGCACCTGCGGGCCGAGCAGCAGGCAGGCGAGCGCCGCCGGCATCGTTTCGGGATCGGCAAGCGCCTCGATGCGTTCGCCGAACGCGCGGTTGCCGACCTGGTCGTGCGTCTGCAGGAACGCGACGAATGCCGCAGGCGGCAGGTGCACGCTCGGTTCGCCGCGCGGCGCGCCCGACCGGAACCGCGACGCCTGCCCCTGGTAGACGAAACCCTCGGCGAGCGCGCGCGCCAGGCGCGCGGTCGGATCGTCGGCGTAGTCGGCGTAGTAGCCGTCGGACTCGCGCGTCAGCAGCACGTGCCACGCGTGATGCAGGTCGTCGTTCCACTGCGCGCTCGCGCAACGCGGAACGCCCCGCGCATCGCGCGCGAGGTAGCGCGCCTCGTTGCGGTCGTTCTCGAGCACCAGGTGCACGCAACGCTCGAGCCCCGGCCCCTCGCGCAGCGCCTGCGCGATCGACTCGACGAGATCGGGAGAGGAACGGTCTTCGATCGCGTGCACGGCGTCGAGCCGCAATCCGTCGAAGCGATACTCCTCGACCCAGTAGAGCGCGTTGTGCACGAAGAACGAGCGCACCGTTTCGCTCGACGGCCCGTCGAAATCGATCGCGGCACCCCAGGGCGTGTGCCGGGAGCGGTCGAAGAACTGCGGCGCATACGCGTGCAGGTAATTTCCCTCCGGGCCGAAGTGGTTGTAGACGACGTCGAGCAGCACCATCATCTGCCGCGCGTGCGCGCTGTCGACGAAGCGCTTGAGGTCCTCGGGCCTGCCGTACGACGCGTCGGGCGCGTACGGCAGCACGCCGTCGTAGCCCCAGTTGCGGGTTCCGGGGAAAGCCGCGACCGGCATCAGTTCGATCGCGGTGATGCCGAGGTCGTGCAGTTCGTCCAGCCGTGCCGTCGCCGCCGCGAACGTGCCATCGGCCGTGAACGCGCCGACGTGCATCTCGTAGATCGCCGCTTCGTGCCACGGCCTGCCCTTCCAGCCGGCATCGCCCCATTCGTGGGCTCCGGGGTCGACGACTTCGCTGGGGCCGTGCACGTCGAGCGGATTGAAGCGCGAGGCCGGGTCGGGCACCGCCAGGTCGGCGTCGAGCCGGTACCGGTACAGCGCACCGGCAGGCGCATCGCGCGTATCGGCCTCGTGCCAGCCGTCGCCGGCGCGCGTCATCGGAAGCTGCGCGCGAAGCGCCGGAACGCGCGCGCGAAGCGCAGTCGCGGAATCGCCGTCCGGGTTCGCCGCGCGTGCGTCGGCGCAGGCACCGCCGTCGAGCAGTTCGAGCGTTACGCGTTCGCGCGCCGGCGCCCAGAGGCGAAAACGCGCGACGCCGTCACCGACGAGCGTCGCGCCGAACGGCATGACGTGTTCGCGCTTCATGGCGATGCCGCGATCATCGCGGTGCTGTCCTCATGCCGGCGCCGTCCTCACGTCGGCGCCGCAGGCCGCACGAGCAAGGCCAGCGCCCGCCCGTGCAACGCGTATGCTTCCCCCGCTCCCCACGAAGGGACATCGGTTCCGGCCGGCGGCGCATCGACCGGTTCGGCGAACGCGTCGAACTCGATGCCGCGAGAATCGTCGGCCACCGACGACGTGTCGAAAACGCGGCGCCAGGGCGGTCCGTCGAGATCGGGCATCACGAACGAGACCGGTTCGTGGTGCGCATTGAACAGCATCAGGAAGTCGTCGTCGACGAGCGGGCGCCCGCAGGCGTCGACGTCGTGCAACCCGTTGCCCGACAGGTAGACGGCCAGGCAACGGGCATTGGAATGCTGCCACTCGTCGCTGCTCATCTCGGCTCCGTCGGGACGCAGCCAGAGCACGTCCTTGGCGTCGCTTCCGTGCAGCGGCCGGCCCTCGAAGAAATCGCGCCGCCGGAACGCCGGGTGCTCGCGTCGCAGCTTCACCAGCCGGCGCGTGAACGCGAGCAGCGTCGCGCCGTCCTCGTCGATGTTCCAGTCGATCCAGGAAAGTTCGTTGTCCTGGCAGTACGCGTTGTTGTTGCCGCGTTGCGTGCGCCCGATCTCGTCGCCGGCGAGCAGCATCGGCACGCCCTGCGACAGCAGCAGCGTGGCGAGGAAGTTGCGCTTCTGCCGCTCGCGCAGCGCACGGATCCGCGGATCGTCGGTCGGTCCCTCGACGCCGCAGTTCCACGACAGGTTGTTGTCGTGCCCGCCGTTCTCCCGGTTGGCTTCGTTGTGGCGCTCGTTGTACGAGACGAGATCGTGCAGCGTGAACCCGTCGTGCGAGGTGATGAAGTTGATGCTCGCGTGCGGACGCCTGCCCGACCGCCCGTAGAGATCGCTCGAACCGGTGAGGCGTCGCGCGAACTCGCCGATCAGCCCGCCGTCGCCCTTCCAGTACGCGCGCATTCCGTCGCGATACCGGTCGTTCCACTCGGCCCAGCCCGGCGGGAAGTTGCCGACCTGGTAGCCGCCGCTGCCGATGTCCCACGGCTCGGCGACGAGATGGACGCGGTTGAGCACCGGGTCCTGGCGACTCACGTCGAAGAAGCTGCTCCAGCTCTCGACGCCGCCGGCCTCGCGGGCGAGCGCCGGGGCGAGGTCGAAGCGGAAGCCGTCGACGTGCATCTCCTCGACCCAGTACCGCAGCGAATCCATCACCAGTTGCAGCGTGTGCGGATGCGGCAGGTTCACCGTGTTGCCGCAACCGGTGTAGTCGGTGTAGAAGCGCGGCTGCTCCGGCTCGAGACGGTAGTACGTCGCGTTGTCGATTCCGCGCAGGCTCAGCGTCGGTCCGAGGTGGTTTCCCTCGCAGGTGTGGTTGTAGACGACGTCGATGATCACTTCGATGCCGGCCGAGTGCAGGGCCTTGACCATCGTCTTGAACTCCTGGATGCGGCCCGAGGCGCTGTAGCGTCCCTCGGGCGCGAAGAAGCTCAGCGTGTTGTAGCCCCAGTAGTTGCGCAGGCCCATCGCGACCAGGCGCCGATCGTCGATGAACGCGTGCACCGGCATCAACTCGACCGTGGTGACGCCCAGGCGCTTCAGGTAGTCGGTGACCGCCGGATGCGCGATCCCTTCGTAGGTGCCGCGCAACCGTTCGGGCACGCGCGGATGCAGCATCGTCGCTCCGCGCACGTTCAGTTCGTAGATGACCGTCTCGTTCCAGGGAATGTCGGGCCGGCGTTCGTCGCCCCAGGTGAACGAGGGCTCGACGACGCGCGCCTTCGGCATGAACGGCGCGCTGTCGCGCCGATCGAACGAGAGATCCTCGCGCTTGTGGCCGACGGCGTAGCCGAACAGCGCATCGTGCCAGCGGATGCTCCCGGAGATGGCCTTCGCGTACGGGTCGAGCAGCAGCTTGTGCGGATTGAAACGCAGGCCGCGTTCGGGATCGTAGGGTCCGTGCACGCGGTAGCCGTAGACGAGCCCGGGCCGGGCCTGCGGCAGGTAGCAGTGCCAGACGAAATCGGTGCGCTCGCGCAACTCGATGCGTTGCACCTCCCTGCGACCGTCGGAATCGAACAGGCACAGGTCGACCCGTTCGGCGCTCTCCGAGAAAATCGCGAAGTTCACTCCTTCGCCATCCCAGGTCGCACCGCGCGGATACGGGCGCCCCGGCCAGACGGCCATGTCGCGCAGGCCGTACTTCACGCGCGACCCCGGTCGTCGTCGGCGGGCCACCACCGTTCGAGCAGTTGTGCGGCACGATCGCGCCCGCCCAGCCCGAAAGCGAGCGCCAGCGCGAACACGACGCCGGCGAGCACGACGAGAAAGGTCTGGCGCACGATGTCGCCGCCGATGCCGACCTGGTCGAGCGCGATCAGCACGGCGAACACGAGCACGGCGGTGCGCGCCAGCCGCCCGAGCATCGCGGCGTCCGGAACTCCGGCGCCCGCGCCGTAGCCGACGACCGCGTTGCCGACGAAGCGCGCGAAATACGCGCCGATCACGACGATGGCCAGCGCGACGACGAGCTTCGGCACGAACAGGATCACCCGGTTCAGCAGGTCGCCGACATAGGCCAGATCGAGCGTGTTCGAGGCGATCACCAGCGCCCCGAGCATCACGAGCCACCACGCCAGCGTGCCGAACACGCCCGTCATTCCCGATTCGACGCCGCCCTGCGCGAGGAACGCGTCGAGTCCGGCGCGCGACGTGACGACGTGGAAATTGATCCCGCGCAGCGCCTTCACGACGGCGAAGCGAACCGCCTTGGCGATCAGCCAGCCGACCAGCAGCACCGCGAGCGCCAGCAGCAGCTTCGGGACCCAGACACCGATCTGCGCCAGGAACAGCCGGATCGGTTCGAACATCATGTCAACGCGCTGCATCCCCGTCTCCCTTCGTCCAGTCGTTGTCCACCGCATCCGTCGGCACCAGATCCAGGATGCCCTTCAGCGGCACCGCGATCCACGCGGGACGGTTCTGCATCTCGTAGCGCAACTCGTACATCGCCTTCTCGAGCTCGAGCGCCGCCAGAAGGCGATGCACGTCGTCGAGCGAGGCGAACAGCCCCGCGCCGGCGGTGGCACGCGCGTAGCCGGCCAGGAACGCCTCGCGTGTCTGCGCGAGCCATTGCGCGGCCGGCGGCGCGATGCGCTGCGCGTCTTCCGGACCCTGCAGCGCGTTGCCCAGTGCGGTCCAGCGTGCGTAGTCGAAGGAACGCAGCATGCCGGCGACGTCGCGCAACGGCGTGTGCCGCGCGCGCCGCTCCTCGATCGGCCGCGACGGTTCGCCCTCGAAGTCGATGATCAGGAAATCGTTGTTCGCGAGCAGTACCTGCCCCAGGTGGAGGTCGCCGTGGTGACGGGTCTGCAGCAGCGGTCCGTCGGGCGGCGCAGCCTGCGCGATCGCGAGAAGGCGGTCGCGACGCGCCAGAACGGCCTCGGCGTGCGGGCGCACGTCTTCGGGAAGGTGGGCGACACGCGCCTCGAGCATCGCGATCGACGCGATCGCCTCGTCCCGGACGCGCTGGTACCACCCTCGCACCTGCGCCGCGTCGGCGATCCCGGGTTCGAAGCCGGATTCCCCGGTGCGCTGCGCGAATGCACGGTGCAGTTCGCCGACCCGCACGCCGAGCGTCACGACGAGGTCGACGAACGCGCCGTGGACGTTCGGCGGCGCCTCGGCAGCCACCCGGCCTTCCTCGAGGAAACGCCCGAGATAGTCGACGGCCCAGTCCCAGCCGTCGCCCTGGTTCGACACGCTGCGTTGCACGATCGCGAGCGTTTTCTGCACGCCTCCGGGGCCGATGTATTCGACCCATCCGGCCGTCGGCACGCAGTGCGGGAACGCCGCCACGTCGGTCAGGTAGCGGCCGACCTCGACTTCGGGATTGACCCCGTCCTGCAGCCGCCGGTACGCCTTGATGAACAGCCGATCGCCGAGCAGCGCGACCGCGTTGCTCGATTGCCCGCGCCCGCGCTGCAACGCCATCTCGTCGACGTCGCCTCCGACGATCTCGTCGAACGAGGCGGCCGGAACGAAGGCGATCGTGCCCTCGGCGAGCGGCAGCGTCGTGCGCTCGCCGATCGACTTGACGAGCATCCGGCAGAACGACTCGTCGACGAGCGAATCGGCGAGCACGCCGATCTCGGCCTGCTGGCGTGCCTTCGCGAGCACGGCCGCCCCCAGCACGCGCACGTGCGGATCGTCGGTGTCGCCCCAGACCAGGCTCATCGGCAGGAAGTACGGCGTTGGGCGTGCCTCGGGATCGCCGGGCGCTCGCGCGGGAACCGCCTCGACCAGCGCAAGCAGCCAGCTGCGGCCGCTGCCTTCGACGACGATCCAGTCGCGCAGCGCGACGCACTCGAGCGACTCGCCCTTGCCGGCGAACCAGCGCTGCTGCGCCACGAAACGCGGGAGCACTTCACGCTCGAACTTCTCGCGCGTCTTTTCGGCCATGCGGATGCGCCACGGGACGACGCGATCGCGAAACAGGCTGTCCCAGCCGTCGAAGAGCACGAGCAGCGGCAGGTCGTCGGTGACCAGGTGCGCTTCGTGCCACGACGGCACCTCGGCGTCGTGGGCAAGCCGGAACCAGTAGAACCCGTGCGCCGGCAGCGTCAGCAGGTACGGAAGCTCGCCGACCGGCGGGAACGGCGTCCTGCCCATCATCTCGACCGGCACGCGCCCGCGGAACGCCGCGAGGTTCAGTTCCACCGGCTGCGCCGTGCGCGAGAGATTGGCCACGCACAGGATCGTGTCGTGCGTGTCGCCGGCGTCGTACTCGCGCAGGTACGCGAGGATCTTGCGGTTTCCCGGACCGAGGAACGTGAGACGCCCGCGGCCGAACGCGTGGCTCGACTGCCGCATCGCCAGCAGGCGGCGCATCCAGTTCAGCAGCGACGACGGCGCGCGCGTCTGCGCCTCGACGTTGACTGCCTCGTACCCGTAGATCGGATCCATGATCGGCGGCAGGTACAGGCGCTGCGGATCGGCGCGCGAGAAGCCGGCGTTTCGATCGGGGCTCCATTGCATCGGCGTGCGCACGCCGTCGCGATCGCCGAGAAAGATGTTGTCGCCCATGCCGATCTCGTCGCCGTAGTAGATGATCGGCGAGCCGGGCATCGACAGCAGCAGGCTGTACATCAGCTCGATGCGGTCGCGGTCGTTCTCCA
>CAYZYC010000103.1:5372-8587 GCA_964481165.1 uncultured Limnobacter sp. | reverse complement strand
CGAGCGGTTCGCGCGCATACGCCTGCACGATCTGGATCGCGTTCAGCGTCTCGCCCGCCAGCGCGCTGGTGTCGGCGATCGCGTCCTGGCTCGCCCGCGACAGGCGTCGCACGCGCCGCCCGAACACGAGAATCGGCAGCACGACGAGCAGCAGCAGTCCGACGATGATCGACGCGAGCTGCGGACTGGTGACGATGAGCATTGCCAGCGCGCCGACGAACAGCAGCGCGTTGCGCAGGCCCAGCGAGATGCTGGTTCCGACCAGCGTCTGGATCAGCGTCGTGTCGGTGCTCAGGCGCGAAAGCACCTCGCCGGTCTTCAGCGTCTCGAAGAAGCGCGGATCCTGGCGCAGCACCTGCCGGTACACGGCGCGTCGCAGGTCGGCGGTCACGCGCTCGCCGAGCCACGAGACGCTGTAGTAGCGCAGCGCCGTTCCCAATGCGAGCACCACGGCGACCGCGAAAAGCGCGAGGAACCAGACGTTGACGTCGGCGGCGCCTGCGGCGGCATCGGCGACGCGCGCAGCGTCCGACAGCGCTCCCGCCGACGACTGCACATCCGGCTGCGGTGTCGCGAATCCGATGTCGATCATCTGCCGGAACGCGAGCGGCACGACGAGCGTGGCCGCCGCGGCGACGAGCAGTGCGATCGCGGCGACTGCGACCCGGGCTCGATACGGAGCCATGAACGGCCACAACGCGCGAAGCACCGCGATCGAACTGCGTTGCCCCGCCGGACGCGGCGACGGCGACGGCGACGGCGACGGGGACGGGGCGGTCGTCGGACGCGGCGACGGGGACAGCGAAGGCGCCGGCGCCGCGCGGCTCACGATGCGGGACCGATCATGTCCTGCGGACGGACCCACGCATCGAACTGCTGCGCATCGACGTAGCCGAGCGCGAGCGCCGCTTCGCGCAGCGTGGTTCCCTCGCGGTGTGCCTTCTTGGCGATCTCGGCCGAACGTTCGTATCCGATGTGCGGATTCAGCGCGGTCACCAGCATCAGCGAACGTTCGAGCAGCGCGCCGATGCGCTCGCGGTCGGCTTCGAGCCCCCGTGCGCAGTTGCGCTCGAAGCTCGCCATGCCGTCGGCGAGCAGCCGCAGGCTCTGCAGCAGGTTGTGCGCGATCAGCGGCTGGAATACGTTCAGCTCGAAGTTGCCCGAAGACGCTCCGATTCCGATCGCCACGTCGTTGCCCAGCACCTGGGCGCCGATCATCGTCAGCGCCTCGCACTGCGTCGGGTTGACCTTGCCGGGCATGATCGAGCTTCCCGGCTCGTTCTCCGGAATCCGGATCTCCCCCAAACCCGAGCGCGGGCCGCTCGCCAGCCAGCGCACGTCGTTGGCGATCTTCACGAGCGCCGCCGCGAGCGCCCGCAACGCACCGTGCAGCACGACGACCGGTTCGTGGCCTGCGAGTGCCGCGAAACGATTCGGCGCCGGCGTGAACGGCAGCGCCAGCCGCGCCGCGAGTTCCTCGCTGACGCGCGCGCCGAACTCGGGGTGCGTATTCAGCCCGGTGCCCACCGCGGTGCCGCCGATGGCGAGCTGGCACACTCCGGGCAACGCGCGCACGATCGCTTCGCGCGCGCGATCGAGCTGCACGACCCATCCCGAGATTTCCTGGCCCAGCGTGAGCGGCGTCGCGTCCTGCAGGTGCGTCCGTCCGATCTTGACGACGTCGGCGAACTCCGTCGCTTTCGCGTCGAGCGTCATGCGCAACTCGTCGAGCGCCGGAACGAGCCGCTGCGCGACCGCCGTTGCAGCGGCGACGTGAATCGCGGTGGGGACCACGTCGTTCGACGACTGCCCCCGATTGACTTCGTCGTTCGGGTGCACCAGTCGCTTCGTTCCGCGTTCGCCGCCGAGCAACTCCGACGCGCGATTGGCGAGCACCTCGTTGACGTTCATGTTCGACTGCGTTCCCGATCCGGTCTGCCAGACGGCCAGCGGGAACTCGTTCGGGTGATCGCCGGCGAGTACCTCGTCGGCCGCCTGGACGATCGCCGAAACCTTCGCTGCTTCGAGCCGCCCGAGCGTGCCGTTGGCGACCGCCGCCGCGCGCTTGACCTGCGCCAGCGCTGCGATCAGTTCGACCGGCATGCGCTCGGTCGAGATCGCGAAGAACTGCAGCGAGCGCTGCGTCTGTGCGCCCCACAGGCGATCCGCCGGCACCTCGATCGTGCCGAAGGTGTCGCGTTCGATCCGCTGTGCAACATCGGTAGCCATTGCGATTCTCCGGTTCAGAGCGCGCCGATCGCCGCGAGCGCCGCGCGCACTTCCTCGATTCCTTCGGCCGAAAGCGGCGCCTGCGGCGGCAGCGGCACGCCGACCGCGTAGCCCTGCAATCCGAGCCCGCCCTTGATGCAGGCGGCGAGGTTGTGCCTGGCGAACGCCTGGTTCAGCTGCCACAACGGCCGCTGCAGCGCCATCGCCTGCGTCCAGTCGCCGCGGCGGCACGCTTCGTACAACGCGACGCTCTGTCGCGGCGCGACACATGCCGGACCGGCCATCCAGCCCACGCCGCCGATCAGCATCACGCACGCCGGGATGTGCGCCGACGCCGCGAACACCTGCATGCGGTCCTCGACCCGATCGAGGATCGACAGCAGCCGTCCGGTGTTCGAGGAGGCGTCCTTGATGTAGCCGATGTTCGGAACCCGGCTGAGCCGTTCGATCACCGGCAGGCTGAGGTCGGAACGCTGGAAGTTCGGGTTCGTGTAGAGCACGATCGGCAGCTGCACCGATCGCGCGATCGACTCGAAATACGCGAAGACCCCTTCGTCGCCGATCGGGAAATACGCCTCGAGTATCGCGATGATTCCGTCGCAACCCATCCGCTCGAAGGCGCGCGCGCGCTCCTCGGCTACGGCGATCGTCGTCGACGCGACCCCGGCGATCACCGGAACGCGTCCCGCGGCCGCCTCGACGACGACCTCGACGACCCGGCGCTGCTGCTCCCAGGTCAAGTAGGCGAACTCGCCGGTCGAGCCGAGGGCGGCCAGCCCGTGCACACCGGCGCCGATCAGGTCGTCGCACAGGCGGCCGAGCACTTCGCCGTCGACGTTGCCCGAGGCGTCGACCGGGGAAACGAGATACGGAAACACGCCGTGAAAGGATCGATCGTTCATCGTTCGGATGCCGGCTGGGGAAGAGCCGATTGTCGCCTCTTTCGCCGACGCTTTCCGGCGAGCCCCTGCGGCCGGGCGACGCCA
>CAYZYC010000103.1:0-5272 GCA_964481165.1 uncultured Limnobacter sp. | reverse complement strand
TTGTCGCCTCTTTCGCCGACGCTTTCCGGCGAGCCCCTGCGGCCGGGCGACGCCATCCGCCTCGCGCCGCCTCGCGCCGCCTCGCGGCGCCTCGCGGCGAGACGTTCTTCCCCCGGGCCGTTCCGACGTCACGGTACGAGACACGGTACGACACTCCGCGCAAGCCCTTTTCGTGGCTCGCCCGCAACGTTCGCTGGCCCGATGACTACGTTCATCCTCGATCGGACGGCGTTCGACCCCCGGCAAGCGGCAGGCGGCGCACCGGCCACTAGTCTGGACTCGTGCCAGTCGACGAGGAGACACGCGATGGACACGATGCTGATCGATGCCGAAACGAGAACGACCGACGACGCGTTCATCGACCCGGTGCACGCCGCCGAAGACGTCAATTCGCTGTCGGCGATGCTCGAGCCGTCGCAGGCGCTGGCTGCCGCGCGTCGCCTGTACCAGCGCAACCGGACCGGCGTGCGCTTCTTCTGCGAAAACCGGCGCGTCGTCCCGGTCGACCAGCTCGAGCCGCTCGAGGAGCCGCTCGAATCGGTGTGCTGACCCCCGACGGACGTGGACGCGGCGCCGGCAGGCGCACTCGCCTGCGGCGCTTCAGCGTGGCGTGCGCAGCACCATGTTGTCTCGGTGCACGAGCTCGGGCTCCTCGACGAACCCGAGGATGCGCTCGATCTCGGATGAAGGCTTTCGCATGATCAACCGCGACTCGGAACTCGAGTAGCCGATCAGGCCGCGCGCAATCTCGCGGCCGTCGGGATCGAGGATCGCCACGGCCTCGCCGCGTTCGAATTCGCCTTCGACCTCGGTGACTCCCACGGCCAGCAGGCTGCCGCCGCGCGCGAGCGCACGCGCGGCTCCTGCGTCGAGCCGCACCGATCCGCGCAACTGCAGGTGGTCGGCGAGCCACTTCTTGCGTGCGGCCAGCCGCGGAGTCTGCGCGAGGAACTGCGTGCCGATCGCTTCCCCGCGCGCGAGCCGCACCAGCACGTCGGGCTCGCGCCCCGAAGCGACGACCGTGTGCGCGCCGCCGGTGGCGGCACGTCGCGCGGCGAGCACCTTCGTGATCATCCCGCCCCTGCCGATCGACGAACCCGCGCCTCCGGCCATCGACTCCAGCGCGGGATCGCCCGCGACGACGCACTCGAGCAGTCGCGCCTGCGCGTCGAGCCGAGGATCGGCGGTGAACAGTCCGCGCTGGTCGGTGAGGATGACCAGCACTTCGGCGTCGATCAGGTTGGTCACGAGCGCGCCGAGCGTGTCGTTGTCACCGAACTTGATCTCGTCGGTGACGACGGTGTCGTTCTCGTTGATGATCGGGACGACGCCGAATTCGAGCAGCCCGCGCAGCGTCGCGCGGGCGTTCAGGTATCGCTTGCGATCGGCGAGATCGTCGTGCGTGAGCAGCACCTGCGCGGTGTGGATTCCCTGCGCGCGAAACGACGCCTCGTAGGCCTGCACGAGTCCCATCTGGCCGACCGCTGCCGCGGCCTGCAGTTCGTGCATCGCCTTCGGCCGCTTCGTCCAGCCCAGCCGCTTCATTCCCTCGGCGACCGCGCCCGAACTCACCATCACGACTTCCTTGCCCGCGGCGCGCAGGTGCGCGATCTGCACGCTCCAGCGCGCGATCGCCGACTCGTCGAGCCCGCGGCCGTCGTTGGTGACGAGGCTCGAGCCGACCTTCACGACGATGCGTCGCGCGTCGCGCACGACGCGCGCATCCGCGCTTTCGGGCACCGCGGCGAGCGGAGTCGCCGTTTCGCCGGAACGCGTCGTTTCGTCGGAACGTGCCGTCTTCCCGGAACCCCTCTCGCCGGAACGGTCACGCATCGCGCCGCTCCTCGCGGGTCGGATCGCGATCGAATCGCACGTCGACCTGCGTCTCCTTGTCGGTGCGAACCGATTCGAGCCAGTCGTGGATCGCCAGGCACAACGTCTCGCACCCCTCGTGCGTCAGCGCCGAGATCGCGAAGACGCGTTCGACCGGCATCGCGTTGCGTCCGCGGCCGCGATACCGGGAGACGAACGCGGCGATGCGCGCCTCGCGCTCTTCGGCAGGAACCATGTCGATCTTGTTGAGCACGAGCCAGCGTGGTTTCTCGGCCAGGGACGCATCGTAGCGCCGCAGTTCGCGCACGATCGCGCGCGCGTCGCGCACCGGATCGGCATCGGGATCGAAGGGAGCGAGATCGACGAGGTGCAGCAGCAGCCGCGTGCGCTGCAGGTGGCGCAGGAACTGGTGGCCGAGCCCGGCGCCCTCGGCGGCGCCTTCGATGAGCCCGGGAATGTCGGCGACCACGAAGCTCTTCTCCGGTCCGACGCGTACGACGCCCAGGTTCGGATGCAGCGTCGTGAACGGGTAGTCGGCGATCTTCGGGCGCGCGTTGCTGACGGCGGAGATGAACGTCGACTTGCCGGCGTTGGGCATGCCGAGCAAGCCGACATCGGCGAGCACCTTCAGTTCCAGCCGCAGCCTGCGCTGCTCGCCTTCCTGCCCCGGAGTCGCCTGCTTGGGTGCGCGGTTCGTGCTCGACTTGAAGCGGATGTTGCCCAGGCCCCCTTCGCCGCCTCGTGCGAGCAGCGCGACCTGGTCGTGCTCGGTAAGGTCGGCGATCGTCTCGCCGGTTTCGGCGTCGAAGACCTGCGTGCCCACCGGCACGCGCAACCGGATGTCCTCCGCGGCGGCACCGTACTGGTCGGAACCCCTGCCGCGTTCGCCGTTCTTCGCCTGGAACCGGCGCTGGAAGCGATAGTCGACCAGCGTGTTGATGTTCCGGTCGGCGACGGCCCATACGCTGCCGCCGCGGCCGCCGTCCCCGCCGTCGGGGCCGCCACGGGGAATGAACTTCTCGCGGCGAAACGACACGACGCCTGCGCCGCCGTTTCCGGCGGCGACATCGATCGTCGCCTCGTCGATGAACTTCATGGAGATGCCCACAAAAAAGCCCCGCACGGCGGGGCTTCGCTGCGACGCCGTACGGCGGCTATCGGCGCCGTGCCGTGATCAACGGCCCGGAACGATGCTGATCGTGCTGCGGCGCTGCGGACCCTTCACCGCGAACTTCACGCTGCCGTCGACCAGCGCGAACAGCGTGTGGTCCTTGCCGATTCCGACGTTCTCGCCCGGGTGGAACTGCGTTCCGCGCTGGCGCACGAGAATCGAACCTGCAGTGACGTTCTCGCCACCGTAGGCCTTCACGCCCAGCATCTTCGGTTGCGAATCGCGGCCGTTTCGCGTCGAGCCGCCGCCTTTCTTCTGTGCCATCTGTGTACTCCTTCTTCGCCCGCGCCGTCAGACGCGCTTTCCGGCCACCAGTTCGTCGGTGAGCTTTTCGAACGCTTCCCAGTCGCCCGCGGCGGCGAGTTTCGCCTGCTCGGGCCACGTCGTCGGATCGTGCGACGCGAAACGCGGGCCGGCCTTCTTCAGCATTGCCTGCAACTGCTCGACCGGCGTCTCGGCGAGCTGCGCGAACGTCGTGATGCCGGCTTTCGTGCAAAGCGCGCGGATCTTCGGGCCGATGCCTTCGATTCGCTCCAGGTCGTCGTTGCCGGCGGGCGCTCCGATTGCCGGGACCTCGGCCGTGGTCTCGCCGATCGCCGAAGCGATGCGGCTGACGAACAACTCGGTGTAGTTCTGGCGATGCCCCTGCTGCTTGCGATAGTGCTTGCGACGGCGCATCTTGAAGATGCGCACCTTGTCGTGCCGGCCATGACCGAGCACCGTCGCCGAAACCGTCGCCCCCGACACCAGCGGCGCGCCGACCGAAAGCTGGTCGCCCGCACCGACCGCCAGCACCTGGTCGATCGTGATTTCCGCTCCGATGTCCGCCGGCATCTGTTCTACCTTGATCTTGTCGCCGGCGGCAACGCGATACTGCTTGCCGCCGGTTTTTATGACCGCGTACATTGGAAACCTCTCGATGAATGTCCCTGCGCCCGGCCTGCCCGGGAATCGACCCGGAAACGGGGCCCCGAAGGGAACCCGCGATTATCGGGCATCGGCGCCGGCCCGTCAAAGTGTCGCGGCGACGACTATAATCGGCGGAGCACCCGCCTCCCGTGATGAAGCCGCTCGAACTGTTCCCCGTCCTCACGTCCGATCTGGCCGAAACCGATCGCGTGATACGCCAGCGGCTCGCCTCGCACGTCCCGCTGATCAGCAACATTGCCGACTACATCGTCGGCGCGGGAGGCAAGCGGCTGCGCCCGATGCTGCTGCTGCTGTTCGCCAGGGCGCTCGGATACCGCGGCGCCGCCAACCAGTTCCTGCTCGCCGCCGTGGTCGAGTTCATCCACACGGCCACGCTGCTGCACGACGACGTCGTCGACGAGTCCTCTCTGCGCCGCGGGCGCCAGACCGCCAACGCGGCCTTCGGCAATGCGCCGTCGGTGCTGGTCGGCGACTTCCTCTATTCGCGCGCCTTCCAGATGATGGTCGAGGTCGACGACATGCGCGTGATGAGCGTGCTTGCCGACGCGACCAACACGATCGCCGAAGGCGAAGTGCTGCAGCTGCTGAACTGCAACGATCCCGACACCGACGAAGAGCGGTACATGCAGGTGATCCGGTACAAGACCGCGCGCCTGTTCGAGGCGGCCGCGCAGCTCGGCGCGATCCTGTGCCGCGCGCCGGCCGAGGTGGAGCAGGCGGCTGCCGAATACGGGCGCCGGCTGGGCACCGCGTTCCAGCTCGTCGACGACGTGCTCGACTACTCCGGGCACATCGACGAGATCGGCAAGAACGTCGGCGACGACCTGCGCGAAGGCAAGCCGACGCTGCCGCTGATCCACGTGATGCTCAACGGCACCGACGACGAGCGTGCGCTCGTGCGTCGCGCGATCGAACAGGGTTCGACCGCCGAATACGAGCCGATCATGTCCGCGATCCGCCGCACCGGCGCCCTCGACTACACGCTCGATCGCGCCCGCGCCGAGGCGCAGGCGGCGCGCGATGCCGTTTCGGTGGTCGCGCCCGGCGCCGAGCCTTCCGTGCACCGGGACGCGCTGCTATACTTGACGGCTTACTCGATCGAACGCGACCACTGATCCGCGGTGGCGGAAACCCGGCGAATCCCGACGCGGCCGGGCGTTTCGGCGCAAGACGGGTACTGCCGTGTCTCCGTCCGGAGACCGATTCGGGGTGTAGCTTAGCCTGGTAGAGCGCTACGTTCGGGACGTAGAGGCCGGAGGTTCGAATCCTCTCACCCCGACCATCCTGCGCCGTCCCGCACCTCGTCGAGCTCCCGGCTTCGCCACGGAGGACGGATGT
>CAYZYC010000102.1:0-8629 GCA_964481165.1 uncultured Limnobacter sp. | reverse complement strand
GCTGCGCGCCGGGGAACGACTGCGCGTTGTCGCTGGAGAATCTCGGCGGCACGGCCGCCGACGCGATCGTGCCGGCCACCGCGCCGATCGGCGCTTTGTCGGGCGGCGGGTTCCTGATGTACGCGTCGGGCGCCGAGGCGCCCGCGATTCCGCCGCCACCCGAAGCGGGCTTCGACTTCAAGCCGATACTCGGCGTGGCGGGCGGACTGGCGATCGTCGGCGGCGCCGGAGGTGGCGGGGGCGGGGGCGGAGGCGGTTCTTCGGATACGACTCCGCCGGGCGCGCCGGTGATCACCAGTTCGCCGTTCACGAGCACTCCGAACCCCGTGTTCTTCGGAACCGCCGAGCCGGGCGCGACGGTCACGGTCACCGTCGCCGGTGCGGTCACGTACTCGACGCCAGTGGGCTCCGACGGAGCCTGGCGCATCGACACGGGAACTGCGACACCGTCGACCGGAACGCTTCCGGCGATCGCCGAAGGCGCGACGGTGACGGTCGTCGCGCGCGCAACCGACGGCGCCGGCAACGGCAGTCCGTTGACGAACGCGACGGTGACGCTCGATTCGACGGCACCCGACGCGCCCGAAATCACCAGTGCGCTTCGAACGAACGACGCGACGCCGACGATTCGAGGCACCGCCGAAGCGGGTGCGCGGGTCGAAGTGTCGCTCGATCTCGACGGCAACGGCACGGTCGACCTCACGTATTCGACGGTCGCGGACAGCGCGGGCGCGTGGGTCGTCGAGGTGGGGACGACCGCTCCGGCGAGCGGTGTGCTGCCCGGCGGAAAGCTCGGCGACGTCAGCGCGACCGGGTTGACCGTGACGGCGTTCGATCGCGCAGGAAACCCGTCGCCGACGATCGGCGAAACACTCGAAGTCGACGTACGCATACCCGGACCGCCGGTCATCGACCCGGTCGCAGTCGACAACCGGATCAACGCGCTGGAAGCCGGACTTCCGGTGACGATCCGCGGAACGCTGCCGGGCGAGCATCCGGACCGACCGGTCACGGTGACCTGGGGCGCGAATTCGATCGCGGCTACGGTGAGCGGATTGGCGTGGGAAGCGACGTTCACTTCCGGGCAGATACCCGCAGACGGCACGGAAACCGTCATCGCGTCGTTCACCAACGTCCTCGGCACGCCGAGCGTCGAAGGTCGGCAGGATGTGCTGATCGATCGCATCGCGCCAGAGGCACCGGCCATCAGCGACGATGCCCCCGGAATTGCTGCCGGCCCCGTCACCTTCGTCTTCACGTTCTCCGAACCGGTGAGCGGCTTCACGGCTGCCGACATCGCGGTTTCGGGCGGCAGCAAGGGGGCGTTCACCGGCGCCGACGGCGACACGGTATACACACTCGTCGTTTCGCCGACACCGGGCACCGCCGGCAACCTGACCGTGTCGGTTCCGGCGAACTCGTACACCGACCTCGCCGGCAATCCGAACGCCGCCGGTACACCGCCGCTCACGCAGCCCTTCGACGTGCAGCCGCCGACGATCTCGATTTCCGACAACGTCGCTGGCACGGCCACGGGCGCGATCACCTACACGTTCACGTTCAGCGAACCGGTCACCGGGTTCTCGGCGGACGGCATAACGGTCAGTGGCGGCTCCAAGGGCGCGTTCGCAGCCGCGAGTTCCACCGTCTACACGCTCGTCGTCACGCCGAACGCGGGTGCGCAAGGAAACATCGGCGTGTCGGTTGCCGCGGGCGCGGCGATCGACGCCGTCGGCAATCCGAGCGTCGCCACGACGGCGACTCCGCAGCCCTTCGACACGCTGCCGCCTACGCTGGACATCACCGACAACGGCGGCGCGACGGCGTCGGGACCGGTGACGTTCACGTTCACGTTCAGCGAACCGGTCACGGGGTTCGCAGCCGGCGACATCGTCGTTTCCGGTGTTCCGCCGGGAAGCGTCGGCTCGTTGACGGGTAGCGGTGCGGAGTACCAGCTGATCGTCACGCCACCCACCGACACGATCGGGGCGATCGACGTGTCGGTCGCTGCGGGGAGCGCAGCCGACGCCGCCGGCAACGCGAGCGCCGGAGGCACGGCCAGCCGGCCTTTCGACACGAATGTTCCGCCGTCGCTCGAGATCACCGACAACGCCCCGGGTACGGCCACCGGGGCGGTGACGTTCACCTTCACGTTCAACGAACCGGTCTCGGAATTCTCGGCGGACGACATCCAGGTCGACAACGGCGCCAAGGGAGCGTTCAACCCGCTCAGCGCGTCCATCTACACGCTCGTCGTTGCACCGACCCCCGACATCGCGGACACGATCACCGTGACGGTTCCATCGGGCGCCGCGGAGGACGCTGCCGGGAATCCCAGCCTCGGCGCGTCGGCGACGCAGGCGTTCGACGTACGCGTCCCGCCCACGGTGACGATCACCGACGACGCCGAGGGCGTGGCGAACGGCGTGGTCACCTATACGTTCCAGTTCAGCGAACCGGTCGCCGGGTTCGCCGTGGGCGACGTGAACATAACGAACGGCACCGGCGTGCTCACGCCCGTCGACGCCGACACGTACACGCTCGCCGTGACGCCGACACCGAACACCAGCGGCAACCTGATCGTCGAGCTGCTTGCGGGATCGGTGTCGGACCTGGCCGGCAACCCGAACGCAACGGCGACATCGGCTGCGCCGCAGCCGTACGACCTCGAGCCGCCGCTCGCGCCGACCATGGAAATCCTCGGTGTGGCCGGCATACCCATCGGAAACGGCAACGCGACGATCGATACGACTCCCACGCTGGTGTTGACTTTCGACGAACTGTTCGCAACCGGATACTCGGTGCAGATCTTTCGCAACGGCACGGAGCTTTCGGCTCCTCCTCCTCCGACACCGACCGAGACGGCGTCGGCGACCTGGGACGACCAGATCACTTCGCCCGGCGGGTACACCTATACCGCACGGCTGACCGATGCGGCAGGCAACGCCGGAGCGCTTTCGGATCCGTACACGATCCAGGTTCCGATCGTCCCGTAGGTCTGCCGGACACCGGTCGAACGAGTCCACCGCATGACGATCGTTCTCGAAGCCGTCGCAGCGAACGGCGGCGTGCAGCGCCTGCCGATGGCCGCCGTCGGCCAGACGTCGGTAGCCGTCGAACCGGGATACCGCTATCGCCTCGTCGACGACGCCGGCGGCCGTGTCGCCGTCGCGCCGCAGGTAAAGCGTGTCGGCTCAGACATCGTCGTCGACGGCCTGCAGGACGGGCGCAGCGTCGTGCTGCAGGACTTCTTCACGCGCTGCACGCCCGACGACGCCTGCTCGCTTTCGCTCGAGAACCTCGGCGGCACCGCCTCGGAAGTCATCGTGCCATCGACTCAACCGGTCGGCGCAGCGCCCGACGGCAGCTTCCTGATGTATGCACCGCCCGGAACGGCCGCGTCGGCTGCGCTGGCCGAACCGGCTTCCGGCTTCGACCTGAAGCCGGTGATCGGTGTCGCGGGCGGCCTGGCGATCGTTGGCGGAGCCGGGGGCGGTGGCGGAGGAGGCGGCGGATCGTCCGATTCGACGCCGCCTGCGCCGCCGACGCTGACCAGCGGCGAGTTCACCCGGCTGGCCAGCCCGGTCTTCGCCGGAACGGCCGAGCCGGGCGCGAAAGTCACGCTGACGCTGTTCGGCGCTGCCCCGGTGACCTACGAGACGACTTCCGCGGTCGACGGCGCGTGGCGCATCGACACCGGCGCCGACGAACCGGTGCGCGGCACGTCCTTCGAACTCGCCGAAGGCGTGCAGGTGCCGCTCTCGCTTCTTGCCACCGACGCAGCCGGCAACCCGAGCGACATCGTCGCCGCGACGATCACGCTCGATTCGGTTTCGCTCGGCGCCCCGACGATCACGAGCCCGCTCGTCACGCACGACACGACGCCGGTGATCGCCGGAACCGCCGAACCGGGCGCGCGGATCACCGTCGGGCTCGACCTCGATCGGGACGGAACCGTCGATGCCGCCTGGAGCACGACCGCTCTCGCGTCCGGCGAGTGGTCGGTCGACGTCGGCACGGCTCCGACGAGCGGGTCCTTGCCGGGCGGGCAACTCGCGAACCTCAGCGAGACGCGCCTCGTCGTCACCGCGTTCGACGACGCCGGCAACTCGAGTGCACCGACGCTGGCCGTCCTGCGCATCGACGCGTCGTTGCCGCCCGTACCGACGATCGACGCCGTCGCGGGCGACAACCGGGTCAATGCATTCGAGGCGGGCGCGGCGGTGACGATCCGCGGCACCCTGCCCGAGGCGGACCGGCCGTTGACGGTCTCCTGGGGCGGCGCGTCGCTTCCGGCGACGGTCGACGGTACGAGCTGGAGCGCGGTCTTTTCGAGCGCGCAGATCCCGCCCGACGGGCAGCGGCCGGTCACCGCCACGTACGAATCCGCCTCCGGCGCGACGAGCGCGCAGGCCGTGCGCACCGTGCTCGTCGACCGGATCGCGCCCGGCGCACCGGCGATCTCCGCAGTGCCCGAGAACGGCAACGGCGGCATCAATGCTGCCGAAGCGTCCAACGGCACGGTGGTGCACGTTGCGCTCGGCGGCACCGGAGCGGTCGCCGGCGATCGCATCGTGCTGTCGTGGGGCGGCGCAACGGTGACGCACACGATCGGCGGCAGCGAGGTCGGCGGCAACATCGCAAACGTCAACGTTTCGGCTTCGACGATCGCCGCGCAGGGCGACGGAGCCGTGAACCTCGCGGCCCGGATCGTCGATCTCGCCGGCAACGAGGGGCCGTCGAGCGCGGCGTTCACGGTCACGGTCGACCGGTCGGCGCCCAACGCAACCCCAACGATCACGGCCGTGCGCGACGACTTCGGGCCGATCACCGGGCCGCTGTCGAATGGCGCGTCGACCGACGACACGTCTCCGCGGATCGAGGGATCGGTATCGCCGCTTTCCGCAGGGAATGTCGTCGAGGTGCTGCGCAACGGCAGCCCGGTGGGTGTGGCGACCGTGTCGGGGTCCGGCTGGAGCTTTGCCGACTCCGGGCTCTCGGACGGCTCCACCTACACGTACAGCGCGCGCGTCGTCGACGGCGCGGGCAACCGCGGCGCGACGGGGAACACGTTCCGCATCTCGATCGACACCGACGGCAGCTTTCCGACGGGAACCCTCGTCGATGCCGAGATCCGCGACAACGTGCGGCCGCGCACCGGCACCGTCGACGACGGCGACAGCACGAACGACCGGACACCGACGCTGCGGCTGACCTTCGAAGACGTGCTCGATGCCGGCGTCGCCGTGCGCATCTTCCGCGCGACCGACTCGGGAAGCCCCGTCGCCGTCGGTTTCGCAGAACACGAGCGCGGCAGACGGTACGAATTCACCGACGGCCCGCTCGATCGCGGCAACACTTATACCTACACCGCCGAACTCACCGTCGAGGGCGGCGCTTCGACGGCGTTGCCGCTGGACTACACGATCCGCGTCATCTGAGGGACGCCGCCGTGGCGCGACCTGCTACCATCGCGCCCGACCGGGCGGCGGCTGCTCGCCCCTTCGGACACGACCCATGCGGCCAGGCTTCATCGTTCTCGTCTTCCTGCTGTTACCGACGGGTGCCGCGTCGGCCGCGACGCTCGCCGAGGTCGTGCGCAATGCGCTCGACACCTATCCGACGATCCTGCTTGCGCAATCGAACCGCAACGTCGCGCAGTACGACATCGCGCGTGCGCGCGCCGGTCACTATCCGACGATCGACCTGCTCGGCACGCGTCGGCTTGCCGGAGCCGCGCGCAATCTCGCGCAGCCGCGGCTGCGCGTGAACGTCTGGGCCTCGGGCGCGATCGACGCGTCGATCGAACGCGAAGGCTGGCGCGAGCAGTCGCTGGCCGCCCGCGAACTCGAAACGCGCGAGGACGTCGCGTTCGACGCGACGCAGTCGTACCTGCGGCTGCTGCGCGGCTACCGCGTGCACGAGGCATTGCAGCGCAACCTCTCGCGCCACCAGGCGCTGGTCGCCGACTTCGAGGCGATCGCGTCGATCGACGTCGGCAGGCGTTACGACCTCGTGCAGGCGCGCACGCGGCTCGAACAGGTGCGCCTGCAGATCGCCGACCAGGAAGCGGAGATCGCGTCGGCGCGCGAATCGCTCGCGCGGTACTACGCACTGCCGGTCACCGAAGCCGATCTGAGCCTGCCGGCGCTGCTGCCGGTGCCATCCGCCGAGGCGATGACGGCGGCGCCGGTCGATCACCCGTCGGTGGAGGCGGCGCAGCGCGAACTGATGGCGGCCGAGGCCGACACGCGGGTGACGCGCGCCGAGCGCGGCCCGCGCGTCGACGTCGAGTCGACGGTCGGCAAGGAGAACGCCACGCAGCTGATCGTCTCGTGGCCCGCATTCGACCTCGGGCGCCAGGCCGCCGAGCTCGCGGCGCAGGCATCGCTGGCCGGCGCGCGTGCCAGGGTCGAGGAGCAGCAGCGTGTCGTCTCCGAACGCCAGCGTTCGGCGCTGCAGGACTACCTCGCCGCACAGCGGCGCGAAAAGGTATCGCAGGGACAGATCGGCCTGGCCGAGGAACTCGTCGACGTATACCGCGAGCAGTTCCGTATCGGGCGTCGCAACCTGCTGGACCTGCTCAACGCGTTCGCCGAGCTTTCCGGCGCCGAGGTGACTTTCGAAGCCTCGCGCGTCGACAAGTCGCTCGCGCGCTACCGCATGGAATACGCGCTCGGTCGCCTCGCGGCCCTCTTCGATCGGACTTCGCCATGAACGTGAACGATGCGCCGGTTCCGAACGCCGCGACGAGCGACGACCTGCTCGAGGCGGTCGCCCGGCTCGCACGCCTCGGCGGGCGGCCGGTTTCGCCGACCGCGCTGCGCGCGCAATGCACGCGTGAACGCGACGGGGCACTGAACCTGGAATCGCTGCGCGGCACGCTGGCGGCGAGCGGGCTCGACCTGATCGAGGGCGCCGCGTCGCTCGGGCAACTGCGCAGCGGGCAACTGCTACCGGCGGCACTCGCGCTTTCCGATGGTCGCTTCCGCATCGTCGAACGCGTCGAGGAACTGCTCTCGGCCGACGTCTCGGCGGATTTCGACGGCCGGATTTTCCGGCTCGCCGAACGTCCCGGGCCCGACATGCGTTCGGAGATCCCGGTGCGACGCAACGCGCGCGCGTGGTTCTGGCGCGTGCTGTGGGGCCTGCGCCACTACTACCTGCACGTCGCGCTGGCGACGCTGCTGGTCAATGTGCTGTCGATCGCGGTGTCGCTGTACGTGATGAACGTCTACGACCGCGTCGTGCCGAATCGCACCTACGAGACGCTGTGGGTGCTGACGATCGGAACGCTCGGCGCACTGGGTTTCGATTTCGTCGCGCGGATGCTGCGCGCGTGGCTGGTCGATACCGCGGGCAAGCGCGCCGACCTGGAAATCAGCGCCGGCCTGTTCCGGCGCCTGCTCGGCATCCAGCTGATCCAGAAACCGGCATCTTCGGGCGCGTTCGTCAGCAACCTGCGCGACTTCGAGGCGATCCGCGACGTGCTGACCTCGGCAACGCTGACTGCGCTGGTCGACCTGCCCTTCTTCCTGCTGTTCGTCGCGGTCATCGCGTGGATCGCGCCGCCGCTGGCGATCGTTCCGCTGGTCGCGATCGCCTGCGTCGTCGTGGTCGGCGCGCTGGTGCAGGCGCCGCTCGCGCGCAGCATCAACGACTCGATGCGCGAAGCGTCGCAGCGCCAGGGACTCGCGGTCGAGACGGTCGAAGGGCTCGAGACGCTCAAGGTCAACAACGCGCATGCGCACGTCCAGCAGCGCTGGGAGTGGTTCACCGAGACGGTTGCCGTCGCGTCGATGAAGTCGCGCAACCTGTCGAACTTCGTGATCACCGCGACGTCGACGCTGCAGCAGTTCGCCACCGTGGCCACCGTCGTCATCGGCGTCTACCTGATCCACGACGGCCGCCTGTCGATGGGCGGACTGATCGGCGTCGTCATCCTGTGCGGACGCGCGATCGCGCCGCTCGGCCAGGTCGCGGGGCTCGCCGTGCGCCTGCAGCAGGCACGCACCGCGTTCGACGGGCTGCAGGCGCTGATGGACAAGACCGCCGAACGCGATCCCGAGCGCGGCTACCTGAGCCTGCAGACGGTGCGCGGCGACATCGCGTTCTCGGGCGTCGATTTCAGTCACGACCCGCAGGGCAGCACGCTGTTCCGCGGCCTGACCGTATCGATCCGCGCGGGCGAACGCGTCGCGATCCTCGGACGCACCGGCAGCGGCAAGTCGACGCTGCTGCGGCTCGCTGCGGGGCTGTACGCGCCGTCGGCCGGGCGCGTCACGCTCGACGGCATCGACCTGCGCCAGATCGATCCGGCGGACCTGCGCGCCTCGGTGGCGCTGCTGCCGCAGGATGCGCGGCTGTTCCTCGGTTCGCTGCGCGAGAACCTGGAACTGGGACGCGGCAACCGCGCGCAGGACGACAGCCGCCTGGTCGAGGTGCTGCGCCAGTTCGGACTCGACCGTTTCATCGCGCTGCATCCGCGGGGACTCGACATGCCGCTCGGCGAGGACGGCATGGGGCTTTCGGGCGGGCAGAAGCGGCTCGCATGCCTGGCACGCGTCGCGCTGCGCGACCCCGCCGTCGCACTGCTCGACGAGCCGACGAGCGGGCTCGATCCGGGCAC
>CAYZYC010000101.1:0-8676 GCA_964481165.1 uncultured Limnobacter sp. | reverse complement strand
CGCAACACCGAGCACCTGGGCATCGTCTGACGCGACGCCGAAGAGAAGGAACAGGCCCTAGTCCTTGTGGCGGAAGCGGATCCGCCCCTTCGTCAGGTCGTACGGCGACAGTTCCATCGTCACGCGATCGCCCGGCAGCACGCGGATGCGGTGCTTCTTCATCTTTCCCGCTGCGTAGGCGTTGACCTCGACGCCGTTGTTCAGCGTGACGCGATAGCGCGTGTCGGGTAGCACCTCGACGACCACGCCTTCCATTTCGATCAGTTCTTCCTTGGCCATCATCGGCTCCTGGTAGTAGCAGCGCCGTCGCCCGGCCGAGAATGCGCCGTACGGTTCGTTCGTGCGGAGGCGATGCGGCAATCCGGTCGGGTGCGGCGAATCGCATGCCCGCTGCCGGCGAAGATCGATCGAACGCGTGCTCGTGGCGGCGTCGTGGACGCGGGCGGGAACCCGAACCTCGAAGTCACCGTGACCCGCAAGGCACAACCGCGGTGTCGATGCGATAAGTGGTTGATTATACACGCACGACCCGCTTCGCTGTGTGGACGGGTGCCGCGGGTTTGCTTCGCCCGGATCGATCGACTATAAACGCGCAATGCCGTTTTCCGCGTTCCCGCACCGCGAATCGCGCGGCGCGTTCCGGCGCGCAGCGGTGCGGCTTGCGGGCACTGCCTGCGTCGTCGTCGGCCTGGCGGCAACTTCGTCGGCTCTCGCCGACACGGTGATGCTGCACAACGGCGACCGCCTGACCGGGCGTATTCTTCACCTGACGCCAGACACGCTGACGCTGGAGACCACGTGGGCGGGCGAAATGCGGATACGTCGTTACGAAGTCCGGGCGATCGAGACCGACAAGCCGGTCGTCATCCTGCGCGAACGGGCGGAATCGACCGAATGGGCGACGCTCGTTCCCGGTGAGAAGGGCCACCAGTTGCTCGTGCCGGCGAAACCCGACGAAATCGAGGGCGAACCGATTTCCGAAGCCGCGCCGCAGGGCGATGCGCCATCGGCCGCTTTCCGGCTGCCGCGCGACGTTCCGCTCGCTTCGATCCGGTACATCCATCCGAAGCCCGAGGAAAGCGGAGAGGGCGTTTCGTACGACGGGCGCGTCACGTTGTCGGGAGCGATGGCGCGCGGCAACAGCGAAGGCGAACGCCTGTATGTCGAGTCCGACGTCACGGCGCGTGCCCGCGACTGGCGATACTCGCTGGGCCTGAAGCTGCGGCGCGAACGCGACAACGGCACGCTTGCGGCGTCGAACTGGCTCGTTTCGGGAAACTACGACCGCTTCCTGCAAGGGAGCGTGCGCTTCGCGTACATGCGCGCGTCGCTCGAGAACGACCGGTTCCGCGACATCGAACTGCGCACTGCGATCGGCGCAGGCTTCGGCATCCAGTGGCTGCAGACCGAGCGCACGCAGCTCTCTACGCGCGCCGGCCTGGACCTCATCGACGTGCAAAGGCAGGTCGGTGCGCACGAGACGTTTCCCGCGATCGGATGGGGGGTGAACGCCACGCATCGGCTCCCGTTCCTGTCGGCGGAGCTGTTCCACGATCACACCGCGTTCTGGAACCTCGAAGACACGTCGGAGGTGACGGTGCGCAGTCGCAGCGGCATCCGGCTGCCGTTCATCTACGGACTGAACGCTTCGCTGCAACTGAACCTCGACTGGGAAGGCGAGCCTGCCGGCGGCAGGCATGCGACGGACAGCACCTGGCTGATCGGGCTCGGCTATGCATGGTGATCGAGCAGCGACTCGCCGGATCGGAAGGCGATTGCGCACGGCCGCATCGGGTGTCGGCGCCGCGATGCTTCTCGTCGCCTGCACGGTGCCGCAGGCTCCGCATGCGCCGCAGGAACCGGTCGCTGCCGTGCCCGTTGCCGCAGCGCCGACCGTTTCGGGCTTCGCAGCGTCGAACGCCGCTGGAGCCGCCGTTGCCGTGCCGTCGCAGGACGCGCAGCAGATCGAGCGCACCTATCCGGGCGCACGGACCTACAGCGGAGTGCTTTCGTGCGCGGGCTGCGAGCGTTCGCGTCTCACGGTAACGATCTTCGCCGACGGCAGGTTCCGGCTGCGCGACGAACCGCTGGACGCAGGCGGCGTCGACCGGGGCGCGGCGCGAAGCCCGGTATCCGACCATGGACGATGGCACACGCTGTCCGATGCGGCGAACCGCATCGTGCTCGAGGGAAAGGACGGCGATCGCCTGCTGCAGCGTGTCGCGCCGGACGGCCTGGTGATTCTCGATCACGAAGGCCGCCCGCTGCGCGGGCTCGCCGATGCGACGTTGCCGCGGCAGCCGAAAGTCGACCCGCTGAGCGGGCCGATGCGGCTGATCGGGCACTACGGTTTCGAAGGCAGCCAACGCGTATTCGTCGAATGCGACAGCGGTCGCCGATTGCCGGTGCTCGCCGCGGTGCCTTCCGGGTCGGCGCCGACGCACGCGCAGGCTGCGCTCGACGCTGCCTGGCAAGGACTGCAGCCGCAGCCCGACGAGCCGGTGCTCGCGGTGCTCCAGGCCTGGGTCGTGCCGCGGCCCGGGGAACGGGCCGGCCCGCACGAGGAAGCGATCGTCGTCGCGGGTTTCGAGCGGGCGACACGCAACGGGGTCTGCGCGCCGCGCGCATCGAACGCACGATGAGCATCGACCGGTTGTTCCTGTTCCTGGGATCGGTGTCGGCGATGCTCGCGGTTGCCGCCGGCGCGATCGGTGCGCATGCGCTGAAGGCCGCCTTGACACCGCAGGCGCTCGAGGTCTTCGATACCGCCGTGCGCTACCAGATGCTGCATGCGGTGGCGTTATGCGTAGTCGCGTGGGCGCAGGGCCGCTTCCAGAGCCATCGGCTTGCGTCGCTCTCGGGTGCGTTGTTCGTGCTCGGCACCGTGCTGTTCAGCGGCAGCCTGTACCTGCATTCGGTAGCCGGGCTCGCCCGCGCCGCGATCTTCGCGCCGTTCGGCGGAGCCGCCTTCATCGGCGGATGGGTGTGCCTGGCGTGGATGGCGGTGGGCGCACCGCGTCGTCCGACCTGACCGGGCCGTTTCGCCGCGCCGTCGCATCGGCGTGCGCCGGATCGAAGATCTCGAATCCGAAGAGCCGACACTCGATCGCCCCGTTGTACAGCGGGGTACGCCGACGTTCCTTCATGCCGAGCTGGCGCGGCAGCTGCGGATCGCTGCTCAGCACCCATGCGTGCCATCCTCCGAAGTGCCGCTTCAGGCACGTGCCGAAGGCCTGCATCGCCGCTTCGTGCGCCGACGAACCGGCCCGCACCGACGCGTGCCGCGCATCGAGGCGTTCGCCGTACGGCGGATTCGTCACGACGTGGCCCGCCGCGGGGAAGGGTGCGCGCGCCCGCGCGACGTCGAGTACCTGCAGACCGACCGCGCCTTCGGGAATTCCGGCGCGCGCCAGATTGCGCCGCGCCTGCTCGACCGCCTGCGGGTCGACATCGGAAGCGGCGATGTGCACCGTGCGCCGGCCGTCGTCGAACTCGCGCGCGGCGTTCGCGCGGCGGCGCAGCGCGTCGTCTCGCATCGCCGTCCACGACGACATGTCGTGGTCGATCAGTTTCTCGAAGCCGAAACTCCGGTCGATGCCGGGCGCGACGTCGAACGCGACCTGTGCGGCCTCGATCACGATCGTTCCCGAGCCGCAGAATGGGTCGTACAGCGGCACCGCGGGCGTCCAACCGCCGATCGCCAGCAGGCCGGCAGCCAGGTTCTCCTTCAGCGGTGCGACGCCCTTGTCCTCGCGTGCCGATCGCCATCCGCGCTTGAACAGCGACTCTCCGCTGAGATCGAGGTAGAGCACCGCGCTGCGGTCTTCGAGATGGGCAAACACGCGCGCGTCGGGGCTGCGCGTATCGATCGACGGTCGTTCGCCGGTGCGCGCGCGCACGCGATCGACGATGCCGTCCTTGATGCGCAGCGTCGCGAAGTTCAGGCTTCGCAGCGGGGAACGTATCGCGCTGACGTCCACGCGCAGCGTCCGGCGCGCGTCGAAGTACCGTTCCCACGGAACCGATGCAGCGAGCCGATAGAGATCGTCGTCGTCGCGATAGCGCCGCTGCCCGACGCGGCGCAGGACGCGGCTGGCCAGTCGCGACCAAAGGTTCGCCATGCATGCCGTGCGGCGGTCGCCTTCGAACAGCACCCCGCCGCCGGCCGGCCGGCAGTGCACGGCGCCGAGCATTTCGAGTTCGGCGGCCAGCGCCTTCTCGAGTCCGCGCGGGCACGCGGCGAAGAGGGCGTCGTCCGGTTCGTCGGCGAGCACTTCAGAAGGGCTTCACGACGACGAGCACGACCACGACGAACAGCGCGAGCACCGGCGCTTCGTTGAACCAGCGGAACCAGCGGTGCGAGCGGCGATTCGCGCCCGACTCGAACGCGCGCAGCAGGCGTCCGCACAGGTGGTGATAGACGAGCAGCAGCACGACGACCGCGAGCTTGGCGTGCATCCAGCCGCTGCCGCGCCCGACGCCGTAGCCGAGCCACAGCCACAGGCCGAACAGGACGGCCAGCCCCATCAGCGGCTGCATGAAGCGCCACAGCTTGCGCGACATCGTCAGGAGCCGCGCGCGCTCGGGCCCGTCGCCCTCGACCATCGCGAGGTTCACGAACAGCCGCGGAAGATAGAAGAGCCCGGCGAACCAGCTCGTCACGAAGACGATGTGCAGGGACTTGACCCAGAGATAGCCGGTGGTCATTCGGCGCGTCAGCTGCGCACTTCGCCGTGTCCGAAAACCACGTACTTCAGCGATGTCAGCCCTTCGAGCCCGACCGGTCCGCGCGCATGCAGCTTGTCGGTCGAGATTCCGATCTCCGCGCCGAGCCCGTACTCGAAGCCGTCGGCGAAACGCGTCGACGCGTTGACGATCACCGAGGAAGAGTCGACTTCGCGCAGGAACCGCATCGCGCGCTCGTGGTCGGTCGTGACGATCGCATCGGTGTGCTGCGAACCGTACTCGGCGATGTGCTCGATCGCCTCGTCGAGCCCCTGCACGACCCGGATCGACAGGATCGGCGCGAGGTATTCGGTGCGCCAGTCCTGCTCGGTGGCCTCGTTGCAGGCGATGCCGGCGCCGGACAGGATCTCGCGGCTGCGCGGGTCGCCGCGCAGTTCGACGCCCTTGCCTGCGTAGATGCGCCCGAGCTCGGGGAGCATGCGCGGGGCGATCGACTCCGCGACCAGCAGTGTCTCCATCGCGTTGCACGGCGAATAGCGCTGCGTCTTCGCGTTGTCGGCGATGCGGATCGCCTGCTCGAAATCGGCGGCATCGTCGATATAGACATGGCAGATGCCGTCGAGGTGCTTGATGACCGGAACGCGCGACTCGGCCGAGATGCGCTCGATCAGCGACTTGCCCCCGCGCGGCACGACGACGTCGACGTACTCGGGGCGCGTGATCAGTGCGCCTACGGCGGCACGGTCGGTCGTCTCGATCGCCTGCACCGCATCCTCGGGCAACCCCGCGTCGCGCAGGCCTTCGCGGATTGCCGCGGCGAGCGCCTGGTTGCTGTGGAACGCTTCCGAGCCGCCGCGCAGGATCGTCGCGTTGCCCGACTTGATGCACAACGCGGCAGCGTCGATGGTGACGTTCGGCCGGGATTCGTAGACGATGCCGACGACGCCCAGCGGCACGCGCATCTGCCCGACCTGGATCCCCGTGGGCCGGTAGCGCAGGTTCGAGATCTCGCCGACCGGGTCGGGCAGCGCAACGATCTGTTGCAGTCCGGTGCACATCGATTCGATGACGGCATCGGTGAGCGCGAGGCGGTCGATGAACGCGGCGTCGTGGCCGGCAGCGCGTGCCGCCGCGAGATCCTGCTCGTTGGCGGTCTTCAGCGCGACGGCGTCGCGCCGGATCGCGGCGGCAGCCGCTTCGAGCGCGCGATTCTTCGCCTCGGTGCCGGCGCGGGCCATCGCGCGGCTCGCGACCCGGGCGCGCCGGCCCACGTCGCGCACGTAAGCGTCGATGTCGGTTCGCTGGATCTGCATCAGGAGGTAGTCTCCGCGGTTTCGGCGAGCGTCGGGGCGCCCGCGATCGACATGACGAGAACCTCGATTCCGAGCCACGCGTCGGACGGGTCGATGCCCTTGATCATTCTATCGGTGCGCGCCGCCCGCTGCAGCGCGGCTTGCAGGCGCCCCGCGTCGACGCGCTGCAGCGCCCGCTCGTAGATCCGCTCGCGCGGCCTCGGCACGCGCGCCTCGCGCATCGCCTGCGCCAGCGGTCGGCCGGCGGCGCGCATTTCGCTCAGGCGCAGCAGCGTGCGCAGTGCATCGGCGATCGCCCACAGCACCAGCGGTTCGGCCACGCCTTCGGAGCGCAGTCCGTCGAGCGTGCGCAGCGTGCGCGGCGCATCGGCCGTCAGCATCGCCTCGACCAGGTCGAAGGCATCGTAGCGGGCCACGTCGAGCACCGCGGCGCGCGTCGCTTCGGCCGGCAGTTCGCCAGCCGGAAACAGCAGGCCGAGCTTGCCGATCTCCTGGTGCGCCGCGAGCAGGTTGCCTTCGACGCGCTCGGCGATCCATTCGAGCGTTTCACGATCTGCGCTCTGCTGCTGGCGCGCCAGTCGCGCGGCGATCCATTGCGGCAGTTGTGCGCGTTCGAGCGGCCAGACCTGGACGACGATTCCGCAGCGCTCGATCGCCTGGAACCACGGCGACTCGGTGTGCGCGCGATCGACACGCGGTCCCGAGACCAGCAGGCGCGTCGCCGCGTCGAGCCGCGACGCAACGTCGGCCACCGCCTGTCCGATCTCCCGCGTCGGCTTGCCGGGGAACCGCAGCTCGATCAGCTGGCTCTGCGCGAACAGCGACATCGTGCCGGCCTGCGCGAGCAGTTCGTCGATCCGGAAACCGCGCCCGGCGTCGAACACCCTGCGTTCGGCAAAGCCTTCGGCGCGCAGCGCCTGGCGCACCGCCTGCGCGCACTCCTGGACGATCAGCGGCTCGTCGCCGTGGATCCAGACGATCGGCGGCACGCCGCGCGCCAGCGCGGCCGGGAGCGCGTCGGGCCGGACCTGCGTCATTTGTCGATCGCCGCCATTCGGCGCAGCAACTGCTGCACGAGATCGGACTGCATCTCGCGGTACAGAAGCTCCTCCTCCTGCTGCTTGGCGACCTGCTCGATGTCGCTCGACGTGATGTCGCGCCGAAGCACGATCTCGGTGGGCGCGAGCAGCGTGGCCGCGTCGCGCGAAACGACGCGGAACGTGAAGCGCAGCCGCAGCTGGTACTCGCGCGGCCGCCCGGTGCTCGAATATCCGACCACTTCCTTCTCGCGCACCTCGCTGAGCACTTCGAGCCGTGCGTCGGCTTCCTTCGGATCGTCGACGATCCTCGTGTCCTCGGCGACGCGCACGAGGCGGCGGAACTCGGCGCCGATCGCCGACGCCGGGGCGAAGTTCGTGTACAGCGTGCGAAAGGGAAGCGCGGCCGACCGACGCAACTGGAACCCGCAGCCGGCCATCGTCGCGGCAGCGACCAGCGCCGCCAGGCGCGCGCCCGCACGCAGCGCGCAGCGCCGGGACTGGCGTGTCGCGGTCACGCCCGGCTCAGACCACGACGTTGACCAGGCGCCCGGGCACGACGATGGTCTTGCGCGGCGTGCGACCGGCTCCGTGTCGTGCGAATGCGTCGGTTGCCAGTGCGGCGGCCGCGATCGCCGCGTCGTCGGCCGATGCCGGCACCTCGACCGTGCCGCGCACCTTGCCGTTGATCTGCAGCACCAGTTCGACGACGTCGCGCTCGAGCGCCGACTCGTCGACCTGCGGCCACGGCGCGTCGAGCAGTTCGCCGAGCGAGGACGCGTAGCCGAGGTCGTTCCACAGCGCGTGCGTGATGTGCGGAACGACCGGATACAGCACGCGGACCAGGATCGACATCGCTTCGCGCAGGACGTCGGCCGACGGCGCCGACGGCGCGAGCCGGGCGCCCTCGATCGCGTTGAGCATCTTCATCGCCGCCGAGACGACGGTGTTGTACTGCGTGCGCCGGTAGTCGAAATCGGCCTGGCGAAGGATCGCGTGCACCTCGCGCCGCAGCGCGCGCTGCGCGTCGTCGAGCGTGCCCGCGGCGAAGGCGCCCGTGCCGGCGCTCGCGCCGGGGTTGCTCGTGGTGTCGCGGCCGGCCGCGATCGTCTCGCGCAGCTCGAACGCGCATGTCCAGAGGCGCCGCAGGAAACGCTGCGCACCTTCGACGCCGCTGCCCGACCATTCGAGCGTCTGCTCGGGCGGCGATGCGAACATCACGAACAGGCGCGCGGTGTCGGCGCCGTAGCGGTCGATCAGCGATTGCGGATCGACGCCATTGTTCTTGCTCTTCGACATCGTGCCGATTCCGCCGTACTCGACGGGCAGGCCATCGGTCTTCGAGCGCCACGCGACCGGCTTTCCGGTTTCGTCGTGCCCGGACTCGATGTCTTCCGGCCAGAAGTACTCGATGCCCCCCTTCTCGTTGCGCCGCCAGTAGATGTCGTTGAGCACCATTCCCTGGCACAGCAGGTTGGTGAACGGCTCGTCGAATCGCACCAGGCCGCGGTTCGGGTCGCCCGGGAAATCGCCTTGCAGGTCGCGCATGACCTTGGTCCAGAACCGCGCGTACAGCAGGTGCAGGACCGCGTGCTCGATGCCGCCGATGTACTGGTCCATCGGCATCCAGTAGTCGTTGC
>CAYZYC010000100.1:0-8716 GCA_964481165.1 uncultured Limnobacter sp. | reverse complement strand
CGAGCGCGATGTCGCCGGTCTCGAGCACGTAGCCGTGGTCGGCGACCTGCAGCGCGGCGCGCGCGTTCTGCTCGACGAGCAGAATCGACACGCCCGTGGTGCGCAGGTCGGCGACGATGTGCATGATCTCGCGCACGATGCGCGGCGCCAGGCCCAGGCTCGGTTCGTCGAGCATCAGCAGGCGCGGCTTGCCCATCAGCGCGCGGCCGAGCGCGAGCATCTGGCGTTCGCCGCCCGACAGCGTCGCGGCGAGTTGCGTGCGGCGCTCGTGCAGGCGTGGAAAGCGCGTGTAGACCGCTTCGAAATCGGAGTCGGCACCGCGCTCGCCGTTGCGCACGCGCTGGAAGGCACCGAGGCGCAGGTTGTCCTCCACCGACAGTTCGCCGAACAGTTCCCTGCGTTCGGGCACGAGGCATACGCCGCGCGCGACGCGCGCCTCGACCTCGGCGGTGCCAAGCTCGCCGCCGGCGTAGCGCAGGTGCCCGGTGCACGGCAGCAGGCCCATGATCGCGCCGAGCAGCGTCGACTTGCCCGCGCCGTTGGGACCGATGACCGTGACGATCGATCCTTCGCCGACACGCAGCGAGACGCCGTGCAGCGCCTCGACTTTTCCGTAACAGACCTTCAGGTCGTCGACTTCGAGAAGCGGCGAACTCAATCGGAGGCTCCTGCTGTCGACGTCGGTCGATCGCGTTGGTCTTCGGCGGGCCGCCGCAGCAGCCCGAGATGGTCGAGCATGTCGAGCATTCGCCCGAGCGTCTCCGAACGGTATCGCCCGAGATCGACGCCGGCGAAATCGTAGAAGCCCTTTCCGTCGCGCAGGCCGTTGCGGCCTTCGCGCATGTGGCGATCGACGATCGCCGGAGACGCGTAGCGTTCGTCGCCGAGCGACTGCGCAAGGTACCGGCTCGCGTAGTAGAGGATGTCGTTGCCGCCGTAGTCGATGAACTCGACGACACCGATGTTCGCAAAGCGAAAGCCCAGTCCGAAGCGCGTCGCGCGGTCGATTTCCTCGGCGCTCGCGACGCCCTGTTCGATCATGCGCGCTGCCTCGTTCATGATCAGCGACTGCAGCCGCGGCACGATGTAGCCAGGCGCCGCCCGGCATTCGACCGGCACCTTGCCGATCGACTCGAGGAGGGCACGCAGCGACTGCGTCGTTTCCGGCGACGTTCCGTCGTGTGCGCTGAGTTCGACGAGCGGCACGACGTGCGCCGGATTCAGCCAGTGCGCGTTCAGGAAACGCTGCGGGCGTTCGACGAAGCCGGCGAGTTGTCCGACGAGGAACGTCGACGTCGTCGACGCGACGATCGCGTCGGGCCGGGCGTGCGCGCCGGCGAAGGCGAAGGCTTCGCGCTTCGCGTCGAGCACCTCGGGCACGCCCTCGAAGACGAAGCCGGCGGCGGCGAGCGCATCGGCCGCCTCGTCGCGCGCAGCAAAGCGCACGCGACGCAGCACCTGCGCGCGCAGCGCGTCGTCGAAGGCACCCCATTCGACCATCGCGCGCAGCGACGCGTCGATCTCGGCGAGTGCCTCGGCGCGCAGCGTTTCGGCCGCCTCGCGCGAGCGTGGCTTGATGTCGACGAGCCGGACCTCGTGCCCGGCGTAGGCGAAGGCCGTGGCGATGCCGCGGCCCATCCGTCCGGCGCCGAGGGCGGCGACCGGCTCGCGGCGCAGGGCGCTCGCGTTCACGCTTGGGCCCCCGCGCGCAGCAGTTCGCGCAGCGCGGGCAGGTCGAGCGAAGCGAGGCCGAGCGCGCCGAGCGTGCGCGGCCCGCGATCGAGCGGCTCGCCGAGCAGCGCCGACGCGATCGACAGCAGCCCGCGCGCTACCGGGCAGGCGACGCCGGCCCAGTCGGCCACCGAGACGAGGAATGCAAGCCCGTAGGCGACGTCCTCGCGCATGTAACGGTGTTCGCGCAGGTCGATGTGCTCGCGCCAGTCGCCGCTGCCGACGAGCTTGTCGTGCGCGTTGCCGTACATCCACCGGTCGTTCTCGTAGTGATCCGACAGCGGGAAATGCGGCGCCGCGTAGCCGAGCTTCTCGCGCACCGCGATGCGTTCGGCGTCGAGCGCGTCGGTGACACGCCGGATCGACGGCTGCGTGCCTTCGGCGTGTATGTCCCAGCGCTCGAAATGCTCGAGCGGCCCGGCGTTCATCAGGATCAGCGGCGGATGGATCACCGGCCCGGCGTTCATCAGCGCACCCGACAGCGCGTCCTCCACTGCCTCGATCGCCGGATACGCCTGCGCGATCGTCGCCAGCGCGCGTTCGCTGTCGATCGCCGGATAGACGCCGGTCGGCAGGCGCGTGGCGCGCGTCGTGATCGCGACCTCGGTCGGTCCGTGCTTGCGCGTGAGGTACGGCAGCGTTCCCGTTTCGGCGAAGGCCACGCGCGCGCTGCTGCCCGAATCGCGCACGACGCGCGCCATCGCGTACGCGCCGAAGGTTCCCGGCGGCAGGTAGACGACCTGCCCGTCGGCGAGGTGCGGCGCGATCGTGCGCGCGATGTCGATCTGCGCGAACGCGGGGCAGGGCGCGAGCACCAGGTCGGCGCCGCGCAGCGCCTCGCCGGCGTTCGCAGTGGTGCACCGCAGCGCGACCTCGCGGCGGCCGCGATGGTCGACGAGCACGATGCGCGGCGACTCGAGCAGCGGCGCAAGCGCGCGCGTGTCGCGACGCCACAGGCGCACTTCGTGCCCCTGCTCGGCGAGATCGGCCGCGGCGGCATAGCTGCCATTGCCGCCCCCGAGAACGGCGATGCGCATCAGCCCGTTTCTCCCGGGTACGTCCGGCGCGTGCGCGTCGCGTCGGCGATCGCGATCGTGCTCACGCGGCCACGCCGTCGGCGACGAGACGATCGATCTGCGCGGCGTCGTAGCCCGCCTCGGCGAGCACGCGTCGCGTATCGGCACCGTATTTCGGCGGGAACGGCAAATCGGTGCGCGCGCCTTCGACGTCGACCGCCATCGGCTGCATCCGCACGGTCCTCCCGTCGGGCGTCGTGGTTCGCGTGAGCCGGTCGCGCAGCGCGGGCAGCTCGCGCACCTGCCGGATGTCGAGAATGCGCGTGGCCGGGATTTTCGCGGCGCCCAGGTCGGCGAGGATCTCGTCGACCGCGTGCCGCGCGGTGATTGCCGCCATGTCGCGATGAATCGCTTCGCGCTGCTCGTGCCGGCCCTCGTTCGTAGCGCGGACCTCGTTGGCGAGCGGCGCGAACTTCGGGATCGCGGTGAGGCGGCGCCACTGGACGTCGCTGCCGATCGCCAGGTAGACGAAACCGTCGCTGGCCGGGTAGACGTTGGTCGGGATGAACTTGCGGTGCTCGTTGCCGGCGCGCGTGATCTCGTTCGGCGCGCAGTCGAAGTCGAGCAGCGGCAGCACCGTCGTGAGCCAGGAAGCCGCCGCCTGCAGCATGGAGACGTGGATCTCCGAGCCTCGACCGGTCTCGTGCCGTTCGAGCAGCCCGCGCATCACGTTCGCGTAGACCTCGTCGCCGGCCTTCAGGTCGATGATCGGGATTCCGCTGAGCATCGGCGGTCCGTTCGGGTCGCCGGTAACCTCCATGTAGCCGGCCATTGCCTGCAGCACCGGGTCGTAGCCCGGCGCTTCCGGGAAGCGCGGTCCCATCGCGGAGATTCCCGCCCAGATGAGATCGGGCTTCGCCGCGCGCAGCGTCGCCGGGTCGATGCCGAGCGATGCGTATCGCGACGGCACCGTGTTGCAGCAGAAGACGTCGACGTCGAGATCGCGCAGCAGCCGCCGCACGATCTCGTGCGCGCGCGGGTCCTTCAGGTTCAGCGCGATCGCTTCCTTGCCGACGTTCGGCGCGACGAAATAGCTGCGCCGGTCGTCGTCGGCGATGCGCGAGCCGATGTAGCGGTTGGGGTCGCCGGGCAACCCGCCGCCGCCGACCGATTCGACGCGGATCACGCGCCAGCCGAGCTGCGCGAAGCGCAGCGTCGCGTGCGGCAGCGACAGCGCCTGCTCCATCGAGAGTACCGTTCGCTGCTTCATCGTGCTTTCCTCATCCGCCCGCGATCGGTGGCGCGAGCAGGACTTCGTCCTTGTCGTGCACCGGGTGGTTGCGATCCGCGTAGTGCGAGTTGACCGAGACCAGCACGACGTCGATGAACTCGAATGCCTTGCGGAAGCGCTCCTCCTGCGTCGGCAGCCAGTCGAGCAGCATGCCCACGGTCTCGATCTCCTTCGGCAGGACGATCTCTTCCGAGTCGCAGCCCAGGCTGTCGCGAAGCCAGGCGAAGTACTTCAGCTTCATTCGCGCTCAAACGGCGACGTCTTCGAGTCGCGCGGGCGCCTTGCCGTGCGTCGCCTGCATCCGCTTTTCGTGGATGGCGCGCGCGACCTTCTCCGGAGACATCGGCGGATCGAAGATTCGAACACCGGTCGCGTTGTACAGCGCGTTCGCGACCGCCGGGGCGATGACGATCGTCGGCAGTTCTGAGACCCCCTTGGCGCCGTACGGGCCTTCGGCGCAGTCGCTCTCGATGAAGTGCATCTCGACCGGCGGCATTTCGGGCGCGGTGATGAGCTTGTAGTCGCGGAACGAGCCGTTCTTCAGCCTCCCTTTCTCGAGCTGCATGTCCTCGCTGAGCGCGTAGCCCAGGCCGATCGCGATGCCGCCTTCGACCTGGCCTTCGAGACCCAGGCGGTTGATGACCCGGCCGACGTCCTGCGCCGCCGTGACCTTGTCGACCCTGATCTCGCCGGTCAGCGTGTCGACGGTGATCTCGGCGACGTGCACCGCGTGCGAATACGCCGCCGAATGGTCGGAGACGTGCTTCGCCCCCTCGGGCTCGCTCTTCGGCTCGTAGTAGTCGGTGACCATCACGAGCTCGGGCTCCGCCTGGAAATGCATCTGCCGCAGCAGGCGATCGAGCTTGATCAGCGGCGTGCCGTCGTGCTCGCGCACGACCGAGCCGTCGCGCAGGTCGAGCGCCTCGGCCGATTCGTCGAGCATCTTCGCCGCGGCATTCAGGATCTGCGCCTTCGCCTTGCGCGCCGCACGGCGCGTTCCGTTGCCGGCGATGAAGGTGGTGCGCGAGGCGTGCACGCCGACGTCCCACGGAGCGATGTCGGAATCGTTGTTGACGATCGTCACGTGCTCGAGCGGCACGCCGAGTTCCTCGGCGACGATCAGCGTGATCACCGCGTCGATTCCCTGGCCGATCTCCGAGGCGCCGGTGATGACCGTGACGCGGGCATAGTCGTCGACCTTCAGGATCGTGCCGATCCCGTCGGACTTGTGGATCTTCGCGCCGCCGGCGTTGTGCACCGAGGAGGCGAGGCCGATGCCCTTCTTGTAGCGTCCGGGCTGGTCGCGCAGCGCCGCGTACTCCCTGCGCTTGCGGCTGTAGTCGCTGGCGTTCGCGGCGGCTTCCAGGCACTCGACCAGCGCGCACTCGCGCAGGAACGATTTCTGCGGCGTGATCTCGCCGGAACGCTGGGCGTTCTTCAGGTGGAACTCGAGCGGGTCGAGATCGACCATGTCGGCCAGCATGTCCATCTGCTGTGCGGTGGCCCACGTGGTCTGCACGTTGCCGTAGCCGCGGAAGGAACCCGCGTACGGGTTGTTGGTGTAGATCGCCTGCGCCTTGAAGTCGACCACCGGCACGCGATAGTGGCCCGACGTGGTGCGCATCATGATGACCGGGATGGTCGGTCCCCACGACGTGTAGGCGCCGTTGTCGAGCAGCACGTCGGCGCTGCGGAAGGTGAGCGTGCCGTCGCGCGTGCAGCCGGTGCGCATGTGGATGATCGCCGCCTGGCGCGTCGGCGAAGCGCGGAACTCCTCCTCGCGCGAATAGATGACCTTCACCGGCCGGCCGGTTTTCTTCGCGAGCAGCGCGGCGATCGGCTCGTACGGATAGACGTCGAGCTTGGAGCCGAAGGCGCCGCCGACCGGCGGCTGGATGACGCGGATGTTCCCCGGGTGTATGCCGAGCGCCGGCGCGAGGTCCATCTTGTAGTTGTACGGGTACTGCGTCTGCGTCCAGATCGTCAGCTTGCCGTTGTGGTCGAAGTCGGCGATCGCGCACGAAGTGCCCATGCAGCAGTGCGTCACGTGGTGCGGACGGAACACGTTGTCGACGACCACGTCGGAGATCGCTTCGGCCGCTTCGAGATCGCCGTGCTGGAACTCGAAATGCAGGCTCTTGTTGCCGGCGAAGTTGTCGTGGATCAGCGGCGCGCCTTCCCTGGCGCCGTCTTCGGGCGTGAAGACGCCGGGCAGGTCCTCGTACTCGACTTCGATGCGTTCGAGCGCGCGCAGCGCGATCTCTTCGGTCTCGGCGGCGACGGCGGCGACTTCGTCGTGCTCGCAGCGCACCTTGTCCTTGAGCGCGACGTTGTCGCGCACGAAGCCGAACTTCAGCCCGGCCGCGTCCTTGCCGGTCAGCACCGCGTGCACGCCCGGCAGCTTCTCGGCTGCCGCCGTGTCGATGCGAACGATCCGCGCGTGGGGCCGGCCGGCGAACAGCACCTTGCCGATCAGCATCTGCGGCAACACCATGTCGTTGATGTAGCGCGTCTTGCCGGTTGCCTTGTCGGGTGCATCGGGCTTGCGCACGCGTGTGCCGATCAGGGTTTTCTTCACGGTAGCGGTCTTTTCCATGGCTTTACTCCGCTCGGGAATGTTCGATCCGGGCAACGCCGCGTTCAGCGGCTGCGGCGCACTTCCGAGCCGCTACGGCGAGCCTCGGTCCCGGCCACGGCTTCCACCGCGTCGAGCACCTTGGTGTAGCCGGTGCAGCGGCACAGATTGCCCTCGAGGCCCCGTTGCGCTTCCTCGCGCGTCAGGTCGGGGTCGTTTTCGATCAGGTAGTTGGCCTGCACGATCATGCCGGGCATGCAGAAGCCGCACTGCACGGCGCCGTGGTCGACGAAGGCCTGCTGCACCGGGTGCAGTCCTTCCCGCGAGCGCAGCCCTTCGATGGTCACGACCTCGCGTCCGTCGCAGTCGGCGGCGTACATCAGGCAGCTGTTGACGGTCCTGCCGTCGACCTGGATCGTGCACGCGCCGCACTCGCCTTCGCCGCAGGCGTATTTCGTTCCGGTGAGATCGAGCACGTCGCGCAGCATGGCGAGCGTCTTCATGGCGGCGGGTATCTTCACCGACACCTCGCGGCCGTTGAGCCGGAAGCGGATTTCAGTTTCCACGGAGATCATTCAGCACCTCTTCGACGAATACTCGAACGAGATGGCCGCGATACCAGGCACTGGCACGCACGTCATCGATGGGTTTGGCGTCCTGCGCCGCCGCTTCGACCGCGGCGGCGATGGTGGCGTCGTTCAGCGGCTTGCCTTCGAGCGCGGCCTCGACGTGGCGCGCGCGCAGGGGCGTCGGTGCCACCGATCCCATGGCGACGCGCACGCCGGAAAGCCTGCCGCCCGGGACACGCGCACCGAGAGCCAGCGAAACGGTGGAGATCTCGAGCGCCGGTCGCGGCCCCGACTTGCGGAACCTGCCGGCGAAGTCGGCAGCGGGCCGGGCGAAGAAGACGGCGGTCAGCAGTTCCTCGGGCCGCTTGACGGTCTTGCCCGGGCCGACGAAGAACTCCTGCAGCGGCACGCGGCGCTTCTGCACGGCGTCGTCGCGCCAGCAGGCGAGTTCGACCGAAGCGTCGAGCACCAGCAGCGGAGGAATCATGTCGCCGGCCGGCGATGCGTTGCAGAGGTTGCCGCCCAGCGACGCCGCGTTGCGGATCTGTTCGCTGGCGAAACGCTCGGCCGCCTCGACCAGCACGGGCGCTACCTGCGCGAGCGTGGCGTCGCGACGGATCTCGCTGACGGTGGTCGTTGCGCCGATGCGGATCTCGCCGCTCGTGGCGTCGATCCCGCCCAGCCCCTCGACGCGTCGAATGTTCAGCAGCGTCGCCTCGTATCGGCGCACGCCCGACTCGGTCTGCGGCGCGAGGTCGGTGCCGCCGCACAGCACCGTGGCGTCGCCGTCGGCCATGGCCTGCAACGCGTCGTCGAGGCGGTGCGGCGCCAGGTAAGTGGAAATCTGTTCCATCTGCATGCCTTTTCAGAACCGGATCGGTTCCTGGTAACGACCGAAGACCTTCACCATCTCCTTCGTGATCTCGCCGACGCTCGCGTACGCCTTCACCGCCTCGACGATCGCCGGCATCAGGTTCGCGCCGGCTCGGGCGTCGGCAGCGACGCGCTCGAGCGCCTTCGCGACGGCGCCCGCGTCGCGCTCTGCGCGAACCCCGTTCAGCGCGGCGACCTGCGCTCGCGCGTCTTCCTCGTTGTACGGATGGAACTCGACCGGGTGGTCGTCTTCCTTCTCGTTGCGGTAGCAGTTCACTCCGACCTTCGGGAACGCTCCCGACTCGATGTCGCGCTGCATCCGGTAGGCCTGCGCCGAGACCTTCGCCTGGATCGCGCCCTCGGAAACCAGCTTGACGATGCCGCCCTGGGCATCGACCTCGGCCATGATCTCCTCCATCTTCTGGCGCATTTGGTTGGTCATCGTCTCGACGTAGAACGACCCGCCCAGCGGATCGACCGTCTCGGTCAGGCCCATCTCGGCGATCAGGATCTGCATCGTGCGCAGCGAGATCCGGGCCGAGTACTCGGTGGGGATCGTGTATGCCTCGTCGTACGAGCACAGCGCCATCGTCTGCGTGCCCGACAGCGCGCTGATCAGCGCGTAGTACGCCCCGCGCACGATGTTCATCTCGGGCTGCTC
>CAYZYC010000099.1:5411-8770 GCA_964481165.1 uncultured Limnobacter sp. | reverse complement strand
TCCGGATGCTCGAAATTCGGGCTTTTTCCTCCGCACTATGCGTAGTGCAGAGCGGATTGCTCGAAAAACGAGCGAAACGCGGCGCGTGGACGCGGACGCGGCGCGTGGGCGCAGGCGCGGCGCGTGGGCGCGGACGCGGCGCAAGGGGGGCGCGGGCGCCGGGCGCAGCCCCCCGACCGCCCTCGACCCCGTCACGCGAGCCGGATCTCTCCGTCGAAGCGCACGTTCAGCCGCAGCGTGCCGACTTCGAGCGTCATCGTCGCCGGAAACGCCTCGCTGCCTTTCAGGGTGCCGTCGGCGATCGCTTTCGAGACGGCCTGCTCGATTTCGCGTTGCGACTGCACTCCGACCAGCTTGAGGAACTTGCGGATGCTCGTGTTGAGTGCCTCGTCGTCCATCGATCGCTCCAGCTCGCTTGGGTCGGCCCAGTGTAGCGCGGGCGCATCGGCCGGCGCCCGATCGCACTCTCGGGGCGCCGGGATCGCCCCGAAGTGACGAATGTCGGCTCGCTTCGACCCGATCGGTGCTTATGATGTCGCTCGCGCCGAGCCGAATCGCGCGACCTGACGGAGCGAAGACCGATGGGATGGATCGTCCTCCTCGCAGTGCTGCTTGCCCTGGTCGTCTACGTGATCGTCACGTACAACCGCCTCGTGCGCGCCCGGCAGATGGCCGAGGAAGGCTGGAGCGGCATCGACGTGCAGTTGAAGCGCCGGGCCGACCTCGTCCCGAACCTCGTCGATACGGTCAAGGGATACGCGCAGCACGAGCGCGAACTGCTCGCGCGCGTCACCGCGTTGCGCAACCAGGCGCGCGAGGTGGCTGCCGACGACGTCGCGGGGCGCAGCCAGGTCGAAGGGCTGCTGTCGGCGTCTATCGGGCGCCTGCTCGCCGTCGTCGAGAACTATCCCGAGCTGAAGGCGAACCAGAACTTCCTGCAGCTGCAGGAATCCCTCGCCTCGATCGAGGGCGAGATCCAGATGGCGCGCCGCTACTACAACGGCGCGACACGCGAACTGAACGTGCAGGTCGAATCGTTTCCGAGCAACTTCGTCGCCCGCTCGTTCGCCTTCGAGAAGCGCGCGTTCTTCGAGACGCACGACGAGAAGGACCGGGCGGTTCCCGAAGTCTCGTTCACGACGCAATCGCGGACGCAATGATCGCTGCGGGGGCGCGGCGAGCGCCGCTGCCCGGCACCGCTGTGGAGACGCGGTGCATGCAAGTTCCCGGCACTTCGTGCCGCGGCGTACGGCGGCGCCACGCGTGGGTGCAACGTGACCGGCTGCGTGGCGCATCGCCGCGCGGCGAATCGCTACGCGCATGGCTGCTACGCGCATCACTGGCGCTGCTGCTCGCCGCCTGGACGATCGCGTCGCCCGCCGCCGAATTCATCGAACGTTTCCACGCCGTCGTCGACGTGCGTCCGGACGGCGATCTCGAAGTCACCGAGACGATCGCCGTGCACGCGGAAGGCCGGCAGATCCGGCGCGGCATCTACCGCGATTTCCCGATGACCTTCACCGACGCGCAGGGCGACGTGCACCGCGTCGAGTTCGAGCTTCTCGAGGTCACGCGCAACGCGCGTCCCGAGCCGCACTTCACGCGCGCCAATGCGCAGGGCGTGCGCATCTACGCGGGCAGCGAGGATCATCTGCTGCCGACGGGCCTGCACACGTACACGTTCCGCTACCGGACCGCCCGCCAGATCCGCTTCTTCCCCGAGCACGTCGAGCTGAACTGGAACGTGACCGGCAACGAATGGGCGTTCCCGATCCACTCGGCACGGGCAGTCGTTCGCCTGCCCGGCAACGTCGCGCCGGTGCGCTGGATCGGGTTCACCGGACGTTTCGGCGAACGCGGCAGCGATTACAGCGCGCGACTGCGCGACGACGGTGCGCTCGAAATCGCCACGACGCGCACGCTGGCGCCGGGCGAAGGCGTCACCGTGGTCGCCGAGATCCCGGCCGGCGCGGTCAGCGCGCCGACGCGCGCCGAGGAACTGCGCTACGCGTTGCTCGACCATCGCCGCGCATGGCTGGCCGGGCTCGGGCTGCTCGGCGTCTTCGCGTTCTACCTCTACGCGTGGCGCGCCGTCGGGCGCGACCCGCAGAAGGGCACGATCATCCCGCTGTTCCACCCGCCCGAGGGCATCTCGCCGGCGCTCGCTGCGTACGTGCGCCAGTGGGGCTGGAGCGGCGGCTGGCGCGAGTTCACCGCGACCGCGGTATCGCTCGCGGTGCGTGGCCTCGTCGTCTTCGACGACAGCGACGGAACGCTGACGCTGAAGCGGGCGACGCAGGCCGACCCGAAGGTCCCCGGCCCGGCGGGGCCGAACGAGCGCGACACGCTCGGGCCGGGCGAGCGCTCGCTGCTCGGGTGGATCGACCGCAACGCAGGCACGGCGCGGATCGACCGGTCGAACGGAACGAGCCTGTCCAACGCGTTCCAGGCATTCAAGACCGCGATCGAGAAGGAGAACCGCAACCGGTTCTTTCGTCGCAACCTCGGCTGGGTCCTGGTCGGTCTCGGGCTGACGGCGGCGAGCATCGCCGTGGTGTTCGCTTTCGGCCACCTGAGCGAGGCCGAGGTCGGCGTGCTCGTCGGAACCGGTTTCGCGATCGTCTTCCTCGGCGTGTTCGTCGGCGTCTTCGTCGTGCGCACCGTCCGCTCGCTGCTGTCGGGCCGCAGGCTGCGAACGATCGTCGGCGCGTTGATCCACATCGCGGTCGTCCTCTACATCGGCGGGATCGGCGCATCGATGTTCGTCACCGCAGCGCTCGAATCCGACGCGTTCCGCCGGTCGCTGTTCGACGGATTGCGCGCCAACGCGTTTCCGCTCGCGCTCGTCGGCGGCATGGCGTTGCTGAACGCGGTGTTCGGTTACCTGCTGCGCGCTCCGACGGCCGCCGGTCGTGGGGTCATGGACCGGATCGAAGGACTCGCGCTGTACCTGCGCACCGCCGAGAGCGCGCGCATGAACCTGGTCGGCGCCCCCGAACTGACGACCGAGCATTTCGAACGATTGCTGCCGTACGCGATCGCGCTCGAACTCGAGAAGCCGTGGTCGGCGGCTTTCGAAGCGGCGTTCGCGCGCGCGCACCCCGGCGAGGAAGTCCGCGAGTCGTACCGCCCGGCGTGGAACGGCGGGTCCGACTGGTCCGGGAGAAGCTTCGGCAGCGCCGTGGCGGCCACCGTTTCGTCGGCCGAAGGCGCGTTCGCGAGCGCCACGCCGCCGCCGAGTTCGTCGTCGTCGGGATTCTCGAGCGGCGGCGGTGGAGGCGGCTCGGGAGGCGGGGGCGGGGGCGGCGGAGGCGGCGGCTGGTAGTTGCGGGACGCCGCGCTCAGCGCTCGTCGACCAG
>CAYZYC010000099.1:3317-5311 GCA_964481165.1 uncultured Limnobacter sp. | reverse complement strand
GCGCAGGATCTCGCTCTTGACGCGCAGCAGGCTGCCCGGATGCATCGAGAACTCGCGCAGGCCGAGTCCGAGCAGCAGGCGCGTCGCCCCCCAGTCGCCGGCCATCTCGCCGCAGACGGCCACCGGCTTGCCGGCCTTGCGGGCCGCGCGGATCGTCATGCCGATCAGGCGCAGTACCGCGGGGTGGAAGGGTTCGTAGAGCGCGGCGACTTCGTGGTCGGTGCGGTCGATCGCCAGCGTGTACTGGATCAGGTCGTTCGTGCCGATCGACAGGAAGTCGAGGCGGCGCACGAGCAACCGGGCCGACAGCGCGGCCGCGGGGATCTCGACCATGCCGCCGACCATCATGTGCTCGTCGAAGGGCACGCGCCGGTCGCGCAGTTGTCCCCTGGCGATCTCGATCAACCGCAGCGCCTGGTCGATCTCGTGGCCGTGCGCGAGCATCGGAATCAGCAGCCGGACCGGGCCGTGGGCGGATGCGCGCAGGATCGCGCGCAACTGCACGAGGAACATCACCGGCTCGGCGAGGCAGAAGCGGATCGCGCGCAGTCCGAGCGCCGGGTTCAGCGGCACGGCGACGTTGGGTGCCGGCGGCCGCAACAGCGCCTTGTCGGCACCGACGTCGAGCGTGCGGATCGTCACCGGGCCGCCCTGCATCGCGACGACCGCCGCGCGATACGCTTCGAACTGCTCGTCCTCTCCGGGCAGGTCGCGCCGGTTGAGGAACAGGAACTCCGAGCGGAACAGGCCGATCCCGTGCGCGCCCGCTGCGCGCGCCACCGCGGCTTCCTCGGGGCGTTCGATGTTCGCGCACAGCTGCACTGCCTGCCCGTCCAGCGTGACCGCCGGAACGTGCAGCAGGCGCTCGAGCTCTTCGCGCTCGCGACGCCCGGCTTCCTGTCTTCCGCGGTACTCGGCGAGCACCGCTTCGTCGGGCGCGACGATGACGATGCCCTGCTCGCCGTCCAGGATCAGCCAGTCGTCGTCACGGACCAGGCGGCTCGCGATTCCCAGGCCCACGACCGCGGGAACGTTCATCCCGCGCGCGAGGATCGCGGTGTGCGAGGTCGCTCCGCCGAGGTCGATCCCGAAGCCGACGGCCGCCTGCAGCGACAGCATTTCCGCCGGCGAGACGTCGTCGGCGATGTAGATCGCCGCTTCCTCGGTTGCGCCGGCGCCGCGCGCCCGCGACCCCGACAGCACGCGACTCACGCGGTCGGCGACCTGCTGCACGTCGCGGCCGCGCTCGCGCAGGTACGCATCCTCGAGTTCGTCGAACTGCGCCGCGAGCAGCGCTGCCTGCGCGGAAAACGCCCACTCGGCGTTTCGCAGCTGCGTGCGCACCGCCTCGCGCGCGGCACCGGCGAGCGCCGGATCGTCGAGGATCATCACGTGGACGTCGATCAGCGCACGCGCCTCGGCGGGCGCCTCGTCGGGCAGGTGCTCGGCCAGTTCGTGCAGTTCGGCCTTGACGACCTCGATCGCGGTCTCGAGCCGCACGAGCTCGTCGTCGACCTGCGCAGCGCGCAGGCGGTAGCGCGGAATGTCGCGCTGGCGCGTCTCGATTCGCCGCGCACGCGCGATCACGATTCCGCCGCCGACTCCCGTTCCGTGCAGACTGAACAATGCATCCCCGTGCAAGAGCGCCTGCGCGCCGCCGCGTCATCCTTCGGACGCAGCCGTGCTCAGGCGAGTTCCTCGCCGAATCCCTCGGCGATCAGTTGTCGCATGGCTTCCGCCGCTTCCGCTTCGTCGGGTCCGTCGGCCTCGATGACCAGCGTGCTCCCCTTGGCCGCCGCGAGCATCATCACTCCCATGATGCTCTTGGCGTTGATGCGTCGCGCTCCCTTGCTCATCCAGACCTCCGAGCGGAATCGCGAAGCGGTCGCGGTCAGCTTCGCCGACGGTCGCGCGTGCAGGCCCAGCCGATTGACGACGGTGGCTTCGACCCGCTTCATCCGTTCCTTCGCCCGTTCGTTCCTGCGTTCGTTCCT
>CAYZYC010000099.1:0-3217 GCA_964481165.1 uncultured Limnobacter sp. | reverse complement strand
TCGACCCGCTTCATCCGTTCCTTCGCCCGTTCGTTCCTGCGTTCGTTCCTGCGTTGCTTCCGCCGTTGCCCGGCCGGTTCGTTCCCGCGCTGCCTCGCTCGCCCCGTTCTTCGTCGACGTCGACCTGGCGGATCGCGCGCCGGCCGCTGTCGAGCAGCAGGTCGACCAGTTCGTCGACGGGGACCCGCCGGTCGTGGATCGCCTTGACCAGCATCGCGAGGTTCGCACCCGCCACGACGTGCACGCGGTGCGGAACGGCCAGGCGCAACGCGACGCGCGACGGCGTCGCTCCGTAGACGTCGGTGAGCACGATCGCTCCGCTGCCGTCGTTGATCCGCGCGAGCAGCTCGCGCGCGCTGTTGTACGCCGCCTCGGGGTCTTCGTCGGGAACGACGTCGAGCGCGGCCAGCTGCGGCGGCAGGCGCCCGAAGATGTGCCTCGTGCACTGGATCAGCGCCGTGCCCAGCGGCTCGTGCGAGACGACGAGGATGCCGATCATCGGGCGCTCGCGGTAGCGGTCATCTCGCGCTCGCGGTGCCGGTCAGGCGGCGCCGACGGCCGCCTCGAGCGCGTCGACGAACAGCCGTGCGACGTCGTAGCCGGCCTGCTGGCGGATCTCCTGGAAGCACGTCGGGCTGGTGACGTTGATCTCGGTGATGTAGTCGCCGATCAGGTCGAGGCCGACCAGCAGCAGGCCGCGCTCGGCCATCGTCGGCGCAAGCGCTTCGGCGACTTCGCGGTCGCGCGTCGACAGCGGCCTGGCCACGCCGGAGCCGCCCGCTGCCAGGTTGCCGCGGAACTCGCCGCTCTTCGGGATGCGCGCGAGGCTGTACGGAACGACCTGCCCGCCGATCAGCAGCACGCGCTTGTCGCCCTCGGCGATCTCGGGAAGGAAACGCTGCGCCATCACCGATCGTTCGCCGAACAGGTTCAGCGCCTCGATGATCACCGACAGGTTCGGGTCGCCGCGTTCGGCGCGAAAGATCGACGTGCCGCCCATGCCGTCGAGCAGCTTGAACACGGCGACGCCGTGTTCGTCGACGAACGCGCGCAGATCGTCGGCCGAACGCGTGACCAGCGTCGGTGCCGCGAACTGCGGAAACTCGGCGATCGACAGCTTCTCGTTGTGGTCGCGGATCGCGCGCGGGTCGTTGAAGACGCGCGCACCTTCGCGCACCGCGTGCTCGAGCAGGTACGTCGAATAGACGTATTCCATGTCGAACGGCGGGTCCTTGCGCATCAGCGTCGCGCCGAACGCGCTCACCGGTTCCTTCGCGGGCTCGCCCAGCGTGTACCACGGCGCGCCGCTGCCGGTCGTGTCGACGAGCGCGAGCGGCGTCGCGACGACCATCGTGCGATCGCGCGAAAGCGACAGCTGCCGCTGCTCGCAGACGAACAGCTCGTGGCCGCGCGCCGCGGCCTCGACCATCATCGCGTACGTCGTGTCCTTGTAGGTCTTGATCAGCGGCAGCGGATCGAGAATCACCAGCAGGCGCATCGCTTCGGCTCCGGTATCCGGGTTCGCGTCACCCGTACAACGACGGATCGGGATCGGTCTGTTCGAGCTCGACCGAAGCGGCGAGCACGGCCAGCCGCGCGACGACTCCGTACACGTAGAAGCGGTTCACCGCCTGCTCGAGCGAGACGTTCCCGTCGGGCAGGTGGCAGCTCGCGGCGAACGGCAGCGGCACGTAGTGCATTCCCGGCGCGTTGAGGTTCTCGTCGTTGCCGCGCTGCGTGTGCACGCGGTAGAAGCCGCCCACCACGTAGCGGTCGATCGTGTAGACGACCGGCTCGGCGACACCGCCGTCGACCGTCTCGATGGTGTGCACGCCTTCCTGGACGACGATGTCGCCGACGTCGAGGTCGTCGCCGCGCGCCGACATCTGTTCGCGCTGCGCCCGGCTGAGCGCGCGGATCTGCGCGGGTTCGTGCACCGAGATCACGCTCGCCCCGCGGGTTCCCGCGTCGGACTTCACGACGACGAAGGGCCTTTCGGTGATTCCGTACTCGCGATACTTCGAACGCGTCTGGCGCAGCACCTTGTCGACGGCGGCGGCGACCCGCTCCTCGCCGGTACCCTCGCGAAAGTCGACGGCTCCGCAGGCGACGAAATGCGGAGTGACCAGCCAGGGGTCGAGTTCGAACTGCCGGGCGAAGCGGCGCGCGACGTCGCCGTAGGCGGTGAAGTGCCGCGACTTGCGCCGCACCGCCCATCCGGCGTGCAGCGGCGGCAGCAGCACCTGTTCGTGCACGTCCTCGAGCACGCGCGGCGGCCCGTCGGACAGGTCGTTGTTCAGCAGGATCGAGCACGGATCGAAATCGGCCAGGCCGACCCGGAACCCGCGACGCACGATCGGCTCGACGACCAGCGCCTCGCCGCCGTCGGTGCCTGCGGGCGTGATCGGAGTCGGCGCGACGATCTTCGGATCGAAGCTGCCCAGGCGCACCCGCAATCCGGTCTGCTGCAGGATCTTCGACAGGCGCCGCAGGTTGCGCAGGTACCGCTCGTCACGCCGGCGCAATTCGGGAATCAGCAGCAGGTTGCGGGCATCGGGGCAGTACTTCTCGATCGCGGCCATCGCCGCCTGCACCGCCAGCGGGAGCGTGTCCTCGGACAGGTTCTCGAAGCAGGCCGGAAACAGGTTCGTGTCGACCGGCGCGAGCTTGAATCCGGCGTTGCGCAGGTCGACCGACGCGTAGAACGGCGGCGTGTGGTCCTGCCATTCGAGGCGGAACCACCGCTCGATGCGCGCGGTCGCGTCGACGATGTGCCGTTCGAAGTCCTGCAGCGGAGCGGAAATCGCGTTTTCGAGAAGGGGAAGCATCGGGCGGGCCGGGGTCGAAACCGCAGTCGGTGATCCGTCGATTGTAGCGTTGCCCCGCGGCGCTCCTGACCGGAGTCCGCCCGGCTCCGCGGAGTTCGGCCCGCCTCGCGGGCTTCGGGCTGCGCCACGCGATCCGGCGCGGCTCCGCGCGGAACTCAGCCGGCTCCGCTCGGCAGCGCTGCCGGAGCGCGCCGCTCGACCGTGCGATCGCGCGTGCGTGCCGAAACGCGCGACAGCGCGTCGCAGGCGAGCGCCGCCGCATACGGCGCCGACTGCAGCAACAGGATCGCCATCCACATGGCCGATTCGAGGTGGCCCGGGACGCGGGTCAGCGCAACGCCTGCCGCGCAGACGAGCAACCCCGCCAGCAGCAGCGTTTCCTCGCGCGC
>CAYZYC010000098.1:0-8811 GCA_964481165.1 uncultured Limnobacter sp. | reverse complement strand
TGCTCCACGGTGATGAACTCGTGGCGCTGCTGCCGGGCCTCGACGAAGGCCATGTGCAGACTGACTTCCAATTCCTGCGCGATCATGCTTCCTCCATCACGCACTGCAGCGGATGCTGATGCTGGCGTGAGTAACTGCTAACCTGTTCGACCTTGGTGGCCGCTACGTCGCGCGGGAAAACCCCGCATACGCCACGTCCCTCGCGGTGCACTTTCAACATGACCTGGGTCGCCTTCTCGCGACCCATCCCGAAGAACCTCTGCAATACGTTGACGACGAACTCCATCGGGGTGAAATCGTCGTTGAGAAGCATCACCTGGTACATCGGTGGCGGTTTGACCCGCGACTCCTTGCGCTCCAGTACGGGAGACGGATCTTGACGCGTCGCCATGAATGCATTCTAGCGAGTGTTGCTTCTACTGCAACAACGATCCGGGGGACGTTTCCGCCGACCGTGACGCCCTTCACGATGCAAGGCATGCGCCCGTGGTTTTGCGCTCGCCGGCCGGACGTAATGCTCTTGACGCAATCGGGCTTTTCACAAAGAATCCGTGCGCTGCTGGCCGGGACGCCTGCTGGAAAAGGGGCGCCGGGCTTGGCGAGTCTCGGACCACTTTCGTCACTTGGGGATCCGCCGGTTCGCTTTCAAGCACACGCAGCCCAGTCGTTCGTGTCAGGGGAAGAAGAAAGCATGGCAACCGGTACCGTCAAGTGGTTCAACGATTCGAAGGGGTATGGCTTCATCACCCCCGACGATGGGGGTGAGGATCTGTTCGCGCACTTCAGCGCGATCCAGATGAACGGCTTCAAGAGCCTGAAGGAAGGCCAGAAGGTGCAGTTCGACGTCGTCACGGGCCCGAAGGGCAAGCAGGCGTCGAACATCCAGCTGCCCAGCTGAGCGATCGCGGAGCGCCGCGCAAGCAGCGCTCCGCCCGCCCGATCCCCGCGGCACCCGGCCGCGCAGGCGGCGCTCGCGTCAGGAGCGTTCGCCGCGTCGTCGGTTCCGCGGCGTCATCCGCGCGTCGGAAGCCTTGCTGCGCAAGACTTCGTTGACGCCGTACGGGCTTTCCCCGGGGATCTCTTCGGCGCCGATCCGGAGTTCCTCGATGGCCAGCGGGTGGTATCGCACGGCCTTCCGCACCCTGCATCGGCGGGCGGCCGCCACGAGCGCATCCTGCCGTTCGTCGCCGTCGACGCGCACGATCAGCATCGCCGCACCGTTGTCGGCGAGTTGTCGCATCACGGCCGCATTCTTCATTTCGGCGCTGACGATCCGGGCAAGTGCACCGGCCTGCTCTTCGGAATCGCGCATCAGCGCGGCCGCCTCGCGCGGACCCAGCAGCAGCGAGTCGCCGGAAGCGAATCCGGCGGCGCTGAGCGCGTCGCGCAACGCGTGCGCGTCCTCGGGCGCAAGCAGCAGCACGGCGTGTCCGCCCGGGTAGAAGACACCGTTCCGCGTATTCAGGAAGGCGTCCTTGTGCGCGGAATCGGATGCGGCAGGGGCCGCGTCGCCGTGGTGGGGCTCGTCCGCCGCATCGCGATGCGACGCGGCTTCCTCCCAGAGCTGACGCCGGGATTTCCCGGGCTCGGGTGGTCGGGGGCGTGCGGGCATGATCTTCTCCTCGTATGATCAACGCTTCGGCAGCAAGCGCGGTTCCCGATGTGCAGCGGTCGAAGCCCACCCTTTCCGGCGGACGTCACTGGCGCGGTAACGATCGGCAATTCGTTGCCGGAGATCGCCGCGGTGGCCGACGAATGCCGTCGCATCGCCGAGCGCATCGGGCTCGATGCCAGCGCGTCCGCCGATGTGCAGGTGGCCCTCGACGAGATCGTCTCCAATGCGATCCGGTACGCGTTTCCCGAAGGAGAACGGCATTCGATCAGCGTGCGCTTCCGGGTCGTCGACGCCGCGCTCGAAGTCACGATCGAATACGGCGGCGTGGCCTTCGATCCCGCGAACGCTCCGCCGCCCGATCGCAGCGCGCCGCTCGCGCAGCGTCGCGTCGGTGGGCTGGGTGCGCATTTCGCGCGGGAACTGATGGACGAGATCCGGTATCGACGCGTTGGCGACTTGAATCGCGTGACCCTGGTGCGCGGGCCGACGCCACCCGAAGGAGGAACCTGAACCCATGGATCTGCACGAGGAGCGAATCGGCCGTACGGCGCTGCTGACGCCGAAAGGACGCGTCGACAGCGGCACGGCGCCGGCGCTCGGCGAACGACTCGGGGCGATGCTCGATGCTCCGATCGACGCGCTGGTGCTCGACCTGAGCGGACTCGAATACATCAGCAGCGCCGGCTTTCGCACGCTGCTGATCGCGAACCGGACCGCGCAGGCCCAGCACGTTCCGTTGCACCTGTGCGGCCTGTCCGGAAAACTCGAGCAGTTGTTCGATCTCGCGGGTTTCATCGACCTGTTCACGATCCACGCCCAGAAGAACGAAGCGATCGCGGCGGCCGCGGGCGGCTCGTCGGCTACGGCCTGATCGATGGAACGGTCCCCGACCGCGTTCTGGGGGCCGCTCGATTCCGCCCCTTTCGTGCTGGTGCTCGTATCGGGGCTGCAACACTTCGTCGCGGCGACCACCCTGCTGACCTATCCGGTGCTCCTCGGACGCGCCGCCGGAGCGAGCCCCGAGACGACCGCGTCGCTGATCAGCCTGACCCTGCTCGCGGCCGGTGCGGCAACGCTGCTGCAGGTCTATCGAATGGGACCCATCGGCTCGGGCTACCTGTGCTGGCCGACGGCGACGATCCTCTATCTCGTACCGTCGCTGGCGGCGGCGAAGATCGGCGGCCTGCAACTGGCGCTCGGCATGATGCTGGTGGCCGGCCTGATCGAGATGGGACTCGCGCCGCTGATGCGCAGGCTGCGACCCGTGTTCCCGCCCGAGATCGCGGGCATCGTCGTGATGCTGGTCGGGATCACCAGCGGCGCGATCGGCGTACGCATGATGGCGAGCGCCGAAGCGGCCCACGGCGCGGCGATCTCGCCGATGGCGGTGGCGCTGCTCGCGCTGGCGATCATGACGGCGCTGAACGTCTGGGGCAAGGGTGCGCTGCGCATCGGCTGCGTGCTCGTGGGCTCCGCCGCCGGCGTGCTCGCGTCGGTGCGCATCGGCATCGCCGCCGACGTATCGGCATCGGCCGCGCCATCGGATGTCGCATCGGCCGTTCCGCTGTTCGCATGGCCCGACGCTTCGCACCTCGGCTGGTCCTTCGACATCGCGCTGCTCGTGCCGTTCGCGATCGGTGCGCTGGCTGCCACGATCAAGACGGCGGGCAACGTCGTGATCCTGCAGCGCGCCTGCGATCCGAAGTGGGTTCGGGCCGACATGCGCAGCGTCAGCGGCGGCGTACTCGCCGACGGACTCGGGACGGTGCTGTCGGCGGGCATCGGCGGAATCGGGATGAACTCGGCATCGGCGGCGGCGGGCATGGCCGCCGCCACCGGCATGCACAGTCGCCGGGTCGCGATGGTGATCGCCGTCGTCTGCATGCTGCTCGGCCTGTCCCCGATGCTTGGCATGCTGATGCTGAAGATTCCGCCCGGCGTACTCGGAGCGACGCTGGTGTTCTCCGCCGCCTTCATGATCGTCAACGGCGTCCAGATCATCGCTTCGCGCCTGCTCGATGCGCGGCGCACTTTCGTCATCGGCCTGGGCCTGCTTGCCGGACTGTCGGTCGAACTCGTGCCGGCGATGATCGAAGCGCTCCCGCCCGGCGCGCGTGCGATGTTCGGCACGCCGCTCGTTTTCGGCACGCTGACGGCGCTGTCGATGAACCTGATCTTCCGGATCGGCGTCAAGCGCAGCGGACGGTTCCGCATCGAGTCGCACGTGCGCGATACCGCGAACGTCGAAGTCCGCGTCCACGAACTCGGATCGCTGTGGGGAGCCCGCCGCGACGTGATCGAACGCGTCGCCTTCGGTGTCGCGCAGGCTGCCGAAATCCTCTCCGACGATGCCGGCACCGACGGTCCGATCGACGTGCAGGCATCGTTCGACGAGTTCAACGTGCGGGTGCGCATGTCGTGGGAGGGTCCGCCGATCGAGTTCCCCGATCGACGGCCGAGCGCGGACGAAATCATCGCGTCGGACGAAGCCGCCCGCAAGCTCGCGGGCTTCCTGCTCAAGCGCGTCGCCGACCGCGTTTCATGCGTCGAGCGCGCGGGGCGATCGACGCTGGTGCTGAACTTCGATCATTGATCAGAAGTCGAAGCGCACGATCGACAGGTCGTCTGCCTCGCTGCCCGGCCCCTGCCCGTGCAGGTAGTCCAGCAGGCGGTCGAGCGGCGCGTCACGCTCCCCGTCGCCGCAGCGATCGAGCGACTCGATGAAGGCGACGAACTCGTCGAACGGCAGCATCGATCCGTCGTTGCGGAACACCTCGAAGGCGCCGTCGCTCAGCAGGTAGAGCGCGCTTCGCGCCGGCACGGTAATCGACTCGGAGTACCACGGAGCGTCGGTCGTCGTTCCGATCGGCCGTCCCCGCGTTCCGAGCAACCGGGTCGGCGTCGCGCCCGCGTCCGCCTGCATGCCGGTCTGCACGAGCAGTGCCGGCGGATGCCCGGCCGCCGAGTAGTCGAGTCGCCGCGTCGCCGGCGCATAAACGCCGTACCAGATCGTGAAGAACAGGTCGTTGTGCGCCTGCATCCGGTAGATGCGGTTCAACCCGGCCATCACCTGCTCCGGATCGCGCAGATCGACCTGAGGCAGCGAACCGCTGCGCAGGGTGTTGAGCACGCCCACCGACATCAGCGACGGACCGATGCCGTGTCCGCAGACGTCGAGCAGGTACAGCGAGAAATGCCCGTCGTCGATCCAGTGATAACCGAAGCAGTCGCCCCCGAGCGCCGCCGATGGAACGAAGCGCCAGTCGATGGCGAAAGGCGAGGCCATCGGCGGCGGCAGGATCGAGCGCACGTAGGCGGCGGCCTCCTTCAGTTCGAGCGAGAGCCGGTCGTGCACCCGTTGCAGTGCCGCGCGCGACGCTTCGATCTCGCCCCGCGCGCGGACCAGCGCGGCGTTCGCCGCCTCCAGCCTGCGATTCAGGCGCGCCTCCTTCTCCTCGAGCAGCGTCATCTCGTAGGCCTTCTGCTGCACCTGCCGCGCCTCGTTGCGCTCGGCGGTGACGTCGAGCAGCACGATCCAGGTATGCCCGTCGTGTACGCGAAGATGCAGATCGGCGGCGCAGTTGGCGGCAAGCTCGACCGAGCGGATCAGCGTCGGCGACTCGGCCAGCGGAAGAAAGCCTTCGAGGAATACCACCTGCTGCGACGCGGATTCACCGATGCGCAGGCAGTCGAGGCCGTAGTGCGCAAGCAGGCCGCCGCAGCCGGCCAGTCGCAGCGACGGATCGACGTGCAGCCAGGCGAGCGATCGCCCGGCGCGCAACTCGGCATGCAAGGCCCGCTCGACGCTTGCCGGCAGCGCGCTCATCGCCCGCTCAGGCGGTCAGGCGATCGGCGAGTTCGCGAAAAGCTTCTTCGACGCCCTCACCGGTCTTCGCGCTGGTCGTCCGGATCGACCATCCGGCCTGCCGCAGCGACGAGATATCGCTGTCCGCCACGCTCCAGTCGTCGAGATCACGCTTGTTCAACAGCAGCGTGAACGGCAGGTCGCCGAGTTCCGCGCGGACCCGCTCGTGCAGCGAGCGCGCGACCTCGAGCGTCACGGCCCTGGTGCCGTCGGCGATCAGCAGGTATCCGGCGCTGCCGCGCAGATAGCTCATCCGGATCGTCGAGACATCGTCCTCGCCCGCCATGTCCCAGAGGATCAGGTCCAGCGTGCGATCGCCCGCCTGCATCGTCTTCTTGTCGATCTTCACGCCGACGGTGGTCAGGTAGGCATCGGAGAACGTGCTCTGGACGAAGCGCCGGACCAGGCTGGTCTTGCCGACCGAGAACGCGCCCAGCATGCAGATCTTCTTCTGCAGCATGCGATCCGCTACTCGATCGCGACGTGGAACGAAACGCGCCGGTTGCGCGAACGATCCTCCGCGGTCGCTTCGCGGTTCAGCGGCTCCAGCGGGCCGGCGCCGCGCACCGTGACGATCTCCGGATCGACGCCGCGCTTGAGCAGCAGCGCGCGAACGACCTCGGCGCGCGCGACGCTGACCGACAGGTTCGTGCTGCCCTTGCCGGTCGAGTCGGTGTGGCCCGTGAGCTTGACGCGCGCGACCACGCCCGCATTCGCGGCGAGCGCGGCGATCTGTTCGATCTCGGCGGCGGCAGCATCGAGCGTTGCCTCGAACGAACCTGCCGGCATGACCTCGCCGACATCGAAATGCAGCGATCGGGATTCGATCGCTGCGCGCAGACGCCCGATTTCGCCGTCGTCCAGGTTGCGCACGGCGGCGAGGTCGACACGCGGCGAGCCCAGCGGCATCGAGGTAGCGACGCGGTTCGCCTTCTGCAGCCATGCCGCCGGCGCCGCGCCGGCCGCGACGATCGCGTCGCCGTCGGCGGCCAGCGTCACCGAAGGTGGCGGCGCGAAGGTATCGCGCAGGCGCTGCAGCACGAACGACGGATTCATCGCCTGGTACGGCTGCCATTGCGCGACGACACGCTGCGGATCGAGCCCGGACAGGCGCAGCAGCTGTTGCGGATCCGATGCCAGCGGGTCGCGCAACCCGTCGACGCGCCACCGATCGCCGACCCGGCGCGCATCGGTGACGACGATGCCGGGCTCGGCCCGCAGTTGCGCGACGTACGCCTCCCACATGCCGTTCTCGTGTCGCGATTGCTGCCAGGCGCCGATGCCCGCACCGAGCGCAGCCAGCAGGGCGAGCGCGACGAGCACCGGCAGACCCGAGCGCTGCCTTTGCGGCGCGACCTGGCGCAGTCGCACGCAATCGGCGAACTGCGCCGAGACGTCGGCCAATGGAACACTGTCCCCATCGAATTCCTCGAGCGCCTGCCGGCGCTGCTCATGGATGCGCAACAGCGTCTCGCGCAGCACCTCGTGCAGGGACTCGGGCGGGTTGCCGCGGATCACTGCGACGAGCAGCGCCGCGGGGCCCTGTTCGCACCACAGCAGCAGTTCGCCGTGGCGCAGTTCGTCGAGTGCACTGTCCTTCGCGCCGGAGAACGAATCGCGAACGAAGTCCTGGATCGCGACGAGCATGGCCGAGACGACCTGCGGGTCCTGGCTCTCGGCATCGTCCGCGGTCGCCCGCGCGATCAGCAGCCCGGTGTGTCGGTGGATCAGGAATACGTGCTCGACCTGGAACACGATCGTGTGGCGCAACACCACCTGCGCGAACGGTACGCCGGTGCGCCACGCCTCGATCCGCCATCGCAGTCCGCGCAGGGTGAGGCTGTGCTTGAGCGAAGCGTTCAGCGACTGGAAGGTGCCGTCGATCGACTCGCGGATCGACTTGCGGATCGCGGGAACGATGACGGGATACAGCGCGTCGACCAGGATGCGGGGATCTTCGCGGATCGAGTTCTGCGCCACGCGCTCGAGAGTCGGCGCGAGCACGCGCCCCAGGCGTCCGTCGCGCGCGGTGGCCTGCGCGACGGCTGCAGGCAACGCGTGGCTCACCGCATCGGCGAACTGCTCGGGGTCGTCGACGCGCTCGCGCAGGCGCGACAGCGTAGCGATCTCGTCGCCGACCAGCAGCCTGCGCAGCAGTTCGAGTCGGGGGTCGGGACGCGATGCGGCCGCGGCCCGCTCCGCCTCCTCCCGCTCCGCATTGCGCGCCGCCTCGAGCAGCACGCGCGTCACCGTGTCTCGCGCGATGCCGGTGTCGCTCGACGATTCACTCAGCAGCCAGCCGAGCGAATTTCCGGTGGTGGCCACCTTCGGTCACACTAGCTCGACTGCCACATCCTCGCCGAGTCGCCGTTCGTCTTGCCGTTGGCCTTCGCAGCGTCCTGGCCCAGACACTTCGCCACCTCGGCGAACAGACCCGCGAGCAGGTGGCGGTCGGCCTTCACGTTGCTGACATCGTCGAACATGCGTTCGATGCCCGCGCGCGTTTCCTCGTTGCGCCGCTTGATGTCGTCGCGCAGCGCCTGCATCTCGTGCGTGATGCGTTCGGTGAGTTCGCGCTCGAGCTGGCCGAGCTGATCGGATATCTGGCGCGCGCGCTTCTCGAGCGTCTGCGTGGTTTCGCGCAGGGTGCGCTCGATTTCCCGGTCGGCTTCGGCACGCGCGTCGTTCTCTTCGCGCAGGTGCGCGGCCACCGATTCGACCTGCTTCTTCGTGCTCGCCTCGAAAGCGCCGAGGTTGCGCGCGCCCTCGGACTCGATGTCCTTCAGCCGCTGCAGGAAGCGCTCCTCGAGGCTCGAGAAACGCCGGTCGTAATCCTGCATCTGGTTGCCGAAGAGCAGGTCACGGATCTTGTCGACGCTGACCGCTTCGGCTCCCGGAAGCAGCCCGTTCTCGGCACCTGTATCGACCAGCGGAACGCTCGATCCGCCATCCATCTTCTGGGTCTTCATGGCAGCTCCTCCTTCGAAGGTCGATCGAAGGAAATATGCCACGGTCCGACGAACGCTCCAACCTATTTTCGCGTACGCCTACATGTGATCGATCATCACCTGCCCGAACCCGGAGCACGACACCTGCGTGGCACCGGGCAGCAGCCGTGCGAAGTCGTAGGTGACCTTCTTCGAGAGGATCGCCTTCTCCATCGACGAGATGATCAGGTCGGCCGCTTCGGTCCAGCCCATGTGGCGCAGCATCATCTCGGCCGAGAGGATCTCGGAGCCGGGATTGACGTAGTCCTTGCCCGCGTACTTGGGCGCGGTTCCGTGCGTGGCTTCGAACATCGCGACCGAGTCGGACAGGTTTGCGCCGGGCG
>CAYZYC010000097.1:0-9176 GCA_964481165.1 uncultured Limnobacter sp. | reverse complement strand
TCGCCCGCGATCCGACGCGCTTCTCGCGCTGGCCCGACGGCGACAGCGCCGGCCGTCCGCGGTCCTCGACGGTCGTCGTGCGCCGCGCCGACGGAGGGCGGATCGGCAGCTGAGGGCTGAGGGCGAGCCCCCAGGCTGACCAGGCGCCGCCCGAGGAAGCGTCGGAAGTCGGTTCGGCCCGATTTTCGGGCGCTTAGAGCCGTTTCATCCAGTGCAGTAGGTGGCGAACCACCGGCCGGTACGGTGCCGCGAACAGGTTCACCGCGTGGAAACGCGCCTGGCGGAACACCGGCGTGAGCTTGCTCGACGCGTCGAAACCCCATCGTCCGTGGTAGTGCCCCATGCCGGAGGCTCCGACCCCGCCGAACGGCAGTGCGTCCTGCACCATGTGCAGCAACGTGTCGTTGATGCAGGCCCCGCCGACGTGCGTGCGTTCGAGCGCGCGCTGGGCGCGGGCGCTATCGTCGTCGAACCAGTACATCGCGAGCGGTCGCGGGCGGGCGTTGACGAAGGCGATCGCTTCCTCGGGGTCGTCGTACGGCAGCACCGGAAGGATCGGCCCGAAGATCTCGTCGCGCATCGCCGCGAGCGACTCCGGCGGGTCGACCAGGATCACCGGCGCCAGGCGGTGCGCTGCGTCGTCGCGCGCCGCCGCGTCGAAGAGCGCGACGCAACGCACGCCTGCCGCGCGCGCCTCGTCTACGTAGTGCGCCAGCCGCTCGTAATGGCGGCGATCGACGATGCTGCAGAAGTCCGGGTCCGCGAGCCCGGCCGGATGCATCGCGCGTGCGCGCGACCTTGCCGACTCGATGAACGCGTCCATCGAGCCGCGCGGCAGCAGCACGTAGTCCGGCGCGATGCACGTCTGTCCCGCATTCAGCAGCTTCCCGACGAGAATGCGCGTGCACGCGCGCTCCACCGGATATCCGGGTGCGATCACCGCGGGCGACTTGCCCCCGAGTTCGAGCGTCACCGGCGTGAGATTCGCTGCCGCCGCCGCCATCACCTTGCGGCCGACAGCGGTCGATCCGGTGAAGACCAGGTGGTCGAAGGGCAGTGCCGTGAAAGCGGCGCCGACCTCGGGCCCGCCGGTGACGACTGCGATCTCGTCGGGATCGAAACGTTCGGCGACGAGCCGCTGGAACAGCGCGGCGAATTCCGGCGTGTTCTCGGAGAGCTTGATCATCGCGCGGTTGCCGGCGGCGAGCGCGCCCGCGAGCGGCCCGACAGCCAGGTACAGCGGGTAGTTCCACGGCACGACGATTCCGACGACTCCCAGCGGCCGCGGCATGATCCACGCGCGCGCCGGCAGGAACCACTTCGAGACACGCGCGCGGCGTCGCTTCATCCATCGGCGGCCCGAACGCAGCGCGGTACGGATCTCCGCCGTCGACGGGAATATCTCGGCGATCTGTGTTTCGGCGTGCGGCCGACCGCCGAAATCGGCGTCGATGGCCTGCTCGATCGCGCGTTCGTTCCCGGCGACGAGCTGCAACAGGCGCTCGAGCCGGTCGCGCCGGACTTCCCATTCGGGAAAAGGCGCTTGCGCGTGCGCATCGCGCTGGGCAGCCAGCAACATGTCCGGTTCGAGAAGGCCTTCGATCGGTTTCATCGGGTTCCCGGCGCGGGTCCGGTCCCGCACAATGGGTTCAGCATAGCGGGGTGTTGTCGAGGGCGTCGTCGAATCGCGCACCGGCTTCGGGGCATCATGTGGGCTTTGCGGTAACGAAATGAGACACCTCCTTGCGCTCGACCAGGGAACGTCCAGCTCGCGCAGCGTCGTCTTCGACGAACGCGGTGCGATCGTCGCCAGCGCGCAGCGCGAATTCCGCCAGATCTTCCCGCAGCCGGGCTGGGTGGAGCACGACCCGGCAGAGCTCTGGCAGACGCAGCTGGCGACCGCACGGGAGGCGATCGCGTCGGCCGCGGTCGACCGAAGTTCGATTGCCGCGATCGGGATCGCCAACCAGCGCGAGACCACCGTCGTATGGGAGCGCCGTAGCGGAAAGCCGATCCACAACGCCATCGTCTGGCAGGACCGGCGGACCGAACCGCTCTGCGAGGAACTGCGCAACCGCGGACTGGCGCGCCGCATCGCCGAACGCACCGGCCTGGTGATCGACGCGTACTTCGCGGCGACCAAGATCCGCTGGCTGCTCGATCACGTCGCCGGTGCCCGCGAAGCCGCGCATCGCGGCGAACTCGCGTTCGGCACCGTCGACACGTGGCTCGCCTGGCAGCTGACCGGCGGACGGCTGCACGTCACCGACGTGAGCAACGCTTCGCGCACGATGCTCTACGACATCCGGCGCGGCTGCTGGGACGACGAACTGCTCGAAGCGCTCGACATCCCGGCGTCGCTGCTTCCCGAGGTGCGCGCGTCGAGCGATCGGTACGGCACGACCGACGCGGACGTGCTCGGCGTTTCGCTACCCATCGGCGGAATCGCCGGCGACCAGCAGGCGGCGCTGTTCGGACAGGCGTGTTTCACCGCCGGAATGGCGAAGAACACCTATGGAACGGGCTGCTTCCTGCTGATGCACACCGGCGAGCGTTTCGAACCGTCGAACAACGGACTGGTGACGACCGCGGCGGCGCAGGCCGACGCGGTGCGCCGCTACGCGCTCGAAGGCAGCGTGTTCGTCGCAGGCGCGGTCGTGCAGTGGCTCCGTGACGGGCTCGGAATCATCGGGCGTTCGTCGGACGTCGAGGCGCTCGCCGCTTCGGTACCCGACGCCGGCGGCGTCGTCTTCGTCCCGGCGTTCACGGGACTCGGCGCGCCGTACTGGCGGCCCGATGCACGGGGAACGATCTGCGGCCTGTCGCGCGGCAGCACCGCGGCCCATGTCGCGCGGGCAGCGCTCGATTCGATCGCGTTCCAGAGCGCGGCGCTGTTGCAGGCAATGGCTCGCGACGCACGGGCGCCGCTCGCCGAACTGCGCGTCGACGGCGGCGCGAGCGTCAACGATTCGCTGATGCAGTTCCAGGCCGACCTGCTCGGCATTCCGGTCGTTCGTCCGCGCGTGATCGAGACGACCGCACTCGGCGCGGCCTACCTGGCCGGGCTCGCCTGCGGCGTGTACCGCGGGACGGACGAACTCTCGAAGCTGTGGCAGCCCGACCGCAGCTTCGACCCGATGATGACCCGAGACCGGGCGCAATCGCTGATGCGGGGCTGGGAACGTGCCGTGCGGCAGACGATCGCCGACTGACAATATCGATCTGTCCGATACAGGAGAACCGGATGAACCAGGAGCTTTTCGACAAGGGGCTGAAGGTGCGCCGCGAGGTGCTCGGTGCACAGTACGTCGACCGGGCGGTCGCGTCGGCCGACGACTTCAATCGGCCGCTGCAGGAACTCGTGACGCAGTATTGCTGGGGAGATATCTGGAACCGGCCGGGGCTCGATCGGCGCACGCGCAGCCTGCTGAACCTCGCGATGCTCACCGCGCTGAACCGGCCGCACGAGCTGGCGCTGCACGTCAAGGGCGCGTTGAACAACGGAGTCACGAAGGAGGAGATCGCCGAGGTGTTCCTGCAGGCGTCGATCTACTGCGGCGTGCCGGCCGGAGTCGATTCGTTTCGCGTGGCGCGCGCCGTGTTCGACGAGAACGGCGCCTGAGCGCGATCGGGACGGCGCATTGCATCCTGCGCCGCCGCGAACGCGGTCGTCACCGGAAGAATTGCCACGGCTGCAGCGAGCGATATTCGTCCGGCGACGGCTGGCCGATTCCGGGTCGGGTCCAGTCGCAGACGCCGCTGGCAAAGATCGATTCGAGCCTGCTGCGCTCTGCGGCGGTGAACGAGACGCTGTAATCGTTGTCCGCGATTGCGGCCGCGACGGTCTTGCGCTGGCATTTGACCACGTCAGCGACCGGCGGCGCTCCGGCGGCGGCGCGAGTGCCGATGCCGACCGGGTACGACACGGCGCACGCGCCCGATGCCGGCAGAAGCGTCTCGGCGGTGAACTCGGGGAACTGCCGTCCCGGCGGAACGCAGCCTTCGCGTAAGGTTTGCGGCCTGTTGCGCACGACCTTCTCGTGTCGCGAACCGGCCGACGAATCGGATTCGATGTTCGCGAGCCATCGATCCATCTGTTCCAGCGCGTGCATCACGAGGGCGCTCTCGCTGGTGAAGGTCCATTGCTGCGCTCCTTCGACGAGCATCACCTGGTTCGCGGCGTCTCCGTTGGCCTTCCTCAGTCGTTCGCGCGTGATGAACGAGTGATGCCGAAGATGGAAGGTGCCCGCCGCATTCCGGTCTTCATAGAGACGGTAGTCGATGATCGGGACATCCTTCAGCCCCCATCCGCCGAACAGCAGGCGCCCGCTGCGGTAGGCAACCGGCAGTGTCTGCGGATCGGCGATCGAGCGACGGGCCGGCAGCGTTCGTTGCGCCGCAGTCGGATTCCCGTCGGAGTCGAAGCCGCCGATCTTCTCGTTCAGGTCGAGAAACTGCGCGACCGAAATGCGCCCCGAGTTCAGTGCGGCGAGGCCGTACTGCACGCCTTCGTTGTCCAGCGGACGCTGCGCGATCGGGCGCGCTTCGGGCCGCATCGGGTTCGGCTTCGTACCCCAGACGTTGACCAGGTGGTCGAAGATGTCGCAGCGCGCACCGTCCGGGTTCGTGACCGGGTCGTAGCGTTCGGCGAACGGAAGCACCGAAGGACAACCCGTCGGCCGTATCCGGTCGGCAGGCCCGTCGTCCATTCTCTTCAGGGTCCCGATCGCCTGCAGCCCGCTGATCGCCTGTTTCTCCGTTTCCGTGTAGTCGAAGAGCGGGGTGAAGTAGAAATTCTGGAAGTACCGGTGCAGCAGGCGGGCGTCGGTCATGAAATGTACTGTCGTGAAATTCACCTCGGGATAGCTGCATCCGGCGATCAGGCCGTCGAGCAGCCCGGGGTAGTTGTCGGCGATCTGGTGCTCCTGGTATGCGCCGCCCGAACAACCCCATCCGATCGTGTAGCGGGGCACGCCGTAGCCCTCGATGAACCGCTCGCGAACCATCGCCATCGTCTCGGCGGACGTCAGTTCGCTGCAGTTGTTGCCGAACACGTTCAGCGTCGAAGAAGCCACCGCGTAGCCGCGTCGCAGCAGTTCGTGGTCGAGCACCGACACCTTGCGCTGCAGTTCGCCGTTCTCGAAATACCAGGACCACCAGCCTGCGGTCTTTCCCTGCCGGTACCATCCGTCGTCGCAACCTCCGCCGAACGCGAAGACGAGCTTGCGATTCCAGCCGTGCGTGCGTGCGTGCACCGACGGTGCGGGGTCACGCGCCGGATCGTGCAGCATCGCAATCTGGTAGATCGCCCGATTGATCGTTCCGGTTTCGACCCTGGCAACGTGGCGCACCGCGTTTCCGTCGACGACGATCGATTCGGCGTCGGCGGGCACCTGCCCCGGGTCGACGAGCGGCCGGTAACGCTGCTGCGACGACGACCAGTAGACGAAGTCGACGCGCGTCGCGGTGGAGCACGTCGCCGGATCCAGCGGACTGCCCGGTGTCGTCCCGTCCGGCAACTCGAACGAAGCGGTTTCGCAGACGAAAGGCGACTGCTGCGGGCCCGAGAACACCGGGCCCGATGACGGGTGGTTGGTCAGTCGCAACGCTCCTGCGGAGACTCCGGCGTAAAACGCCTCGACCCGGTTCTCGCCTGGCACCAGCGTGTACCTCGGTTCGGACCGATCGACCAGTCCGATCAGGTTCACTGCGTCGGGCTGCAGATGAAACCTGTCGGTGACGTCGACGCCGTTCAGACGAACCGCGACTCGCGACGGGTCCGTCCCGGCCGGCATCGTCACCTGCAGCAACGTGTCGCCTGCGCTGACGACGTCCGGCCGCGACGACAGCGTCCGGATCTGCAACGAAACCACGCCCGGAGGCGGAGGCTGCGGCGGAGGCTCCAGCGGCGGTGTCACCGGCGGAAGATCCTGCGGCGGCACGGCAGGCGGCCCGATCGGCGGCTCGGCGGACGGAAGTCCCGGTGGCGCCGGCGTCGGCTCGCCAGCGCCCGGCATCGCGCTGCCGCTGCCGCCCGAACCGCACGCTGAGAGCAGCATCGCCAGGACGACGGCGATCGTGACGCGGATGGCCCGCGCCGAGGGCATCGAAACCGACCCGAATCCGACACACTCCGCATCAGCGCGCACGTTTTCATTCTATTCGAGCGCCGCAGGCAATTGCAGGGCGGAGAACCCTTGTACTTCCGCGTCGGCGACAGCGGGGTCGATGCTCTATAGTGCGCCGAGTTTCGCCATCCGGATGCCGCCCGTCATGCCCGTGATCACCTGCATCGAAGACCTGCGCCTGCTCGCGCGCCGGCGCGTTCCCCGGATGTTCTACGACTACGCGGATTCCGGCGCGTGGACCGAGACCACGTATCGGGAGAACGAGCGCGATTTCGCATCGGTCAAGCTGCGACAGCGCGTCGCGGTGGACATCGACAATCGCTCGCTGGTCAGCACGATGATCGGCCAGCCGGTGTCGATGCCGATCGCGCTCGCGCCGACCGGCCTGACCGGAATGCAGTACGCCGACGGAGAGATCCTCGCCGCGCGCGCGGCAGCGAAGGCGGGCGTTCCTTTCACGCTGTCGACGATGAGCATCTGCTCGATCGAGGACGTCGCCGAACACAGCGAAGCGCCGTTCTGGTTCCAGCTGTACGTGATGCGCGACCGCGATTTCATCGGCCGCCTGATCGATCGCGCCAGGGCCGCAGGCTGCAGCGCGCTGGTGCTCACGCTCGACCTGCAGGTCATGGGCCAGCGCCACAAGGACATCCGCAACGGGCTGTCGGCGCCGCCGCGGCCGACGCTGGGCAACCTCGCCAACCTCGCGACGAAGCCGCGCTGGTGCCTGAACATGCTGCGCACGCCGCGACGCACGTTTCGCAACATCGCCGGCCACGCGAAAGGCGTCGACGACCTGAGCTCGCTGTCGTCGTGGACCAACCAGCAGTTCGATCCGACGCTGAACTGGGACGACGTCAAGTGGATCCGCGATCGCTGGGGCGGAAAGCTGATCCTCAAGGGGATCCTCGACCCCGAGGACGTCGAACCGGCGGTCGCCAGCGGAGCCGACGCGCTGATCGTTTCGAACCACGGCGGGCGGCAGCTCGACGGCGCGTTGTCGTCGATCCGCGCGCTTCCGGCCATCGTCGAAGCGGTCGGCCAGCGCATGGAAGTGCATTTCGACGGCGGCATCCGTTCCGGGCAGGACGTGATCAAGGCGCTGGCGCTCGGCGCTCGCGGCGTCTACGTCGGACGCGCGTTCCTGTACGGGCTGGGCGCGATGGGCGAAGCCGGAGTCCGGCTGAGCCTGGACATCCTGCGCAAGGAGCTCGACATCACGATGGGATTCTGCGGGCTGCGCGACGTCAAGAAAGTGGACCGCAACATCCTGGTGCCGGGTACGTACCCGACGGCGACCTCGCCGTAGCGTTGCGCAGGCCGGGTCAGCGACCGCGCCCGACCGCGGCCAGGATTCCGCGCAGGATCTCCAGCGGCGGCGGAGGGCAGCCGGGCACTGCCACGTCGACCGGGATCACGTTCGAGACGGCGCCGCGCGTTGCGTACCCTTCGCCGAAGATGCCGCCGTGGCAGCCGCAATCGCCGATCGCGACGACGAGCCGCGGTTCCGGCGTCGCTTCCCAGGCATGGCGCAATGCCAGTTCCATGTGCCGCGAAACGGGACCGGTGACCAGCAGCATGTCGGCATGGCGCGGGCTGGCGACGAACTTGATGCCGAGCCCTTCGAGGTTGTAGTACGGGTTGTGCAGTGCGTTGATCTCGAGCTCGCACCCGTTGCACGAGCCGGCATCGACCTCGCGGATCGTCAATGCGCGCCCGAGGATCGCGACGATGTCCTCGTGGATGCGTTCGATCGTCACGCGCGTCGCGTCGTCGACGCGTGGCGCCGGCTCGGTCCGGATTCCGGTGCGCGCGATCTGGCGAACGAGCTTCCACATCAGAGGTCGTGCCCCGAATAGGCGAGATTGAACGACTTGTTGATCAGCGGGAAGTCCGGAACGATGTCGCCGATGATCGCGTGTTCGAGTGCCGGCCAGTTCTGCCACGACGGGTCGTGGCAATGGCACCGGCGAATGCGTCCGGCAGCGTCGAGCTCGAGCGCGACGAACACCGCGCCGCGCCATCCTTCGACGCAGCCGGCGCCGATCGCCTCGGCGGAATCCGCGTGCAGATCGCCGCGCGACGAACCCGCGGGAAGGCCGGCGCACACGCGACGAAGGAGTCGCAGCGATTCGAGCGTCTCCTCGAAACGAACGAACACGCGCGCCGCGACGTCGCCGCTGTCGTGCGTCGCCATTCGGACCGCGAGCCCGTCGTAGGGTTTCCAGCCCTCGCCGCAGCGCAGGTCGGCGGCCTGCCCGCTGGCACGGCCGGCCAGCCCGGTGAGCCCGAGTTGCTCGGCGAGCTGCGGCGTGACCCGGCCGGTGCCGTTGAACCGGTCCTGCAGCCCGGCGTGTTCGTCGTAGATCGAGCGAAGCGCGCGCACCTCGCGTTCGATCGCGTCGCATTGTGCGCGGATCGCGTCGAGATGCGACGTGCCGGGATCGCGCGCGACGCCGCCGGGAACGACGCAGTCCATCAGAAGCCGATGTCCGAAGACCTCCCGCGACAGCCGTTGCCAGTCCTCGCGCAGCCGCGAGAACTGCGCCAGGCCGAACGCGAATCCGGCGTCGTTGCCCAGGGCTCCGAGGTCGCCGAGGTGGTTCGCGATCCGCTCGCGTTCGAGCAGCAATGCGCGCAGCCATGCCGCGCGCTCCGGAATCGCGCATCCGGTCGCCGACTCGAGCGCCATGCAGTACGCCCATGCGTACGCGACCGTCGAATCGCCCGAAACGCGGCCGGCCAGCCGGTGCGCATCGCGCGGGTCGAGTTCGGTGAAGCGCCGTTCGATCCCCTTGTGCGCATAGCCGAGCCGCTGCTCGAGACGCAGCACCTTCTCGCCGACCACCGAGAACCGGAAGTGCCCGGGTTCGATCGTTCCTGCATGCACCGGCCCGACGGCGATTTCGTGCACACCGTCGCCTTCGACCCGAACGAAGGGGTAGGGGTCGGGCGTCGCGGCATCCGGCCGGGCTGCCTCCGGCCGAGCGGCTTCCGGCTGAGCGGGATCGCCTTCGATTCCGCGCGCCTGCGGGGCGCGCGCGTCGT
>CAYZYC010000096.1:0-9273 GCA_964481165.1 uncultured Limnobacter sp. | reverse complement strand
CGCCGACGAAACGCACGCCGACGAAACGCACGCCGACGAAACGCACGCCGACGAAACGCACGCCGGCGCGAGCAACGCCGCGGCGCGGCAACGACGGCGCGGGCCGACTACTCGACGATCGTCTGCGACTGCTCGCGCAGGTACAGCGGCAGGTACCAGAACGAACCGATCGACTTGCCGGTGGTACCGCTCGCCTTCCATCCGCCGAAGGGCTGGTAGCCGGGCCACGCGCCGGTGGTCGCCCCCTGCGGACGGTTCACGTAGGTGACGCCGGCCTCGATCCGGTCGAGAAACGGCTCGATCTCGTCGTGCGCGCCGTAGAAGCCGGCGGTCAACCCGTAGTCCGACCGGTTCGATTCGGCGATCGCCTCGTCGAGCGAATCGACCTCGCCGACGAGCACGAGCGGAACGAACTGCTCGTCGCGCCACAGCGCATCGTCGCGCGGCGCGCCGGCGACCGTCGGTGCGACGAACCATCCGCGCTCGAGCGCGCCGTCGGACAGCGCCTTTCCTCCGGTGTCGATGCGTCCGACACGTTGCAGTCGATCGACGCAGCGCAGGTACCGTTCGCGTGCACCCGAGTCGATGACCGGGCCCATCCAGTTGCGCCGATCGGTCGGATCGCCGATGGCGATCGCCGCGGTGGCTGCGACCAGGCGATCGCGCAGCGCCTGCGCGACCGGGCGCTCGACGAGCACCCGCGAACACGCGGAACACTTCTGGCCCTGCAGCCCGAACGCCGATCGCACGATTCCGGTCGCGGCGGCGTCGAGGTCGGCGTTGCGGCTGACGATCGCCGCGTTCTTGCCGCCCATCTCGGCGATGCACGGGCGTGGCCAGCGGCGCTGCGCGAAGCGGCGGACGATTCCCATGCCCACTTCGTGCGAACCGGTGAACGTGACTCCGGCGACGTCTTCGTGCGAGACCAGCGCTTCGCCGATTTCGCCGCCGCCACCGGTGACGAAGTTCAGCGTGCCGGCCGGCAGTCCGGCGTCGACGAACACCTGCGCAAGCAGCGCGCCGGACAGCGAAGTCGCGCTCGCGACCTTGAACACGACGGTATTGCCGGCGGCGAGTGCGGCAGCGATCGGCCCGCCGGCAAGGGCGAACGGAAAATTGAACGGCGCGATCACGGCCCACGGGCCGTACGGCTTGAGCACCGTGCGGTTGCGGCTGACGAATCCGCGCAGCGGATCGTCCGGCAATTCGCGCCGGAAGCCGTCGTTGGCCTGCATCTGGTCGCAGTACCAGCGTACGAGATCGGCGGTTTCCTGGACTTCGCCGAGCGACTCCATCCGGTTCTTGCCGACTTCGATCGCGACGGCGGCGGAGATCGTGTAGACGCGCTCGTCGATCAGCGACGCCGCCTTGCGCAGCATTTCGATCCGATCGATCCACGGGGTGCGCGACCACGCGGCGAACGCGCGGCGCGCCGCTGCGACCGCCGCGTCGGCATCTGCCGCGGCGCCGGCGGCGAACCGGCCGACGACGATGTCGCGATCGATCGGCGAGCGCACTTCGAAGGTCGATCGCGCATGCAGGGCGCGGCCGTCGATGTACATCGGGTGCTCGTTGCCCAGGCGCGGCCGCACTTCGGAGAGTGCAGCGTCGAAGCGCCGATGCAGCTCGTCGGGCGGATCGAACATCGTCGAGTAGGTCAGGCGAAACGGGACGTGCGGATTCATCGCGGGCGCTCGGCGGCTGCGGTTCGGTCCTTGTAACACACCGGAACCGGGCGCTGCGCAATAGGCCAAACGGACTAGGCGAAAAGCCCTAGTGCGGCTGTTCGCCCCTCGCGCTGCGGTGCTAGAAGCGATCGAAACGCTCTCGTGCACGAAGGCCCGCCATTGTGTGACGCCCGCCTCCCGGACGGACAACAGCTGCTCACGCTCGTCGACGAAGCGCTCGCATCCGGCGAGTTCGAACACGCCGGCGAGCAGGCCAGTCTCGCTCGCCGCATGGCGGTCGAAGCCGGCAATGCACACCTCGAGGCCGAGGCCTTGCTTCGCATCGCGCGCGTCGATACCGTCCTTTCGCGCCTGCGCAGCGCGCACGAGGCGGCGCACGCGGCGGCACAGCTCTTCGAGGCGGCAGGCGACCCGCACGGCGAAGTGCGCGCGCTGGTCACCTACGGCTACGCCGCGAGCTGCCTTCGCCACAACGAGTCCGCGGTGTCCGCGACGCTGTTCGCGACCCGGCTCGCACAGCGGATGGGGAATGCGCGCCTGCTGTCGGCGGCGTTCAATGCGCTGGGCATCGCGATGATCGCCAACGGCGACTTCGACCGATCGGAGGCCGCGTTGCGGCAGGCGATCCGCTTCGCCAGGCAGGTCGGACCATCGGTGCAGTACCGCCCGCAACTGAACCGCTGCTACGGCGAAATCGTGCGCGCGAGCGTCGAGCGTCACCTGTACGGCCATCCGCCCGACCCGCAACGGCTCGAAGCGGCTCTCGCCGAGTGCGTGCAGCTCGTCGAAACCGCGAGGGTGTCGCAGGTCGAAGTCGGTGCGTCGCCGACGTCGGACGCACTGCTCGCCTTTGCCCGCTGCTTTTCCGCGGCATGGCGCGGGCAATCGCACGAAGCAACGGTCCATGCCGACGAAGTCGCGGCGTCCGCCGCTGCGCACGGGCGCACGACCTGGCTGCACGCACTGGCGATGTGGGCCCGATGCGAGTCCGCGCAGGCGCGCGCCGAACCCGCGCTGGCCGAGGCGTCGGTGCGCGCGATGATCGACGTGGCGAGCTGCGTCGAACACGAACAGATCGTGCGCACCGGGCACATGCTGGCAGCGGGCATTCTCGACGCGCAGGGCCGCAGCCGCGACGCGCTCGAGGAGCTGCGCGCACTCGCACGCCGCGACATCGAGATCCGGCGCGCCAGCCTCGAGCACCACGAGCGGGTGGCGATGCGCCAGCTCGAACTGCGCCAGCGTTCGCTGGAACTGCGCGAGCTCGAGGCCGCCTCGCGCAAGCTCGAGCAGTGGTCGCTCGAAGACCCGCTGACCGGACTGCCGAATCGCAGGCATCTCGAACAGGCGCTCGGGGACCTGCTCGCCTTGCGGCCGCCGGCCGCCAGCGGGCCGACGATCGCGCTGATCGACGTCGACCGGTTCAAGGAGATCAACGATCGCCATTCGCACGGCGTCGGCGATGCCGTGTTGAAGGCGCTTGCGCAGCTGCTGCGCGGCCACGTTCGCCACGCGGACCTCCCGGCGCGACTTGCCGGCGACGAGTTCGTGATCGTGTTCCGCGATGCCGATCTGCAGGTTGCCACCGCCGTCTGCTCGCGACTCGAGCGTGCGGTCGCCGAGTTCGACTGGAGCGTATTCGGCCCCGGCGTGGACGTCGGCATCAGCGTCGGCCTCGCCGAGGCGCAGCACGGCGACACGATCGAGTCGCTGCTCGGCCGCAGCGACCAGGACATGTACCGCGCGAAGAATCGCCCCGCGCGGTGAAAGACAGCGGAGAACCCGCGTTCCGAAAACCGCGTGAACGATCCCGCCTTCGCAGAGGGGACTTGCCGCGACGCGCATCATCGGCGTGGACTCCGCGGCGTGCCCGCTCCGGATGCGCTGCGGCCCGATCCACTCGCAGGAGTTCGATCGCGTGGCCGAAGCAGCCCTGCCGAAGAACGAGCCCGAAGAATCGCCGTTGTCGCCGTGGTGGATTCGCACGGTCCTGATCGTGCTGGCCGTCGGGTTCACCGGCCTTGCCGCCATCACGCTGCTGGCGTATCGCAATGCGCCGCCCGTTCCCGAGCAGGTCGTCGACGACCGTGGCGCGATCGTGTACACCGGCGACGACGTCCGCGACGGGCAGGCGATCTTTCTGCGCTATGGTTTGATGAGCAACGGCTCGATCTGGGGCCACGGCGCCTACCTCGGTCCCGACTACTCGGCCGAAGCGCTTCACCTGATCGGCGTAGACGTAGCCGAGTCGCTGTCGCAGCAGCAGTACGGACGATCGTGGCGGGAGCTGACTGCGATGGAGCAGGCGGCGATCCGGGCGCAGGTCGCGGTGACGCTGAAAACGAATCGATACGACGCCGCGAGTGCAACGCTGCACCTGACCGCGTTCGAGGCTCGCGCGTATCGCAGGCAGGTCGGTTACTGGACCGACTTCTTCGAGGATCCGGCGCGCAATGGCGGGCTGCAGCGCGGCCTCGTCTCCGACGAGAGCGAACTGCGACAACTCGCTGCGTTCATCACCTGGGCCGCATGGGTATCGGTTGCCAACCGGCCCGGTGCGGATTTCTCGTACACCAACAACTTCCCGTACGACCCCGACGTCGGAAACCTGCCGACCTCGGGCGCGTTGCTGTGGAGCGCGCTGAGCCTGGTTGCTCTGCTCGCCGGAATCGCCGCGGTACTGCTCGCCTTCGGCAAGTTCGACTATCTCGGCTGGATCACCCGCGGCCACCACGTGCATCCGCAGGTCATTCCGGGGCGCGCCAGTGCGGGTCAACGTTCGCTGGTGAAGTTCTTCGTCGTCGTGGCGCTGCTGTTCCTCGCGCAGACGCTGATCGGCGGTGCGCTCGCGCACTACCGCAGCGAACCCGGCGACTTCTATGGCTATCCGCTGGAGACGATCTTTCCGAGCAACCTGCTGCGAACCTGGCACCTGCAGACGGCGATCTTCTGGATTGCAACGGCCTACGTCGCCGCGGCCTTGTTTCTTGCACGGACCCTGCGGGCCGATGAACCCCGCTGGCTCGCGACGCTGACCCACCTGCTGTTCGCAGCCTTCGCCGTGGTCATCTTCGGCAGCCTGCTCGGGGAATGGGCGGGGATCAGCGGCCTTGCCGGCGACCTCTGGTTCTGGCTGGGCAACCAGGGTTGGGAGTACCTCGAACTCGGTCGACTCTGGCAGTACCTGCTCGTGGCAGGCCTGTTCGCCTGGTTCGTTCTGCTGTGGCGGCTCGCGCGGCCGGATGCCGTCGCCAACCCGCAGGCACGGCCGCTCGCGGCGCTGTTCCTGCTCGCGTCGCTCGCGATTCCGGTGTTCTATCTGCCGGCGCTGTTCTTCGGTGCGAAAACCAACTTCACCGTCGTCGACACCTGGCGCTTCTGGATCGTCCACCTCTGGGTGGAAGGGTTCTTCGAGTTCTTCGCCACGACCGTCGTCGCGCTGCTGTTCTTCCAGCTCGGCCTGACCCGGCGAAACACCGCGCTGCGCGTGATCTACCTCGACGCGATCCTCTACTTCCTGGGCGGAGTGATCGGCACCGGCCACCACTGGTACTTCAACGGCCAGACGCATTTCAACATGGCGATGTCGGCGATGTTCTCGGTGTTCGAAGTGGTGCCGCTGACCCTGCTGACGCTCGACGCGTGGGATTTCGTTCGCACGACGCGCGGACGATGCGACGTCTGCGGCGAGAAGGTATCGCTGCCGCACAAGTGGACGTTCTATTTCCTGATGTCGGTCGGGTTCTGGAATTTCGTGGGCGCCGGGATGTTCGGCTTTCTCGTCAACCTGCCCATCGTCAGCTACTTCGAGGCCGGCACGATCCTGACGACGAACCACGGCCATGCCGCGCTGATGGGCGTCTTCGGCATGCTGGCGATCGCGATGATGGTGTTCGTGCTGCGCCAGGTCTGCGACGATGACAGCTGGCCGGGAATCGAGAAGTACGTCAAGGTCGGCTTCTGGGGTACCAACGTCGGGCTTGCGATGATGGTCGTGCTGAGCCTGTTTCCCGGCGGTGTGCTGCAGGTCTGGGACGTGGTCCAGAACGGGTACTGGCACGCGCGCGGGCTCGCGTACACGGCCAGCGACACGGCGCGCATGCTCGAATGGATGCGCATGCCGGGCGACGTCGTGTTCATCGTCTTCGGCGCGGTGCCGCTGGCGATCGCGGCGATCAAGGGCTATGTCGCCATGCGCGGATCGGGGGCGAACGAGGGCGGCGCGTTGCAGCCGCAGCGCTGAGGGGCGCCTCGTTACTTCGCCCGGTCCTCGATCGCGTCCGCCATCGCCATCGAGGGGGGATCGCGGGTCGAACGCAACGCATCGACCAGCGACCGCCGATTCGCGGCCGGCTGGTTCTGGCTGAGCTTCGCCTTGCCCACGATGCTCGCGATCTCCACTTCGATGCCGACCACGGCCTCGAGCATCCGTTCGATGTACTCGTCGGGCGCATCGCCGATCTGCCACGGCGTGGGCTGGGTCGCTTCGTGCTCGCGGGTCAGGTCCTCGAGGAAGCTGCGCAACCAGAGGCGGTCGTCGATCGATCGGACACGGCCGTTCACGTGCACGACCTCGTAGTTCCACGTCGGAACGACCTTCCCCGTCTCCGCCTTCGACGCGTATCCGTTCGGCGAGATGTAGTGCTGCACGCCGTGGAAGACGACGAGGCAATCCATCCCTGCGGCCACCGCCTTCCACAGCGGGTTCGCCCGGGCGACGTGTCCGAGGAGTCTCCCGCGCGGCGCGAGATCGGGCCGCAGGCTCAGCGGAACGTGGTCGGCGACGAGCCGGTCGCCTGCGTGGATGACGAGCGTTGCGAGCGGGTGGCGGCGAATGAAGCCGTGCAGCGCCTCCGTGTCCGAAACGTCGAAGTGGACCGGGATGTACATCGCTACGGTCGGCGCTGCGGAGCCGGGCGGCCGGGCACGCGCGCATTCGTGGCGCGCAGCTCGCTCGGACTGCGGCCGAATCGCGCACGGAACGCGCGGCTGAAGTGGGCCGCGTCGCTGAATCCGCAATCGAAGGCGATTTCGCTGACGCTGCGCTTCGCGTGGGCCGGCGAGCACAGGTCGCGCTGCGCGGCATCGAGCCGTTGCACGCGGATCCACTCGGCGAGCGAGCAGGGTTCGCCGGACCACGCGCGGTGCAACGTGCTCGGAGACAGCCGCAACTGCGCGGCGATGCCCGCGACGGTGAGATCCGGATCGCGCAGCCGCGCGCGTACGCAGGCCTTGACCTGCTCGCGATGCAGTGCGGCGAGGCGCGAGATCGCGAGCGGGCGCGCGCCGGGCAGCGCGGACAGGCCCGCCACGAGGATGTTGGTCACGCTGTCGGCGACCGCCGCCGCCGATTCGGGAGCGAGCTCCGACATCTCGGAGGCGAGCGTGGAGATCATGCCGATCATCAGGTGGCCGGCACCGCGCCTGCCGCTGACGGTCGTGGCGGTGAGCCGGCGCGTGTCGTGCAGTGCGCTGCGGATCACGGGGCCGGGAATCATCAGCACGTACTGGCAGAACGGTCCGTCGAAGCGCAGTTCGTACGGATGCGTGCTGTCGTAGAGCGCGAAGTCGCCGGGCTGCAGCTGCGCCGTGCGTCCGTCCTGCAGCACTTGTCCTTCGCCGCGGGCCTGGATGCTGACGAGAAAATAGTCTTCCGCAGCGCGGGAGATGCGCGACGGCGTACGCAGGACGCGCTGCGCCGTCGATGTCACGCGAGAAAGCTCGAGCGTCGCCAGCCGATCGGAGGCGATCTCGCCTTCGATCGTGCGCAGGCCGGCGGCAGGGTCGCAGTCGAGCTGCACGTAGGTGTCGCAGACCATCTCGGTCCAGTACGCCAGCCGGTGCCGCGGCTCGACGCTCGAGGTGTTCAGCACGCGCGTCATGACGGCATAGCGTAGGCCGACGGCGGGCAGTCGGCAACGTCCCGGCGGCGCTGGAACGTGCCCGATTGCCGCAGGCGTTCGCGCCCGCAGCGCAACGTGCTTCACCGGGTCAAGAAGCGCGCAACGCGAGGACAAGCCATCGGCGGTCGCCGGCCGTAGCATGGGTTTTCGTCTCGTCCCCGCAAGGAGGATTCGCCATGAGCGTTGCGCACCCGAAATACCGCGTTGCCGCCGTGCAGGCGGCTCCCGTGTTCCTGGACCTCGGCGCCTCGGTCGACAAGGCGATCCGGCTGATCGAGGAAGCCGCCGCCAACGGAGCGCGCCTGGTCGCGTTCCCCGAGACCTGGCTGCCCGGCTATCCGTGGTTCATCTGGCTCGATTCGCCGGCGTGGGGCATGCAGTTCGTCCAGCGCTATCACGACAACTCGCTGGTCTACGGCTCGCCGGAGGCCGAGCGCATCGCCGCCGCGGCGAAGGACAACCGCATCATGGTCGTCATGGGCCACAGCGAGAAGAGCGGCGGCAGCCTGTACATGGGGCAGTGGATCATCGACGCCGACGGCGCGACGGTGGCGCAACGCCGCAAGCTCAAGCCGACGCACGTCGAGCGCACGGTCTTCGGCGAAGGCGACGGCAGCGACCTCTCGGTGTTCGAGACTTCGCTCGGGCGCATCGGAGCGCTGTGTTGCTGGGAACATCTGCAGCCGCTGTCGAAGTACGCGATGTACGCGCAGAACGAGCAGGTGCACGTCGCCTCGTGGCCGAGCTTCTCGCTGTACCGCGGCGGCGCGTACGCGCTCGGACCGGAAGTCAACAACGCGGCCAGCCGGATCTACGCCGTCGAGGGACAGTGTTTCGTCGTCGCGCCGTGCGCGACCGTTTCCGGCGAAATGATCGAAATGCTCTGCGGCGACGATCCGATGAAGCGGCAACTGCTGCTCGAGGGCGGGGGGTTCGCGGCGATCTACGCGCCCGACGGCCAGTTGATGCACGCGCCGCTTGCCGAAACCGCCGAAGGCCTCGTCTACGCCGACATCGACCTCGGCATGATCTCGCTCGCGAAGGCGGCCGCCGATCCGGCCGGCCACTATGCGCGGCCCGACGTCACGCGCCTGCTGCTCGACCGCACGCCGGGCGACCGCGTGGTGCTGCGCCGGCGGCAGGCGGCGGAGGTTGCGCGCAGCGACGATGCGGATCCGGCTGCGCCGACGCCGCATCGCGACGCGGTGCTCGACGAGGCGGTCGCTGGCCGCAGTGCGACCGTGAGTTAGCGCGCACGGGCCCGCCCCGGATGCGATGCGTGGCCGGCGTCAGCCGCCGGCGCGCGCAACGCTGGACGAGTACGTGTGGATGACGACGACACCCGCGAGGATGAGGCCGATCCCCAGCATCGCGGGTACGTCCAGCGTCTGCCCGAAGAAGGCGAAACCGATCAGCGCGATCAGCACGATGCCGACGCCGGACCAGACGGCGTAGGCGAGTCCCATCGGCATCGCCCTGAGCGTGAGCGCGAGAAAGTAGAACGAGACGACGTACGCAACGACCACGACTGCCGACGGCGCGAGGCGGGTGAATCCGTCCGACTGCTTCAGGAACGACGTGCCGACGACTTCGGCGACGATCGCGATCGAGAGGGTTGCCCAGGGTGACATCCGTCCTCCGTGGCGAAGCCGGGAGCTCGACGAGGTGCGGGACGGCGCAGG
>CAYZYC010000095.1:0-9407 GCA_964481165.1 uncultured Limnobacter sp. | reverse complement strand
CCGGCGCGTCGATGCCGCCCTCGAGCAGGTTGCGCATCAGCACGTTGCCGACGTGCCGCGGCTTGTTCGACGCACCGACCACCGCGACCGAGCGCGGCTCGAACAGGTACGCGAGATTGCGCACGCTCATTCGACGCTCCCTCGCGGCGGCGGCCCCGATCGGAACGCCCGCATCGCGCGCTGTACGAGCGCGACCGCCGCGAGCACGATGGCGCCGGCCAGGATGCCCGCCAGCGCATTGAAGAGCATCGGCCCGATCGCCTCGAGGACCCCTCCGACGACGGGTAGGGTCCCTGCCCGGACGACGAGGTCGTGGATCCAGTCGTTCACGCCCGGGAATCCGTGTGTGAGGATGCCACCGCCGACCAGGAACATCGCCGCCGTGCCCGCGATCGACAGCGTCTTCATCAGGTACGGTGCCGATCGCACGATCGCCTTGCCCAGCGCGCGGCTCGCGTTCGCCCACGCGCCGGTACCGCGCCGACCCAGCAGGTACAGGCCCGCATCGTCGAGCTTGACGATGCCGGCCACCAGTCCGTAGACGCCCACCGTCATCAGCACCGCGATTCCGGCGAGCACGCCGAACTTGATTCCGAAGGCGGCCGTCGCGACGGTGCCCAGCGTGATCGTGACGATCTCGGCCGAAAGAATGAAATCGGTGCGCACGGCGCCCTTGATCCTCTCCTTCTCCAGCGCAACCAGGTCGACCGACGGATCCACGACGGCGCGCGCGATCTGCTCGCGGTGCTCGTCGTCGCTCTCGACGTGCAGGAACCGGTGCGCGACCTTCTCGAAACCTTCATAGCACAGAAACGCACCGCCGATCATCAGCAGCGGCGTGACCGCCCAGGGGATGAACTCGCTGATCGCGAGCGCCGCCGGAACGAGGATCACCTTGTTCCACATCGATCCTTTCGCCACGGTCCAGACGACCGGCAGCTCGCGATCGGCTGCGATGCCGCCGACCTGCTGCGCATTGAGCGCGAGGTCGTCGCCCAGCACTCCGGCGGTCTTCTTCGTCGCGACCTTCGTGAACGTGGCGATGTCGTCCAGCAGGCTGGCGATGTCGTCGAGCAGGGCCAGCAGGCTCGTGGCCATGGGTATCAGCGAGAAGCCACGTCGCAGGACTGCGACGGACACGGAAAACCGTAGTAGCGCTGGTTCAGGTAGTACGCAACGGCGTTGATCTCGTCGCTGCGCCACAGGCCGCCGAGCTCGCGATCCCAGCGAAAGACGTAGGCTCGAAGCTGCTGGAAGGTCCGCGCCGATCGCGGATCGCGCGAGTGCACGCTGCGGTCATGGCAGCTGTTGCACCGGCTTTCGTAGAGCGCCTGCCCGAGCTGCGCGTCGGGCAATGCGGCGGCACCGAGCGGCAGCGCCGATGCGAACACGGCAACACAGGCCGGCACGATTGCCGGCAGACGACGGGCCATTCCTTACTCCGGGCGACGCATGAGCGATGCCCGGTAGATTACGCGAACGGCGAGGAGATCGCCTTGCGCGAACGGCGAGGAGATCGCCTTGCGCGAACGGCGAGGCGATCTCCGTCCCCGGTTCACGCCGCTTCGCGGTATTCGCTCGACTCGTCGTCTCGCGCGCGACGACCGCCGTAGGTTCCCGCCGCCACCGCGTGAATCTCGCTGCGCGTCAGCCCGATGTCCTTCAGAGTGCGGGCGTCGAGCGCATCGAGCGCAGCCATCGTCGCGCGGATGCGGCGACGACGCGCGATGACGCGCAGTTGCCAGCGCACGAGTTCCCGCGAGCGGCGCAGGATGCTCGCGGCCGCGTTGTGCGGTCCGGCGAGCGACAGCGTCCGTACGACGTGCGCCGCGACGCCTTCGGATTCGATTCTTTCCATGACCTGGACTCCTCTTCGTCGGTTGGCTTCGAGAACGCCGGGAGCGGTCCGACGGCGTAGTTCGAAGTCTGGCGACGCGGGGTGTCCGGGGAATTACCGCGGCGCCGCGTTGTGTTGCCGCTGTGTTGCAGCGGCGTAACGCGGCGCGCTAGCTGGACTCGCGCACCAGCGCGAGACGGATCTGCTCGATCGCGTGCGAAGGACTCAGCCCCTTCGGGCATACCTCGGTGCAGTTCATGATCGTGCGACAGCGATACAACCGGTAGACGTCGTCGAGGTACGCGAGACGCTCGGCGCCGGCGGTGTCTCGACTGTCGGTGATGAAGCGCCAGGCCTGCAGCAGGCCGGCCGGCCCGATGAACCTGTCGGGATTCCACCAGTACGACGGGCAGAACGCGCTGCAGCACGCACACAGGATGCACTCGTACAACCCGTCGAGCCGCTCGCGCTCTTCGGGACTCTGCAGGCGTTCGCGATCGGGCATCGGCCTGGCGTCGTCGACCCAGGGCCGGATCGCGTGGTAATGCGCGAAGAACTGGGTCATGTCGACGATCAGGTCGCGCACCACCGGAAATCCGGGCAGCGGTCGCAGGACGACCGGATCCTTCAGTTCGCCGATCGAAGTCACGCACGCGAGCCCGTTGCGCCCGTTGATGTTCATCGCGTCGGAGCCGCATACGCCTTCGCGACACGAACGCCGGAACGACAGGCTGTCGTCGATCGTCTTCAGTCGCATCAGGACGTCGAGCAGCATCCGGTCGGTGTGCGCCGGCTCGACGTCGTAGTCCTGCATCCGCGGACGGCTGTCCACGTCTGGATCGAAGCGGTAGATGCGCAGTCTCATGGCGTGCCGGCAACGATCATCACGACGCGGATCTGGATCGCGAAAAGCACGATCGCGATCACCGCGAGCAGCGGGACACGCAGCGCCGGCGCATGCACGTAGTCGAGCAGGATGTCGCGCGCACCGATCCAGCCGTGAATCCCCATCGCGACGAAGAAGACGACGAGCAGCACGGCGCCGTGCGTGCTCGTCGCCACCGCGCGCCAGCGTTCGAACGCCGAGCCGTCGGCGCCGAGCAGCGTGACGAGCGAAAGCACGAGCAGCACGAGGATCGCCAGCGCGCTGAAGCGCTGCACGAGCCACGCCCGCTGGCCGGAGAACACCCTCATCGCCGCCTCCTCATCGGGACCTTCTCACCGCAGCCACCACAGCAGCAGCCAGGCGACGGCGACGACGACTCCGGCGGCAATCGCGACTGCGGCGCTCGCGCGCGCCTGTCCCAGCCGCACGCCGACCCCGATGTCCATCGCGAGATGGCGGATCCCGGCGAAGACGTGGTGCACGAGCGCCCAGACGCCGATCGTCAGCGGCACGGCCACCCAGCTCGACGTGGCAGCGCGAACGAGCGCGTCGAACTCCGCTTCGCCTGCCAGCGACCGTTCGAGCGACTGCGCCATCAGCGGCAACGCGACGAGCAGCACCACGCCCGATACCCGGTGCAGGATCGAAGCGATCGCGCCGATCGGAAACCGGATCGCCGTCAGGTCGAGGAACTTCGGCCCGGTTCTGGCAGGGACGTACATCGTGCCTCCCCACGCGGCCGCGCAAGGCGGCCGGATCCGTGCTACATCAGGCCCATTTCGAGTCGTGCACCCTCGCTCATCATGTAGCGGGTCCACGGCGGATCGAAGACGAGATCGACGCGTGCCTGGTCGACCCCCGGGATGGTGAGCAGCTTGTCGCGCGCCTCGTCGCACAGCAGCGTGCCCATGCCGCACCCGGGTGCGGTGAGCGTCATCTGCACGTCGAGGCGGAAACGGTCGTCGCCCAGCGGCGATGCGAAGCAGGTGTAGACCAGCCCCAGATTGACGATGTCGATCGGGATCTCCGGGTCGTAGCAGGTGGCGAGCACCTTCCATGCCGCCGCCTCGACGGCCTCGGCGGTCGGCGTCTCTCCGGCATCGAGATCGGCAACCGGCGGCGCGACGCCCGGCTCGAGCCCGAGCGCATCGGCGTCCTTTTCGTCGACCCGATACAGGTTGCCCCCGACCATCACCGTGATCGTTCCGCCCAGCCGCTGCGTCACCTGCGCCAGATCGCCCGCGCTCAGCGTGGCTTCGGTGCCCCACGGCACCGCCACCGCCGCGCAGTCGCGTGTCAGCTTCAGATCCCGCGGCGCTCCGTGCCTGTTGCCCATCACTCTCCTCGCGTGTCGATCGTCGCTGCGCGAGCGACGCGCCGGCGCTACCCTAGAACATGCCCATCTCGAGACGCGCGGCCTCGCTCATCATGTAGCGCGTCCACGGAGGATCGAACACGAGATCGACCTTCGCCTGGTCCACGTTCGGGATCTTGAGCAGCTTGTCGCGCGCCTCGTCGCACATCAGCGTGCCCATCCCGCAGCCCGGCGCCGTCACCGTCATCTGTACTTCCAGGCGGAAGCTGCCGTGGTCGATGCTGGTGGCAACGCAGCCGTACACGAGGCCGAGATTGACGATGTCCAGCGGAATCTCGGGGTCGTAGCAGGTGCCGAGCACCTTCCAGGCGGCTGCCTCGATCAGCTCGACCGTCGGCGCCTTGTCGGTGAAGAGTTCGGCGACGTCGGGCAGCAGGATCGGCTGGAGTCCGAGCGCCTCGGCGTACTCCTCGTCGACGCGATACAGGTTGCCCTCGACCATCACCGTGATCGTTCCGCCCAGGCGCTGCGTCACCTGCCCCGGCTGGCCTTCGCGCAGGTTGACCGACGTGCCCCACGGCACCTCGACGGCAGGGCACGACTGCACGATCGTGAATTCCTCTGCCTGCCCGTGTCTTCTGCCCATCATTCTTCCTTCACTCGGTTTTTGCCTTCTCTCCGCGTCCGGCGAGCGCGTTGTGCAGCGTGTGCCACGCCAGCGTTGCGCACTTGACCCGCGCGGGAAACTCCTTCACGCCCGACAGCGCGACCAGCTTTCCGAAATCGCGCTCCGGCGAATCGGCATCGGTCAGCATCGCGTGCACGTCCCGGAACAGCGCCTCGACCTCGTCGACCGGCCGGCCCTTCACCGCCTCGGTCATCAGCGACGCCGACGCGGTCGAGATCGCGCAGCCGTGACCGACGAAGCTCACGTCGGCGATGCGATCGCCTTCCAGCCGCAGGTAGACGGTGAGCTGATCGCCGCACAGCGGGTTGTGGCCCTCCGCCATGTGGTCGGCATCGGCCATATCGAGGAAGTTCCGCGGCCGCCGGTTGTGATCGAAGATCACCTCCTGGTACAGCTCGCGCAGATCGCCTCGCTCGGTCATTGCCGGTGCCGTCCTTCGAACAGGTCCTGCGCCTTGCGGATCGCGTGGATCAGCACTTCGACGTCGGACTCGTCGTTGTAGATGGCGAACGATGCGCGTGCCGTTCCGGGAATCCCGAACCGCTTCATCAACGGCATCGTGCAATGGTGACCGGCGCGGATGGCGACCCCCTCGGTGTCGAGGATCGTGCCCAGGTCGTGCGGGTGAATGCCTTCGACGGTGAACGACAGGATGCCGGCCTTGTGCGCCGCCGTGCCGATCAGCCGCAGGCCCGGAATGGTCTTCGCCGCCGCGGTCGCGTGCGCGAGCAGCGCATGTTCGTGCGCCGCGATGCGTTCGAGTCCGATCGAATGCACGTAGTCGATTGCCGCCGCGAGGCCGACGACGCCGGCGATGTTCGGCGTTCCGGCTTCGAAACGCTGCGGCACGTCGGCGAAGGTGCTGCCCTCGAAGCTCACCGTGTGGATCATGTCGCCGCCGCCCTGCCACGGCGGCATCTCGCGCAGGATCTCGTGTCGCGCGTACAGCGCTCCGATGCCGGTGGGTCCGTACAGCTTGTGGCCGGAGAATGCATAGAAGTCGCAGCCGATCGCCTGCACGTCGACGGCCTGGTGCGCGACCGCCTGCGCGCCGTCGACCAGCACGAGCGCACCGGGGGCGCGCGCGCGCACGCGTTCGACGAGCGCGGCGACCGGGTTCACCGTGCCCAGCGCGTTCGAGACGTGCACGATCGCCACCAGCCTGGTGCGCGGGCCGAGCAGCGACTCGAAGGCATCGGCGTCGAGCTCGCCCGCGTCGGTGACCGGCGCCACGCGCAGCACGGCACCGGTCTGCTGGCACGCGAGCTGCCACGGAACGATGTTCGAATGATGTTCCATGCCGGTGACGAGGATCTCGTCGCCGCGCCCGAGATTCGTGCGCGCCCAGCTGAACGCGACGAGATTGATCGCCTCGGTCGTGCCGCGCGTGAAGACGATCTCCTCGGCACGCGCCGCATGGAGCAGCGACCGCACGCGCTCGCGGGCGGCGTCGTAGAGGTCGGTGGCATGCTGCGACAGCCAGTGCACTCCGCGATGGATGTTGGCGTTCGATTGCCGGTAATAGCGGCTCTCGGCCTCGATGACCGCTTCGGGCTTCTGCGTCGTGGCGCCGTTGTCCAGATAGACGAGTCGCCGGCCGCGCACCGGGCGGGCGAGGATCGGGAAATCGGCGGCGAACGGCGAACGCTGCACGGCTTCGGGCGTGTCGTGCGCACGCACCGCGGCCGGGGTCCGGGCGACGGCGCTCACGACAATTCCTCCATCGCGCGGGCGAGCGACGAACCGCCCGGCAGCCGCGACAGCAGCGCGGCGCGCGCGCGGCGCTGCAATTGCGGAAGATCGATGCGCGACAGGGCCTCGGCCGCGAACGCCCAGGTCAGCAGGTTGCGCGCGCGTTCCTCGTCGATCGCGCGCGAGCGCAGGTAGAACAGCGCCGTCTCGTCGATGCGGCCCACGGTGGCGCCGTGCGCGCACTTCACGTCGTCGGCGTAGATCTCGAGTTCCGGACGCGCGTCCGCCTCGGCCTGGCGCGACAGCAGCAGGTTGTCGGTGCGCTGCACGGCGTCGGTGCGCATCGCCCCGGGCGCAACCACGATGCGGCCGGAGAATACGCCGCGGCCGGATCCGTCGAGGATCCCCCGATAGTATTCGCGGCTGGTGCCGTGCGGCAGCGCGTGGTCGATGCGGGTGTGATGATCGACGTGACGCTTCCCGTCGACGTGGAACAGCCCGTTGAGCAGCGTCTCGCAGCGTTCGCCGTCGAAACGCGTGACGATGTCGTTGCGCGCAAGGCGCGCGCCGAACGACAGCGAATGCGACGCGAACATCGATCCGCGCGCCTGTCGCGCCTCGATGCGCGCGAGGTGCACCGCCTGCTCGGATTCCTGCTGCAGCTTCAGGTGCGTGATGCGCGCATCGGCGCCCGCGTCGATTCGGGTGACCACGTTCGACAGCGTGGGGCTGTCGAGCCAGCCCAGGTGATGCTCGACGATCGTTGCCTGCGAGCCGGCCTCGGCGATCACCAGGTTGCGCGGATGACAGGCACCCTGCGCGGTCACCGTCACGAAGACGAGATGCACGGGCGTCTCGAGCGCCACCGAGCGGCCGAGGCGAAGGAACGCGCCGTCGGCAGCGAAAGCGGTGTTCAGCGCGGCGGGGCTGAAGCCGTCGTCGGCGCTGCCGAAATGCGCTTCGACCAGTTCGGGGCTGCGCTCGATCGTGGCCGCCAGCGACGCGAGCTCGGCGCCCGTCGGCAACTCGCCGGGTGCGGACAGCGCGCCCGAGTGACGACCGTCGACGAAGACCATCCAGTGCCCCGCCTCGTCGGCGCGCAGCTGCGCGATGGTGTCGGCCAGCGCGCGCTCGGCTGCACGCGCAGCCGCCTCGTCGGGTTCGGCGTACCGCTCCTGCTCGAGCGCGACCAGCGACGTGTGGCGCCATTCGTTGTTGCGCGTGCTGGGCCATCCTTCGTCGGCGAACCGCTCGATCGCGCGGCGGCGCGTGGCCGCCAGCCACGGCACCCCGGCGCCCGGGAGCGTCGGCGCCCGGTCGCGAAAGGCCGCCGTCCAGGGTTGGGCGGCACTCATCGCACCGCTCCGCGCGGCGCCGCCGGCGTACCCGCCTTCGTTTCGGCGCCCGTCTGCGGCGCGGGTTCGCGCTCGATCCAGCTGTAGCCGCGCTCCTCGAGTTCCAGCGCGAGCTCGCGCCCGCCCGAACGAACGATGCGGCCCTCGGAGAGCACGTGGACGAAATCGGGGACGATGTAGTCGAGCAGGCGCTGGTAGTGCGTGATAACGATCATCGCGCGTTCCGGCGAACGCAACCGGTTGACGCCCTCGGCCACGATGCGCAGCGCATCGATGTCCAGCCCGGAGTCGGTTTCGTCGAGGATCGCCAGTTTCGGCTCGAGCAGCGCCATCTGCAGCACTTCGTTGCGCTTCTTCTCGCCGCCCGAGAACCCCTCGTTGACCGAGCGGTACAGGAACTCTTCGCGCATCCCGACCGCCTTCATCTCGGACTTCACGCGCGCGAGGAAATCCATCGCGTCGAGTTCGGGAAGTCCGCGGTGCCGGCGCACCGAGTTGACGGCAGCTTTCAGGAAATACGCGTTCGAGACTCCCGGGATCTCGACCGGGTACTGGAAGGCCAGGAAGATCCCCGAGCGCGCGCGCTCCTCGGTGGACATCTGCAGCAGGTCGGCGCCTTCCCAGGTGACGCCGCCGCCTTCGATGCGATAGCTGTCGCGCCCTGCGAGCACCTGCGCGAGCGTGCTCTTGCCCGATCCGTTCGGGCCCATGATGGCGTGCACTTCCCCGGCCTTCACCGAGAGATCGAGGCCGCGCAGGATCAACTTCTCGTCGACCGAGGCCTTCAACTGGCTGATTTCGAGCATCCGATTCTCCTTAACCCACGCTGCCTTCGAGACTCACGCCGAGCAGGTTCTGCGCCTCGACGGCGAACTCCATCGGCAATTCCTTGAACACTTCCTTGCAGAATCCGTTGACGATCATCGACACCGCGTCTTCGGCGGACAGCCCGCGCTGCATCGCATAGAACAACTGGTCCTCGCCGATGCGCGAGGTCGTCGCTTCGTGCTCGACGTGCGCCGACGGATTGCGCGCCTCGATCGTCGGGAAGGTGTGCGCCGCGCAGCGATCGCCGATCAGCAGCGAATCGCATTGCGTGAAGTTGCGCGCACCCTCGGCCTTCGGCGTCATCTTGACCAGGCCGCGGAACGTGTTGCTTCCTCGGCCGGCGGAGATGCCCTTGGAGATGATCGTGCTGCGCGTGTTGCGCCCCATGTGGATCATCTTGGTTCCGGTGTCGGCCTGCTGGCGATGATTCGACAGCGCCACCGAATAGAACTCTCCCACCGAATCGTCGCCGCGCAGCAGCACGCTCGGGTACTTCCACGTGATCGCCGAACCGGTTTCGACCTGCGTCCACGAAATGCGCGAACGCGCGCCGCGGCAATCGCCGCGCTTGGTGACGAAGTTGTAGATGCCGCCGACGCCGTCCTTGTCGCCGGGATACCAGTTCTGCACCGTGGAATACTTGATGCTCGCGCCCTCGAGCGCGACGAGTTCGACGACCGCCGCGTGCAGCTGGTTCTCGTCGCGCATCGGCGCCGTACAGCCTTCGAGGTAGCTGACGGTGGCGCCCTCCTCGGCGATGATCAGCGTGCGCTCGAACTGTCCGGTGTCGCGCGCATTGATGCGGA
>CAYZYC010000094.1:0-9635 GCA_964481165.1 uncultured Limnobacter sp. | reverse complement strand
GGCAACGGCCGCCGCGAGTCGTTCGCGCACCTGCCGCTTCCGCGCATGACGAACACCTACATGCTCGCCGGGCAGCACGATCCGCAGGAGATCCTCTCGTCGGTGAAGCGCGGGCTGTATGCGGTGAACTTCGGCGGCGGCCAGGTCGACATCACCAACGGCAAGTTCGTGTTCTCGGCTTCCGAAGCGTGGTGGATCGAGGACGGCAGGCTGCAGTATCCGGTCAAGGGCGCGACGATCGTCGGCAACGGCCCCGATGCGCTGACGCGCGTCACGATGATCGGCAACGACATGCGGCTCGATTCGGGCATCGGCGTGTGCGGCAAGGACGGGCAGAGCGTGCCGGTCGGCGTCGGGCAGCCGACGCTGCGCCTCGAGGAACTCACCGTGGGCGGTACCGCGTAGCAGGCGGGAGTCGTGGCGCCCCGAGCCGTCACGCAGTACGGGTATTCGCGTCTCGCCTGGCGAGTGCTGGCGGCGGTACTGCTCGCGCTCGGCCTGTACGCGCTGCTCGGGTATCTGGCCCTGCCGAGGCTCGCGCACGAGCCTCTCGAGCGAACACTCTCCGAAGAGCTGGCCCGTCCGGTCACGATCGGACGGCTCGAGTTCGATCCCTTCCTGCTGCGGCTGCGCGTGCACGAACTGAGCGTCGCCGATGCGGGCGAGGCGGGAATCGCCGGGCAGGGCGCCGAAGCCGGGATCGCCGGGCAGGCCGGCGGTGAACTCGCGGGCTTCGACCGGCTCGAAGTCGACGTCTCGTCGCGTTCGCTGCTACGCCTGGCGCCGGTGATCTCGTCGCTGCGACTGGAGCAGCCGCGCGTACGGGTTCGACGCGATGCCGAAGGCGGATACAACGTGTCCGATCTGCTGCGCAAATGGAGCGCACCGTCCGCCGAGGCGCAGGAGCCGTCGCAGCCGCAACGTTTCGCCGTGACCAACATCGAGGTCGATGGCGGCCGCTTCACGTTCGACGACGCCCTGCAGGGCGCGCGCCACGAAGTGGCGTCGCTGACGCTGCGGCTGCCCTTCGTGTCGAGCCTTCCGGTCGACGAAGCCGTCTACGTCGAGCCGCATCTGTCGGCGACGGTCGACGGCGCGCCGATGCAGCTCGACGTACGCGCCCTGCCTTTCCGCTCGCCGCAGGACTGGGTTGCGGACATCGATCTCGAACCGATCGACCTGGTCCGCTTCGCCGCCTACCTTCCCGATCCTCCGGTCGTCGAGCTGCAATCGGGAAGACTCGGCGGCACGCTGCGGATCACGGTCGCGCAGCCCGACGATGCGCCGCCGGCGGTCTCGGTGGTCGGCCGTTCGACGCTGTCCGATTTCTCCATCGCCGAACCGGGCGGTGCGCCGCTGTTCGCGGCGGCGTCGATCGACGTGGACGGAATCGAAGTAACCTGGCCGCAGAACCGGCATTCGATCGCGCGCATCACGGTCGACGCTCCGCAGGCATCGGTGCGTCGCCGCGGCGACGGATCGCGCTTCCTCGAGCCGGTGCTCGCGGCGCTGGAACGCCACGATCGCACCGCGGCGCCCGCGCGCGGCCCGGATGCCGCGACCGATGCGGGCGACGCTGCCGCATCGCCCGACGACGACACGCACCCCCCGGGAAACGATGCCGCCTCGTCGGTCGCGCTGTGGCGCATCGACGAACTGATCGTCAAGGCCGGACAGCTGGCCTTCGTCGACGAGGCCTTCGAGCCCAGGCCGCTGCAACTCGCCGCGAAGGACATCGAAGCGACCGTGCAGGCGATCGGCAGCGATGCCGGCCAGCCCGCGAAGTTCGAGGCGTCGCTCGCGCTGGCCGACGGCGAGAAGCTGCGCGCAAGCGGTACGACGACGTGGCAGACCGGCGCGGTCGACACCACGCTCGCGCTGGCCGACGTGTCGCTCGCGCGGTGGTGGTGGATCGTCGAGCCGCACCTGGCGATCGACGCGATCGGAGGGGCGCTGGCCCTCGATGCGCGGCTCCGGATCGTGCCGGTCGACGGCGCGGCAAGCTCGGTGCGCATCGACGACGGCGCACTGCGGCTGCGCGAAGTCGCCATGCGCCAGCGCTGGGACCGGCGCACGCTGCTCGCGCTTCCGCAACTCGACGTGGAAGGAGTTCGAGTGGATGTCGGTGCACGGAATGCGGAACTCGCATCGGTACGCACGCGCGGCGGCAAGCTGTTGGTTCGCCGCGAAGCCGACGCGCGCCTGAACGTCGAACGGATCGCGGCACCTGGCGACGACGCGGCCGGCGTCGCAGCGAAAGGCGACGGCGCCCAGGGCGAAACGCGTTCGACGCCGTGGGTGTTCTCCGTCGCACGACTGGGAATCGAGGGATTCGCGCTCGACGTCGAGGACGAGACGGCGGGCAAGGCGGCCAATCTGCAGGTCGACGAGGTCGCCTTCGACGCCACGGGATTGTCGAGCGCCACGGGCGCCAAGCCCGCCGCGGTTTCGCTGCGCGCCCGCATCGACAGGCGCGGCTCGCTGCAGGCGCAGGGCCAGCTGGCGCTCGATCCGGTCGACACGTCGCTGCGTGTCGCTGCGCGTGGATTGCCCATCGTCGCACTGCAACCGTACTTCACCGAATACGTCGATGCGATCGTCTCGCGCGGTGCGGCGGGTTTCGAAGGCGACCTGCGCGTTGCGCTCGCGGCCGATGCGCCGCCGCTGCTGACGTATCGCGGCAGCGCATCGGTGGCGGATTTCGCGGCGGTCACGAAACGGGGCAATCGCGACCTGCTCGCGTGGAAGTCGCTCGCTGTCGACGGGATCGACTATGCGTCGGCGCCCGCGACGATCGTGCTCGGCGGGATCGCGGTTTCGGGGCTTCGATCGCGGCTGATCATCAGCCGTGAAGGGCGCTTCAACCTGCAGGATGTCTTCGTCGATCGCGACTCCCCGGCGGTCGACGACGGGGTGCCTCGCACCGCGGGTGCCGCGAAGGAAACGCCGGCTCCGGTCGTGCGCATCGGCGGAGTGCGCCTGACCGACGGGAACATCGACTTCAGCGATTTCTTCATCCGGCCGAACTACTCCGCGAACCTCACCGGCCTGCGCGGCGGGATCTCGCGCATCGAACGCGATCGTCCCGGCGACATCGAACTGCGCGGACGCATCGACCAGACGGGCAGCGTGACGATCCGCGGGCAGATCAATCCGCTGGCCGATACGCTCTTTCTCGACATACGCGCAGGCGCGACCGACATCGACCTGCCGCGGCTGTCGCCGTATTCGAGCAAGTACGTCGGATACGGAATCGAGAAGGGCAAGCTGTCGGCGAACGTCGAGTACAAGGTCGTCGACCGCGAGCTCACCGGGAAGAACGAGATCGTGCTCGACCAGCTGACCTTCGGCGAAAAGGTCGAAAGCCCCGACGCCCTCAACCTGCCGGTGCTGTTCGCCGTCGCGTTGCTGAAGGATCGCAACGGCGTCATCGACGTCAGCCTGCCGATCGGCGGATCGCTCGACGATCCGCAGTTCAGCATCGGCGGCATCGTGCTGCGGCTGATCGGCAACCTGATCGTCAAGGCGGTGACCGCTCCGTTCGCGCTGATCGCGAACCTCGCCGGTGCCGGCGGCGAGGAGCTTTCCTGGCTCGGCTTCGACGCGGGCAGCGCGCAGATCGGCCCCGATACGAAGGAGAAAATGGCGGCGATCGCGAAGGCGCTCGCCGAAAGGCCCGGGCTGAAACTCGACGTATCGGGGCGCGCCGATCCGACGTCGGACCGCGAGGCGCTGCGCGAACGTTCGCTGGAGCGCGCGTTGAAGCAGCGCAAGGCGAGGGACATCGGTGCCGGCACCGATCCCGAGGCGCTCGCTGCGATCACGATCGAAGCGGACGAGTATGCGAAGTACCTGGAGGAGGAGTACCGGGCCGCACGTTTCGAACGACCGCGCAACCGGATCGGCATGCTCGAGAAGCAGCCGCCCGAGCGCATGAAGGCGATGCTGCTCGAGCACGTGCAGGTCGGTGATGCGCGCCTTGCGCGGCTGGCCGACGACCGTGCGCAGCAGGTCAAGGAAAGCCTCGTCGAGTCGGGCATCGCCGGCGAGCGAATCTTCGTCGTCGCGCCGAAGATCGACGGCGCGGCGCCTGTCGACGGAAAACCCGACGGCAAACCGGAAGCGAAGGACAAGGCGCCGGCACCGGGTTCCCGGGTCGATCTCTCGCTGAAGTAGCGCGGCCGGCCGCGCGGGCACGGCGAACGCCGGGCGCGTTCAGCCCGTACCGGTCACGGGCAGTGCAACGCCGTGCACCGCGCGGGCCGCGTCGGACGCGAGGAAGACGATGACGTTCGCGAGGTCTTCGGGAGCCACCCAGCGGGAAGGATCGACCTGCGGCATCGAAGCGCGGTTCTCCGGCGAATCGATCACGCTCGGAAGCACGCAGTTCACGTTGATCGAATGTTCGCGCAGTTCCGACGACAGCGTCTCGGTCATGCGCAGCAGCGCTGCCTTGGAAGCGACGTACGGACCCATCCGCGCCGCGCCTTTCTGCGCCGCGGACGCGCCGACGTTGACGATGCGTCCACCACCGGCCGACAGCATGTGCGGAACGACGGCGCGCGTGGCGTGCAGCGCCGTGCGCACGTTCGCATCGAAGAGGAACTGCCAGTCGTCGTCGGCCGTATCGTGCACCGCCTTGCCCATCCGGAAAGAGCCGGCGAGATTGCACAGGACGTCGATCCGCCCGAACCGCGCGACGGCCTCGGCGACGACCGCATCGACCCGCGGCGCGTCGAGCAGGTCGACGGCGGCCGTCATGCGCCGCTCGCCGCCGCCGGCTTCGTTTCCGTACGCGCGCCGCAGGCTTTCGGGCCGCGATCCGAGGAGTACCAGGCGTGCGTTACGATCGTCGAATGCCTTCGCCACCGCTCGTCCGAGATTGCCGGTGGCACCGGTGACCATCACGCATCGGTCTTCGAAGCTCGTGTCGGCGAAGTCCATGTCGATTCTCCCGCGGCAGGCCCCGATGATCGCATTCCGGTCGCGCTGAACGCGTGAGCACCCCCGCATTTCGCCTGCGCAGGATCGCGCTGCCGGTCTTCGGTCCGTCGTTGCTGTTCGGACTCGGCAAGGGTGCGATCCTGCCCGTGGTTCCGCTGACGGTGCGCGAACTCGGCGGTTCGGTCGCGCTGGCGGCGCTGGTCGTGACGCTGTTGGGCATCGGGTCGCTCGCAGGCAGCCTGCCGGCCTCGGCGCTGACCGCCCGATTCGGCGAACGGCGCGCGTTCGTCGGCGGAGCGGTCCTCGCCGCCGCGGCGATGCTGCTGTGCGTGTTCGCCGATGCGATCCACGGCTTCGCCGCCGGCATCTTCCTGGTCGGTGCCGCGGGTGCCGTGTTCAACCTGGCACGCCTGAGCTATCTGACCGTTGTCGTTCCGCTGCATTTCCGTGCCCGGGCGCTGTCGACGCTGGGCGGCGTCATGCGGATCGGATTGTTCGCCGGGCCGTTCGCCGGCGCGGCGCTCGTGCACCTGTACGGACTGCATGGAGCGTACTGGGCAGGCGCCTGCGTCATGGCGATCGCGGCCGCCGTGGCGCTCGGCATGCCCGACCTGCCCGAGGAGGAGCGTCCGGCGACGCATGCCGCGGCATCCGTCGCCGCGCCCGACGCCGCGCCGACGTTGCGTTCGGTCGCGCTTGCGCATCGCCGCGTATTCGCGACCGTCGGCCTCGGGGTGGCGCTGATCGGTGCCGTGCGCTCGGCTCGCCAGGCGATCATTCCGCTGTGGGCCGAGCACATCGGACTGGACGCGGCGATGGCGTCGGTCGTCTACGGACTCGCCGGTGCCGTCGACATGCTCGTGTTCTATCCCGCGGGCAAGCGGATGGATACGCGGGGCCGCCGCTCGGTCGCCGTGCCTTGCATGGCGATCATGGGCGCGGCGCTGCTGCTGATGCCGTTCACGTCGACGATGCCGGCGCTGCTGCTCGTTTCGCTGCTGCTCGGATTCGGCAATGGAATCGGGTCGGGCATCGTGATGACGCTCGGCGCCGACCACTCGCCGGTGCGCGGGCGCGCGCAGTTCTTCGGCGTCTGGCGGCTGCTTTCGGACTTCGGCGCCACCGCCGGGCCGGTACTGCTTTCGGCGATGGCCGCGGTCGCGACACTGGCCGCCGGCATCGCTGCCACCGGGTTGCTGGCGTTGCTGGGCGGGGCGCTGCTGTGGCGCTGGATCCCGCCGCCCGGCGCATCGGACGTTGCGGATTCCGGCCAGCCGCCCGATCGATGAGCACATGCACGGGTCGGGATTCGGCACGTTGCGCTTCGCGCACGCACCGCGTCGGACGCTTGCGGCCGGCGCAATCGAGTCGTACACTTCCGGAATGCTGCACTGCACAGCGAAACGCGCTCCCTTCTTTTTTGCGTACTTTTTCGGCTTTCCCTGCCGCGGGCGGGACGAGTCGGTAGCGTGTATGCAAGCCTGAAGCAGCAGCTCCGAATCCAACCGACCGCCGGCACCGACCGGCGGTTTTTTTTTCTTCCGACACCCACACGATCATGACCCACCGCACCGACGACCTGCGCATCCGCGAGATCAAGGAACTCGCTCCTCCGTCGCATCTGCTGCGCGAGTTCGCCATCGACGAACGTGCTGCCGAGACGACGTACACGACGCGCCAGGCGATTCACCGGATCCTGCACGGCAGCGACGATCGCCTGGTCGTCGTCATCGGGCCGTGCTCGATTCACGACCCGAAGGCGGCGCGGGAATACGCGGAACGGCTGCTCGAACAGCGCAACCGCTTCGCCGGGGAACTCGAGATCGTCATGCGCGTGTATTTCGAGAAGCCGCGCACGACGGTCGGCTGGAAGGGGTTGATCAACGACCCCGGGTTGAACCACAGCTTCGACATCAACAAGGGATTGCGCATCGCGCGCGAGTTGCTGCTCGATCTCGCGCGCATGGGAATGCCGGCCGGCACCGAATACCTCGACATGATCACGCCGCAGTATTACGCCGACCTGATCTCCTGGGGCGCGATCGGAGCGCGCACGACCGAATCGCAGGTGCACCGCGAGCTCGCGTCGGGGCTGTCGTGTCCCGTCGGTTTCAAGAACGGTACCGACGGCAACCTGAGGATCGCGCTCGATGCGATCAAGGCCGCGTCGCAGCCGCATCACTTTCTCTCGGTGACCAAGGGCGGGCATTCGGCAATCGTCTCGACCAACGGCAACGACGATTGCCACATGATCCTGCGCGGGGGCAGCAGGCCCAACTACGACGCGGCGAGCGTCGACGAGGCATGCCGTGCGGCTGCGTCGGCGGGGTTGCCGTGCCGGTTGATGATCGACGCCAGCCACGGCAACAGCCAGAAACGCTACGAGAACCAGACGGCGGTCGTCGCGACGATCGCCGCGCAGATCGCCGCCGGCGACGAGCGCATCGTCGGCATGATGATCGAGAGTCATCTGCAGCCGGGCCGCCAGGATCTGGTTGCGGGCAAGCCGCTGCTCTACGGACAGAGCATCACCGACGGCTGCATCGGCTGGGAAGACAGCGTCCCGTTGCTGGAGACGCTCGCCGAGGCGGTTCGCCGCCGCCGTCTGTCGGCTGACGAATGACGCCCGTCGCGCGCGCGCCGAAGGTTCTCGCGCAAGGCGGTGCCATCCGTCGGAAAAACCGCGAAGCGCGCGAAACGCGTCGCGGCGCGCGGCTTTTCTGCGCCGCATAACATGCTATAAATCGGCCAGGAATCGGAGGTATCGATGGAAGCGGTGAAAGGCGACGCTTCGCCTCAGTCCGCGGCGACCGCGACGGTCCCGGGGCGGCGAACACCACACGAGCGGCTGCTTGCAGTCGGCCTTCGGCCGATCGGGCGCGCCAGCGAATTCGCCGACCAGATCCATGCACTGATGGCCAAGACGCCGCTGTTCTCGGGTCTCGAGATGGAAGAAACCCGCAAGCTCGGCACGTTCATGTACGTGTACGAAGCGCCGCCCGGCGTCACGATCATCAACGAGGGCGAGACCGGCGACTTCATGATGCTGCTGATGCAGGGGATGGTCGACGTCCTGCGGCGCAACCGGTACAACTACCCGTCGCGCATCGCGGTCGCGCATTCCGGGCATTCGCTCGGCGAGATGTCGATGTTCGACGGCGAGCCGCGGTTCGCATCGTGCGTCACGCTGGAGGACAGCCGCATTGCGGTGCTCACGCGCGACGCGCTGATGCTCGTGCTCGGCGACGAGCCCAAGCTCGGCAACAAGATCCTGCTGAAGCTCGTACAGCTGCTCTCGGAGCGGCTGCGCCAGACGAGCGCGAAACTCGTCTCGTACCTCGAAGCGGCCCGCGACGCCTGAGCGCGGGTCTTCGAGCGCATCGGCGCCGACACTCGTTCCGAGCGCATCGGCGCCGGCGCTCCCCCGAGTGCGTCAGCGCTCGCGCCCTTTCTCCCAGAGCACGTCGGCAACGCCCGCTTCGCGATTGAACACGCGTCCGAGCACGAACATCAGGTCGGACAGGCGGTTCAGGTACTGACGGCATGCCGGGCGCACCGTTTCCTCGCTGCCGAGCGCGACCAGCGCGCGCTCGGCACGCCGGCACACGGTTCTCGTCACGTGCGCGAACGCGGCGGCGCGCGATCCGCCGGGAAGGATGAACTCCTGCAGCCGCGGCAGGTCGGCGTTGTACGCATCGAGCAGTTCGTCGAGCCGGGCGACGCGCTGTTGCGGCAGGTTCTCCAGGCCGGGAATGCACAACTCGCCGCCGAGGTCGAAGAGGTCGTGCTGGACGTCGACCAGCGCCTCGCGGATCGGTTCGGGCAGCGTTTCGGTCAGCAGCACGCCGAGCGTCGCATTCAGCTCGTCGACCTGGCCGATCGCATCGATGCGCAGGCTGTCCTTGCGGGTGCGGCTGCCGTCGCCCAGCCCGGTCGTGCCGTCGTCTCCGGTGCGCGTCGCGATCTTCGAAAGTCGGTGTCCCATGGCCCGATCCGGTCCCCTGTGAAGCGGACAGTCTAAACTGCCGGTTGTTCGCGCTTCCGCCGGCGACCCTGGACGGATCGCGTGTACCACCGGAGGCCACAGTGAACCAGCCGTCCGTTTCCGCCCAAGCGCTCAGGCGGCCATTGCCCGAGGCGCTCGCGGCCGCGTTGCGCGCTCGTTTCGGCGAGCGTTTCAGCACCGCCGACGCGGTTCGCGACCACCACGGCCGCGACGAATCGCCGTTTCCGCCGGCTCCGCCCGACGCGGTCGTGTTCGCGCAGAGCACCGACGAGGTCGCCGACGTCGTCGCGCAGTGCCGCGCATTCCAGGTGCCGGTGATTCCGTACGGCGTGGGTTCGTCGCTCGAGGGCCACCTGCTCGCAGTGCACGGCGGCGTGTCGGTCGACGTGTCGCAGATGAACCGCGTGCTGGCGGTCCATGCCGAGGACCTCACGGCCACGGTGCAGGCCGGCGTGACGCGCAAGCAGCTGAACGACGAGCTGAAATCGACGGGGCTGTTCTTTCCGATCGATCCGGGAGCCGACGCGAGTCTCGGCGGGATGGCGGCGACGCGTGCGTCGGGCACCAACGCCGTGCGCTACGGAACGATGAAGGAGAACGTGGTCGGGCTCACGGTGGTCACCGCCGAAGGCAAGGTCGTGCGCACCGCGCGGCGCGCGAAGAAGTCGTCGGCCGGCTACGACCT
>CAYZYC010000093.1:0-9728 GCA_964481165.1 uncultured Limnobacter sp. | reverse complement strand
CCTCGTGGAACTTCTGCGAGTAGATGTTCGACCAGGTGTTCTCCTGGCCGTCGACCACGCCGGTCTGCAACGCCTGGTACACCTCGGCGAAGGCCATCTTCTGCGGGTTGGCGCCGAGCGCGCGGAACTGCGCCTCGAGCACGTCGGACGCCTGGATGCGGAACTTCAGCCCCTTCACGTGTTCCGGACGCGTGAGCTCGTCGCGGTTCGTCGACAGCTGCTTCATTCCGTTGTGCCAGTACCCGACCCCGAGCAGGTTGCGATTCTTCATCACCGTCAGCAGGTCCTGGCCTTCCTTGCTCTGCTGGAAGCGGTCGACCGCCGCAATGTCGTCGAACAGGAACGGCAGGTCGAAGAGCTGGATCTTCTTCGTGTAGCGGTCGAACTTCGACAGCGACGGCGCGATGAACTGCACGTCGCCGAGCAGCAGCGCCTCCATCTCCTTCGCGTCGCCGAACAGCTGCGAGCTCGGGAACACCTGCACCTGCACCTTGCCGGGCAGCAGCTTCTCGGCGACTTCCTTGAACTTCAGCGCGCCCTGGCCTTTCGGCGTGGCCTCGGCGACCACGTGGCTGAACTTGACGACGATCGGGGACTGGGCCCACGCCCCGATCGAGAACGACAGCGCGACTGCGCCGGCGGCAATGGTTGCTGCAAGCCTCATGTACCTGCTCCTTTCATTGAGAGGATGAATGTTGGCGATTGCTGACAGGCCTTTCCATAGGGGCTTGCCCCCAAGACCTCCGGGCTTCCGGACGGCGGCCTGGCAACCTGGACGAACTGTAAACGCTCGCGCGACGGCAGTGCAAACGGTCAGCCCACACCCGATCCGCCCACGCCGGCGTCGTGCGCCTGGCGATCCGCATGGTACGAGGATCGCACGAGCGGCCCCGACGCGGTGTTCGTGAAGCCGATGCGCCCTGCTTCGTCGGCGAAGCGCCGGAACGTGTCGGGATGCACGTAGCGCTGCACCGGCAGGTGTGCCGTCGACGGCGCGAGGTACTGGCCGATCGTCAGCATCGAGACGCCGTGCGCGCGCAGGTCGCGCATCGTCTGCACGATCTCGTCGTCGGTTTCCCCCAGCCCGACCATCAGGCCCGATTTCGTCGGCACGCCCGGCACGCGCCGGCCGAACTCGGCGAGCAGGCGCAGCGAATGTGCGTAGTCGGCACCCGGGCGCGCCTGCCGGTACAGCCGCGGCACGGTCTCGAGGTTGTGGTTCATCACGTCGGGGGGCGCGGATTCGAGGATCCCGAGCGCGCGTTCGAGCCGGCCGCGGAAATCGGGCACGAGCACTTCGATGCGGGTGCCGGGCGAGCGCTCGCGCACCGCGCGGATGCAGTCGGCGAAGTGCTGCGCGCCGCCGTCGCGCAGGTCGTCGCGGTCGACGCTGGTGATCACCACGTACGACAGCTGCAGCGCCGCGATCGTGTCGGCGAGCTGCGCCGGTTCGGCGGCGTCGACCGGGTCGGGACGTCCGTGGCCGACGTCGCAGAACGGGCAGCGGCGCGTGCACTTGTCGCCCAGGATCATGAACGTCGCAGTCCCGTTGCCGAAGCACTCGCCGATGTTCGGGCACGACGCTTCCTCGCAGACGGTGTGCAGGCGGTGTTCGCGCAGTGTCCGCTTGATGTGCGCGAAGCGCGCGCCGTCGGCGGCCGGGCGCACGCGGATCCACTCGGGCTTGCGCAGCGGTTCGGCGAGCGGGACGACCTTGATCGGGATGCGCGAGGTCTTCGCGGACCCCTTCTGCTTGACGGTCGGGTCGGAGGATGCGGGCGTATTCGCTGTCGAGGTCATCGGTGGTCGTGTTCGGGAACGTTGTGCGGCGTCGGTGCGCCTTCGTGGATCGCCGCGGCGAGCATGGTTCCGAATCGGGCGGCGACCGAAGCGAAATCGACCTTGCCGATGCAGGATCGCATGTCGGTGACCCTTTGCCCCGGATATCCGCATGGGTCGATTCGGGTGAACGGCTCGAGGTCCATCGAGACGTTCAGCGCGACGCCGTGGTAGCTGCAGCCGTTCGAGACGCGGATCCCCAGCGACGCGATCTTGGCGCCGGCGGCGGCGCCGACGCGCAGGTAGACCCCCGGAGCACCCGGTCGGCGGGTGGCGGCGATCTGCCAGGCGGCGAGCGTCCCGATCGTCGCCGATTCGATTCGCTCGACCAAGCTGCGCACCGACAGCACGCGCCGGCGCAGATCAATGAGCAAGTAAGCGACCACTTGCCCTGGCCCGTGGTAGGTGACCTGCCCGCCGCGCTCGGTGCGGACCACCGGAATCGTCCCTGCGTCGTGCAGATGCCGAACATCCGCCCGGCGACCGAGCGTGAACACCGCCGGGTGTTCGACGAGCCAGATCTCGTCGCGCGCAGCGGGGCCGCGCTCGAGCGTGAACTGCCGCATCGCCGGTTCGGCCGCCTCGTACGCACAGCGGCGCAGCGGGCGCACGAGCGGAGCCGGGATCGGCGACGAGGGTCTCAAAGCACTATGCTGACCATCGGGTGCACCGCGATCGAGCGGTACAGGGCTTCGAGCTGCTCGCGCGAATCGACGCGCACGACGACGGTGACGCTCAGGTACGTGCCCTTGCTCGAAGCGCGCAGCTCGATCGTCGACGGATCGAAATCGGGGACGTGCTCGCCGACCAGCGACGCCATCGTCTGCGCGAAACCGTCGACCCTGCGTCCCATGATCTTCAACGGGAAGTCGACCGGGAATTCGAGCAGGCGCTCGAGCCGGTCGAACGCTTCGGAGAGGCTGCGGTCGTCGCTCATCGCGTTCATTGCGAACTCTGCGCCTTGGCGCGCTGGTAGGCCGCATGCAGCGCTGCAAAGACCGGGCCCGGCTTTCCGCTTCCCACCGCGTGCCCGTCGAGCCGGGTGATCGGCAGCAGCTCCTTCGTCGCCGAGCTCAGCAGCAGCTCGTCGGCCGCCTGCACCTCTTCGCGCAGGATGCGGCGGATCTCCAGCGCAATGCCGGTCGCTTCGCACAGTTCGGCGACCAGCCCGTAGCGGATGCCCTCGAGGACCAGCCGGTCCTTCGGCGGACCGAAGACGGTGCCGTTGCGCACGACCCAGATGTTGCTCGCCGATCCCTCGGTGAGGAATCCGTCGCGGAACATCACGCATTCGGCGGCGCCCGCCGAAACCGCGGCCTGTCGCGCGAGCACGTTGCCGAGCAGCGAGGTCGTCTTGATGTCGCAGTGCAGCCAGCGTTCGTCGGGCAGGCTGACGACCGCGACGCCTTGCTCGAGCAGCGCGGCCGGCGGCTCGATCAGCTCGCTGCTCATCGCGAACACCGTCGGCGCCACGTCCTGCGGGAATGCGTGGTCGCGCCGCGCGACGCCGCGCGTGACCTGCAGATAGACGAACTGGTGCGTCCATTCGTGGCGCGCGACGAGTTGCGACACGAGTGCGGTCCACGCGTCGTCGTCGTACGGATTGGCGATCGACACGGCGGCAAGGCTGCGCCCGAGCCGCGCGAGGTGATGCGGCCAGCGAAACGGCCGACCCGCGTACACCGGAACGACCTCGTAGACGCCGTCGCCGAAGATGAAGCCCCGGTCGAGGACCGGAACGCGCGCTTCCTCGAGCGGGAGGAACTCGCCGTTGAGCCACGCGGTCTGCTTCATCTCGATTCCGGTGCGGGTCGTCGAAGGCGCGACCGGCGCGTCAGCGCGCGATCATCATGCGAAGCGCGTCCCAGCTGCGCCCCAACCATCCGGCAGGACCGACTGCGGAGAGCGCGACCAGGGGGCGCTCGGTGACGAGTTCGTCGCCGATGCGCACGCGCAGCGTGCCGATCTGCTGGCCCTGCGCGACCGGCGCGACGAGCGGCTGCACGCGTTCGATCTCGGCCTTCACCTGTCCGGCCTGCCCGCGCGGGACGGCGACGATCACTTCGCGTTCGAATCCGCCTTCGACGGTGTCGGCATCGCCTTTCCAGATCTCGTAGCTGCCGGCCGGGGCGCCCTTGCCGTAGATCCGGACGACGTCGAAGTTCTGGAATCCGTAGTTCAACAGCTTCTGCGATTCGATCGCGCGCGCCGACTCGGAGGCGGCGCCGAGCACCACGCTGATCAGGCGCCGGCTGCCGTCCGTTCCCGGGATGTCGCGGCGCGCCGACGCGATCAGGCAATAGCCTGCGGCTTCGGTGTGGCCGGTCTTCATCCCGTCGACGCTCGGGTCGATCGCGAGCAGCCGGTTGCGATTCGGCTGGCGGATGTTGTTGTAGGTGAACTCGCGTTTCGAGTAGAGCGGGTACTGGTCGGGGAAATCCTCGATCAGCCGGGCGGCGAGCACCGCGAGGTCACGCGCCGTCGTGTAGTGCTGCGGATCGGGCAATCCGGTCGAGTTGCGGAACTGCGTGTTGCGCATTCCGATGCGCTGCGCCGTGCGGTTCATCTGCTCGGCGAAGGTCTCTTCGCTGCCGGCGAGCGCTTCGGCAAGCACGATCGACGCGTCGTTGCCCGATTGCACGATCACGCCGTTGAGCAGCTCCTCGACGCTCGCCGGCCTGGACGGCTCGATGAACATGCGCGAACCGATGGCCTTGTACGCGGCCTGCGACACGGCCGGGCGCTGGTCGAGCGTCAGTCGCTTCTCGCGCAGCGCCTCGAAGGCGAGATAGACGGTCATGATCTTCGTCAGCGACGCCGGTTCGACCTTCGTATCGGGTTCGTGCGACGCCAGGATCTGACCGGTGGTCGCATCGAACAACAGCCACGATCGTGCGGCGATCGTCGGCGGTGACACCTGTGCGAGCGCCCCATCGACGGCGGTGAACAGCAGCAGCGACAGGACGGCGAACAGGCGTGGCAACGACATCGATACTCTCGGGTAGGGCGGCGTGACGCCGAAGTGCAGCGGCACGTCGACGTGGCGCCTTGCGGGCGCCGATCCGCGGGCAACGCAACGGGAGCGGGGAATTATAGGACGCAGCACGGCGCCGGGGCGTCGCCGGCAGCCGTCAGCGGCGCGACCGGCGTTCGTCGGCGCTCTCGAAGATCGGCCGGACCGCTTCGAGGACGCGTCGCGCAGCCGCTTCTCCCCGGCGTGCCTGCACGACGTCCACCGCTTCGCGAAGGACCCGCCGCAGCACCTCCATGCTGACGCTGTCCGCGGCGCGTGCCTGCCAGACGTGTGACGCCGTGCCGAGTTCGTCGGCGAAGGCATCGTGCAGCGTGCGCCGGGCTGCTTCGAGCAGCTTCTGCTCGGCGACCTCGCGTGCGCGCCGCTCGGATTCCGACGGCTCGGCGGCGACTCCGACGACTTCGATCAGGCCGTGCCGCTCGAGTTCGGCGAGCGCCGTGCCCAGTTCGCCCGGCCGGGCGAATGCGACGAGGTCTCCGACGCGCCGCAGGCCGTCGACCAGCGCGAGGACGCGACGCGACGAATGGGCGATGTCGCGGCTGCAGGCGCCGGTTTCGTCGTCGCCTTCGATCGTGCGGCCGTAGACGAGCCGCGGGTCCGGCTGCGACAGCGTCACCGGGGAGTCGCTGCGGGTTTCAGATCGGGCCGCAACGTTCGAGGAACCGGTCGACTCCGCGCCGACCCCCGATCGCTTCGACGATCGACAGCAATGCGGGCACCATCGCGCGCAGGTCGCCGACCGAAGCCGCGCGTTCGATCCGGATCGCGAAGTCGTCGCCGTTCGGGCCGACGATCTCGAGCAGTGCCTGCGTGACGCGCCTGCGCAGCGTGCGCAGATCCTCTGCGGGCGCGGACGGCGCAGGCGGTACTGTCGCGTGCGCCGCGGCCGGCCGATCGCCGGGCACGGCGGGAGTCTTCGCGGTTGCGGTGTCTGCAGGCGTCGAACCGGCCGATGCGCGCGACGAACGCGTGCCGGTGTTCGTGCCGGTGTTTTCGAATCGCGGCTGCGGAAGCGATGCCCGTTCGGACGGCGCCTGCGGCGCATCCACGCCGCCGCCCGCGGCCGCCTTCGCTGCCGATGCGATGAAACCATCGCTCGCGAGCTGCGCCATCTGCGCGTCGAGTCCGGGCTGCGGCAACACGCGCGCGATCTCGGCGACGTCGCGCCTGCCGTCGACCAGGATCAGCAGCTGGCGAAGCCGCGGCGTCAGTCCGTGCGCGCGCGTCTTCAGCTCTTCGGTACCGCGCTCGGTCTTCCGAAAGACCGTTGTCGGCGAAATCTCCATCGCAGTCTCCCCATCGCGCGGGTCGCGTCGCTACGGGCGGTCCCGATCGTCCCGGGGGGCCAGCGTGTCGAGCACGATGCGCTTGAGCAGGGCCAGTTTACGATGGAAGAAATGCTCGCAGCCGGGGATTACGACGATCGGCAGCTCCTGCGGCCGCGCCCAGTCCAGCACCGACTGCAGCGGAACGGTTTCGTCGTGCTCGCCGTGTATGACCAGCGTGTCTTCCGGCACCGTTTCCAGCGGGAAGCGCGAGGCGGCCGCGCCCACCAGGACGAGCCGATGAACGGCATCCCCCTGCTCGCGCAGCCGTCGCGCGACGCGCGTCTGCACGTAGGTTCCGAACGAGAACCCCGCGAGCACCAGCGGCAGCTGCGCTTGCGGCTGCCCCGCGACCGCCTCGGCGCGGGCGTGGCGCACGAGCGCGAGCACGTCTTCGGTTTCGCCGATTCCTTCGTCGTAGCTGCCTGCCGAATCGCCGACACCGCGGAAGTTGGGGCGCCAGACCGTGTAGCCGAGCGCGAGCAGCGCGCGTGCGAGCGTCTGCACGACCTTGTTGTCGCGCGTGCCGCCGTACTTCGGATGCGGATGCGCGACGATCGCGATCCCGGTCGATTTCCCGGCGGGTCGATCGAGCGCGGTGTCGATCGGACCCGCGGGCCCGTCGACCGCCAGCACCCGCGTGCCGGAGTTCATTCGAGCCGGAGCCGTTCGACCGGTTTGCCGTCGCGCAGATGCGATTCGACGATCTCGTCGATGTCGCTTCGGTCGAGGTAGGTGTACCAGACGCCGTCGGGATAGACCACTGCCACCGGACCAAGCTCGCAACGATCGAGGCATCCCGCCTTGTTGACGCGCACCTTGCCCGGGCCGGCGAGTCCGAGCGCCTTGACCCGCTCCTTCGCGTAGGCCTGCAGCGCTTCGCTGCCGTGCTGCGCGCAGCATTCGCGACCCGGATCGTCGCGACGATTGACGCAGAAGAAGATGTGGCGTTCGTAGAAGGAACTCATCGGTCCATTATAGGCGCCGCATCGGCCGCATCGGCCGCAGAGCCCGCAGAGCCCGCAGGCGCCATGCGCACCAGGCGATTGCCGCATAGGGCCAGATCGTCGCGAGCGCGCGCAGCAGTCCGTGGAAGTTCGTCCAGGCGCCGCCCCAGCTCGCGAGCATCGCGAGGTAGTACTCGTTCGGCGGAGCGAGGTTGAACAGCACGGTGCCGGCGGCGATCGCACCGATCGCCCAGCGCAGGCGCATGCGTGGCCCCGAACTGCCGAGCACGAGCAGGGCGACCGCCCCTGCGATCAGTCCGCCCTGCACGGCGGCGTTCAGCCAGCTCAGCGCGTGCGCCTTCCCGAGCACGGCGGCCGATGCGGCCGTCTTGATCGCGCACGCCGCGACGATCGGCAACGCGAGCGGCCAGAACGACTGCCACGGCGACGCCCCGCGCAGCGGCACCAGCAACTCGCGGGCGACCAGTCCGACGGCAACCACCGCGAGCGCGACTCCGGCTGCTTCGGCGAACGGCTCGTAGTGCCCCGGCAGCAGCAGCGCCGACCACCACGGCGCGCCGGCATCGTCGGGCGCGCGCGGCCAGGCGATCAGCAGGTCGCCGGTGGCGAACACCATCGATTGCGGATACCACTGCGCGATCGGCCACGCGCACAGCAGCATCAGGCCGGACGTCGCGTGCGATCGCTGTCGTACCGCCGGCGACAGGGCGCCGAGCCGGTCCCCGATCCGCGACACGCCGAGCGAAGCGGCAAACGCTGCGCCGAGCGCCGTTCCCGCGACGTTGGCGAGCACGTCGAGGCGCGACGGCACGCGCCCCGGCAGCAGGCTCTGCAGCGATTCGAGCGCGAACGACATCGCCAGCGCGACCCCGACTGCGACGAGCGCCGCCGGTGCGGGCCGAAAGGCGAGCCTGCGGGCCAGCCACACGGCGAGCAGCAGGCCGAGCGGCACGTACGCGAGCACGTTCGTGGCGACGTCGAAGCGCGTCCACCAGCGCGGCCACGGTTGCGTGGCGAAGTCGAGCATCCACCACCCCGGCGCACGCCAGCCCGACCACGGGTACAGCGACGCGTAGACGACGGCGGCGACGTACGCCGCGAGCCACCATCCGGTCGCCGGAACACGGTGCCCCGTGGGCGGAATCGGCATCTGCTGGGCGGGCGGCGGCACGGCCGAGAGCTTACCGCCGGTTCCCGCGCGGCGCGCGCGCGGCGAAGCCCGTTATCATCGACGTGTCATGAGCATGCCGACAGCGTCCACTGCAATGAGGGCAGGCCAGTGAGCGCCATCGATGTGGAGCGGATCCGCCTGGCTGCCGGCTGCGACACGCTGCGCGTCACGGCGGTCGACGAAACCGGATCGACGAACGACGACCTGATGGAGGCGGCGTTCGGCGATGCGCCGGCGCCGCCGCGGCTGCTCGCGACGGCCTCGCAGACCGCCGGCCGCGGCCGGCGGGGACGCTCGTGGATCACCGAGCCGGGCCGCGCGATCGCGTTCTCGATCGCGTTCGAACGCGCAGTCGGCGCGCAGCCTCCGCCGGCGGCATTGCCGATCGCCGTCGGCGCCGCGGCCGCTTCGGCGCTGACGCCGTGGGCTCCCGACGTCGCGCTGAAGTGGCCGAACGACCTGCAACGCGCGGGCCGCAAACTCGGCGGAATCCTCGTCGAGACGCGGCGAAGCCCGCCGGTGCCGCGCGCTGCACAGGGCTCGATCGAACGGATCGTCGTGGGCATCGGCGTGAACCTCGTCGCTCCGAAGGACGGCGCCGCGATGGCCGTGCCGGCTTGCGGGTTGTTCGACGACTCGCTGTCGCGCGACGCTCCCGAGTCGGTCATCGGATGCATCGCCGCGGCGGTCGTGCCGGCGACCGAATGCTTTCTCGCGCACGGGCTCGCGCCGTTCATCGCCGAGTGGCAGCGATTCGATGCGCTTGCCGGCGAAGCGGTGACCGCGACGGACGGCGATCGCACGATCGTCGCGGGACGCGCGCTCGGCATCGACGCGACCGGCGGCCTGCGCGTGCAGACGCCGAGTGGCCTGCGCGTGCTCAATGCCGGCGAAGTGACGGTGCGCCGCGTGCAGCCGCCCGTCGACGCGCGGTGAAGCGGGTCCGGACGTGAGCGGGGATCGCGCGTGATCGGGCGCCTGCTGATCGCTCTGCTCGTCGCCAACGCGATCGTCTTCGCATGGGGTCGCGGCTGGCTCGGGTCGTCCGGAAGCGATCGCGAACCGCAGATGGTCGAGCAGCAGCACGATGCCGATCGACTGCGCAGCGTCCCGCTGTCGCGGCTGGAAGACCGTGGCGCCGAAAACGCGGCCCGGCGCGGCACGAACCGGGCCGAGCGTGCGCGCAGAAGTGCCGCGACCGGCGCCGTCGTTCCGCCCGCACCGGCTGCGCCGTCGAATGCGACCACAGCGTCGACGCCTACTGCCGCATCGGCAACACCCGCCGCGTCGGCAACGCCGGCCGCATCGGCAACGCCGACCGCATCGGCAACGCCGACCGCATCGGCGCCGTCCGCGCCGATGCCCGATCCCTCGACCGCGGTGTCGGCGCC
>CAYZYC010000092.1:2712-9840 GCA_964481165.1 uncultured Limnobacter sp. | reverse complement strand
TCGGGAATGCAGCGCGTGATCGGCTACCTGCTGCGCGACATCGACCAGCAGCAGGACACGTCGTCGCCGGTGCGCATCGTGCTCGACACGAGCAAGGGCGTGATCGCGTCGCGGCTGAACCTGACTCCCGAGCACTTCTCGCGCATCCTCGGCGAACTGAGCCACGAGAACCTGATCAGCGTGCGCGGCGCCGAGATCACGATCCTCGACGCCGAGCGGCTTCGCGCGTTTCTCGCGTAAATCCCGCCTGCCAACGGCCGTCGCGGTCGACGAGCGCGACGCAGCCGTTCGTGCCGCGAACGAATCGCAGCGGCATCGCCGCGCCGTCGCGTACGCTGCCCACGGTCTTCGATTCGCGCGAGCCCGCGTCGATCGTCGAGACGACGACGTTCGTGGCGCTGCGGTAGGCGACCAGCACGCGGCCTTCGTCGGGGGCGAGCGCGAGCAGCGCGCCCGGAAGCGGCACCGGCTCCCCGAGCCGCCAGCTGCCGGAGTGCAATACGCGCAGCGCCGCATCGCCTTCGCCGGCCAGCACCCAGCCGCGCCTCGAGGCCGATCGCCAGGCCGCGATGCCGTGCGCCGGCGGCACGGCTGCGACGACCGGACGTTCGATTTCGCGGCGCACGTCGAGCTGCACGACGCCGACGTTGCCCGACGCGTCGATGCGAAGCAGCTCGAAAGCAGCCGCACCGGCGACCAGGCCGCGCGTCGCGTCGGGGATGCGAAAACGCCGCGGCGTCAGCCGCCCCGGCAGCTCGACGGCTTCGCGCATCCGGTAGTCGTGCACGAGCCCCTGCAATACGGGCGGTGCGTCGCGGCCGTAGGCGATCTCCCACGCCTCGGGCAGGTCGGAGAACGCGAGCGCGAAACGCGCGCGTGCGGGCAGGTCGAGAATCGCGGAAACGGTGGCACCGCCGTCGTGCCGGTATTCGTGCAGCGTCGCCAGCGATCGCGGATCGTGTGCGGAGAGCATCGGCGAGCCGCTGCCGCCGGCCAGGACGATGCCATCGTGCCCGCCCGAGGCGGCGAGAGCGGCTGCATCGAAGCGCAACGCGGCGCGCGCACTCTCGCGCAGGTCGGGCAGCGAATAGCGAAGCAGACGGGCCCCGGCGATCGTTGCGAAAACCGCATCGCCGTCCGATGACCACGCGACCGGCGCGGTCAATGCGGCGGGCAGTTCGGTGCGCGCGAGCTCGTCTCCGCTCGCGCAATCGAGTGTGCGCAGTTCCGTCACGCCGGGTTCGCCGACGACGATCCAGGCGGCGGATGCGCCGCGCGCGTCGAACGATGCGAACGAGCAGGCCGCCGCCAGCAGCAGCGGCATTGCCGACGACGCAGCGGCGCGCATGCGCTCGCCGAGCCGCGAAACGCAGAAGCGCGACCCGCCGGGCCGCATAGCAAGGAAGCGCGGCCCGCCGGGCCGCACAACGAAAAAGGGCGGCTCATCGAGCCGCCCTTGCCGTGTACTACCGGCTGTGACGTTCACTTCGCGCCGGCGAGGATCCAGGCGACCAGCTTCTGGATGTCGGCGTCGGGTACCGCCGCGTTGGGCGGCATCGGCACCGGACCCCAGACCCCCGAACCGCCCTTCTTCACCTTCTCGGCCAGCTTGGCGGGAGCCGAAGCATCGTCCTTGTATTTCTTCGCGACATCCGCGTACGAGGGGCCGACGAGCTTCTTGTCGACCGCGTGACACGCCGTACAGTTGTGCTTCTTCGCCAGGGCGGCGTCCGCGAACGCGGGTGCCGCGACTCCGGCCACGGCTCCCGCTACGGCGAGCCGGATCAACAAGGAACGCTTCATTCGGACTTCCCTCCCGATATCAGTAGACGTCGTGCTGCGTATTGTAGACGTTGAACTTTCCGGTGGGCGTGATAAGCCGCTTGTCCTTGATGACTGCCTTCAGCTTGCGCGTCTTGTCATCGACCACCACGATTGCCGACTCCTGGTTCTTCGCGCTCCACACCGAGAACCAGACCTCGTCGCCGGCGCGATTGTACTCGGGTTGCGTGACCCGCTTCGCGCCTTCGCCTACCTCGGCCCAGTCGGCGATCGGCAGGACCACGAAGGGTTTGTCCAGGTTCTTGATGTCGAACACCGCGATCGACTGGTTGATCTTGGCATCGGGGTTCAGCGGCGTGTCGACCCAGAGGTTCGACGACTTCGGGTGCGTCTTGATGAACAGGTTGCCGCCGCCCTGCGCCTTCAGCGATTGCACGACCTTCCATGCGTTCGCCTTGTGCTTGGCCGGATCGGTGCCGATCAGCGCGATCGTCTCGTCGCCGAGGTGGCCGGTCGCCCAGACGGGACCGAATTTCGGATGCACGAAGTTCGCGCCGCGCCCCGGGTGCGGGATCTTGCCCACGTCGACGATCGCCTCGAGCGCGTCGTCCTTGCTGTCGACGACCGCGACCTTGTCCGACTGGTTCGCCGCCACGAGGAAGTAGCGCTTGGAAGCGTCCCAGCCGCCGTCGTGCAGGAAGCGCGCCGCGCCGATCTCGATCGTCCGCAGGTTCTTCAGGTCGGTGTAGTCGACCAGCATGATCTTGCCGGTCTCCTTGACGTTGACGATGAACTGCGGCTTGTCGTGCACCGCGACGATCGAGGCCACGCGCGGTTCCGGGTGGAACTCCTGCGTGTCGACCGTCATGCCGCGCGTCGACTGCACGCGCAGCGGCTCGAGCGTGTCGCCTTTCATGATCACGAACTGCGGCGGCCAGTAGGCTCCGGCGATCGCGAACTGATCCTGGTACTTCTTGTCCTTGGACGTCTCGACCGAACGCGCTTCGAGGCCGATGCGGATCTCGGCGACGTTGTCGGGCGTTTCCATCCACAGGTCGATCAGGTTGATCTTGCCGTCACGGCCGATCACGTACAGGTAGCGGCCCGAAGCCGAGGTGCGCGAGATGTGCACCGCGTAGCCGGTCTTCACGATGTTGACGATCTTCTTCGAGGCGCCGTCGATCAGCGCGATCTCGCCGGTGTCGCGCAGCGTCACCGAGAAGAGGTTCGCGATGTCGATGTTGTTCATCTTCTTCTTCGGGCGCTTGGCCGGATCGACGATGACCTTCCAGGTCTTCTTCATGTCGTCGAGGCTCCACTCCGGCGGCGTCGGAGGCGACTGCTGGATGTAGCGCGCCATCATGTCGACTTCCGCGTCGGTCATCTCGCCCGACGTGCCCCAGTTGGGCATGCCGGCCGGCGAGCCGTACTTGATGAAGGTCTTCAGGTATTCGGATCCGCGCTCGAGCGTGATGTCGGGAGTCAGCGGCTTGCCCGTCGCACCCTTGCGCAGCACGCCGTGGCAGCCGGCGCAACGCTCGAAGTAGATCTGGCGACCCTTGTCGAACTCCGCCTTGCTCATCGGCGGGGCTTTCGGGTTCATGTCGTGGTGCATGTCGTCCGCGCCGAGCGGCGAACCACCTGCCTGGTACGCGGCCTCGGCTTCCGTGACGTGCTTGGACGGATCCTTCTTGTCCTGCGCCAACAGCGGGCCGGAGGCGGCTGCGAACACCGCCGCAACGATCCAGGCAGCGGGCGTCATGCGTGCAATCACTCTCATTTAAGGTTCCTCGGATATCGCCCTTCAACCCTACGGGCATCGGGGGCAATCATCGCGGAGCAGGGCGTCCGGCTCATTGACGGACGTCAATAGTTGCGTTGCATCGCAGCACGACAATGCACGCCGGCAACGCAGCCAACGCCCGCCGGTACGTAACGAAGGGAGATGCGCCTGAATCCGAACCCCCCGCAGAAGGTCGTTTTCCGTGCGAATGCGACGTTCCGACCTCTTTCTCGCACCCGCCTCGCGTTGTCGTTGTTCGTCGCGTGCGTCTGCGCGGGCGGCATCGCGCAAGCACAGTCCGAAGGGCCTGCGCCCGGGGATTCCGAGGATCTGCCGCTCGCACCGGTCGTGATCACCGCGACACGATCGCCGGCCGAGGCCCTGGGCGTGCCCGCCAGCGTCACGGTCGTCGACTCGGCCGAACTCGAGCAGCGCAGCCCGCTGCGCCTCGGCGATGCACTCTCCGACGTGCCGGGGCTGTACATCCGCGGTGCGGCGCTGGGGGCGAACTTCCCGGGAACCGGCCAGGGCGTGCTGTCGCTGCGCGGCATCCCGCGTACACCGCGTACGCTGGTGATGATCGACGGGCAACCGGTGAACAACGTGTCCAGCGGCGGGATCAACGTCGTCGGCATCCCGCTCGACAGCGTCGAGCGCGTCGAAGTCGTGCGCGGGCCCTATTCGGCGCTGTACGGCGGCGCGTCGATGGGCGGCGTCGTCAACTTCATCACCGGCAGCCCGGACGAGCCGCTTACCGAGATCCGGGCAGGCGCGGGAAATCTCGGCCAGCGGGGCGGTGCCATCATCCATCGCAAGCGCTACGAAGGCGGCCTCGGCGTGTCGCTGTCGGTCGCGTACCGCGAAAGCGACGGCGACCCCGACAGCAGCCCGCTCGTGAAGGCGCCGCCCCGGACGGCGACTCCGCCCGTGACTCCCGTCACCGGCGTGCGTCCGACCACCGATCCCGACGGTTCGCCGCGTTTCCACGTCGGTTCGCAGGGCGCACGACCGTGGTGGCAGACCAGCGCGCAACTGAGCCTGCACTACGCGCTTTCACCCGCCACGAAGATCGTCGGCGGGCTCGGCTGGGCCGAGTATTCGGTCGGCCACTCCCGGCCGCGCAGCTTTCTCACCGACGCGAGCGGCGCACCGGTCTTCGAGGGCACCGTCTCGTTCGACGATGGAGGCGCCACGCGGAACCTGTCGCTCGCACGAACCGACTGGTTCACCGCGACGCCGGCCGGCGAGCGCGATCGTCGTGTATTCGTGCGGGCCGAACACCGTTTCGACGGCGGCAGCGAGCTGCGTGCGCAGATCGGCACGCTGCACAACAACCTGTTCTTCGCGCAGGCCGATGCGGGTGCGACCTACGACTCGGGAATCGGCAATCTCACCTACCAGCCGAACCGCCGCATCGATGCCGAGGCGTCGCTGCGCGCGCCGATGTCGGCGACCTGGTTCCTGGTCAGCGGCGTATCGCTGAACCGCAGCACGCTCGATCGCAAGACCTTCGAGCTGTCCGACTGGCGCGACACCGACAGCCGCACCGTCGTGCGCAACGCCGATGGCGGGCGCGCCGACAACCTCGCGTTGTTCGTGCAGAGCGAGCACAGCCTCGCGCAAGGCCTGACGGCGTTCGTGGGCGGGCGCTACGATCGTTTCGAGGTGCGTGGGCACGCTTCGCAGAATGTCGCGCCGACTTTCGACGAGCGCTTCGAACGACGCAGCTTCGACCAGTTCAGCCCCAAGCTCGCGCTCGTCTGGAAGGCGCGGCGCGGACTGTCGCTGCGCACTTCGTACGGAACGGGCTTTCGCCCGCCGTCGCTGTTCGACCTGTACGGGCTGACCACGGTGCGAACCGGCGGACCGACGCTCGTCTACGAGCCGTCGCCCGCGCTCGAGCCCGAAAGCGTCCGCGCGCTCGAGGTCGGCGCCGATCTCGAATTCGCGCGCGACGCGCGCATCTCGGTGACCTTGTACCGGCAGCGGCTCGACGACCTCGTCTATCGCCGGTCGCTGCCGACGAGCACTCCGCTGATGACGCGAACGCGCGCCGAGAACGTCGGCAAGGCCGATGTCGACGGCGTCGAGGCGAGCATCCGATGGCCCACGCCGGTCACGGGCCTCCGCGCGTTCGGCTCGCTCACGCACCAGTTCCGCTACGAGATCAGCCGCAACGATGCACAGCCGGAAATGGTCGGCAGGAAACTCACCGACGTGCCGCGCACGATATGGTCGGCGGGCCTCGAGTACCGACGCGGGCCATGGTCGGGACTGCTTGCCGCGCGCCACGTCGGCCACGTATTCCCGTCGGGCGACGACCTGAACCGCGATGTCGTCGAGGGTGTATACGGAGCGTACGATCGGTACACGGTCTTCGGCGCGCGCATCGGGTGGGCGTTCGATCGGCACTGGAGCGCGAGTCTCGCAGTCGACAACCTCTTCGACCGCGACTACTTCGTCTCGACGCGACAGCCGGGGCGCACCGCGTACGCCGAGCTGGCGTACCGCTTCTGATCCCGCGCTACCGGTTTTCCTGTCCCGTGTGTCTTCCGAAGGCCCTCAGGAGAGCACCAGCGAGATCCACACCGGCAGCGCAGCGAGCGCGGCGAGCATCGACACCGTCATCAGGAACGCGGTGTACGGTGCGTCGCCGCCCATGCGCGCGGTGAGGATGTACGCCGACGGGGCCGTCGGCATCGCGGCGTAGAGCACGACGATCGCGCGCGAGGCGGCATCGAGCCCGATCCAGTACGAAAGCAACAGTGCCGTCGCGGGCATCGCGACGATCTTCACCCCGGTGAACCAGGCGCCCAGTGCTGCCGCGGCGAGTCGCGATTCGGGCGCACCGTGCACCTTCTCGAATCGCAGGCTCGCGCCGGCCGCGAGCAATCCGAGTGCGATCGACGCGCTGCCGAGCCGATCGAGCGTGGCTGCGATCGGCGACGGCAACTGCAGGCCGAGCGCGTGGCCGAGCAGGCCCCCGACCGTGGCGAGAATCAGCGGATTGCGCATCAGCTCGCGCGCAAGGCCGCTCTGCGTGTTTCGGGCGAGCGGATAGACGGCCGCGACGTTGACGATCGGAATGCTCACACCCATCACGATCGCGGCGAGCGCCAGTCCCTCGTCGCCGCCCAGGCGTTGCGACAGTGCGAGCAGCACGTACGAGTTGAAGCGGAACGCGCACTGCACGCCGGCGGCGAAGCGGCCGGGCGAGGGGCGCAGCAGCGGCCGCGCCAGGTAGCCGAGCGCGATGCCGACGGCGATCGCGGCCACCGCGACGCTGACCGCCGGCAGCGCCGTCGCAAGGCCGAACTTCGTGTGCAGGATCGTGTCGAACAGCAGCGACGGGAACAGGACGTAGTAGATGAGCTTCTCGAGCCCGTCCCAGAAGCTGCGTTGCCGGTAGCCGAAACGGAACAGCAACTGACCGATCGCGATCAGCGCAAGGTCCGGGAACAATGCGGCGACCGGATTCATCGGGTCGCAGTGTAGCGGAAGGCCCGGTGGCGGAAGGCCCGGCGGCGGAAACGCGAACGCGATCGCAAAGGCTGGCGCCAGCC
>CAYZYC010000092.1:0-2612 GCA_964481165.1 uncultured Limnobacter sp. | reverse complement strand
GGCGGAAGGCCCGGCGGCGGAAACGCGAACGCGATCGCAAAGGCTGGCGCCAGCCTCCGCCGGGCGCCCGAGGGCGATCGCGTTATAGTCGGCCCCCGGGGGAAGATCGAAGCCGATGACGTTCGACAATCGAATCCGATCGATGGCCGCGGCGTTCGCCGTTGCGTGCGGCGCGGCCGCCGCATGCATCGCCGGTCCGGTTTCCGCCGCGGAGGTCGAAGGCGTGGAGGTCGCCGATTCGGTGGACCTCGGGGGCACCCGCCTGCAGTTGAACGGCGCAGGGATGCGCACCGTCTACATCGTCAAGGCGTACGTGGCCGCGCTGTACGTGGCCCGGCCCGCGACGCAGCCGCAGGCGCTGTACGCGCAGAGCGGCCCGCGGCGACTGTCGATCACGATGCTCGCCGACCTGTCGTCGGACTGGATCACCGAGCGTTTCGTCGCCGCGATGCGCGCGAACCATCGCGAGGATGAACTCGCGCGGCTGGCTCCGCGGATCGATCGGCTCGTCGACACGATCCTCACGCTCGGACAGACGCGCAAGGGCGAGCGGATCGACATCGACGCGGTCGGCGGCGGCACGCGCGTGAGCGTCGACGGGCACGCGCTCGGTCCGTCGGTGCCGGGAGAAGACCTGTTCGACGCGCTGCTGCGCATCTTCATCGGGGACGAACCGCTCGACGCGGATCTCAAGCGCGGCCTCCTGGGGCTATGAGCGGGCCATGAGCGCCGTGCGCCCGCTGCCGGCGAATCGCTGGATCGACGCGTTCTGCGACGCGATCTGGCTCGAGGACGGTCTGTCGCGCAATACGGCGAGTGCCTATCGACGCGATCTCGAGGCGCTCGAATCGTGGCTCGCCGCAAACGCGAATGCCTGCCTGCACGAAGCCGGCAGCGCCGACCTGCAGGACTACATCGCCGCTCGCCATCCGGATTCGCGCGCATCGAGCAGCAATCGCCGGCTCTCGGTGTTCCGTCGCTTCTTTCGCTACCTCGTGCGCGAAGGCGTTCGCCGCGACGACCCGACGCTGCAGATCCGCGCGTCGCGACAGCCGCAGCGTTTCCCGAAATCGCTGTCCGAGCGCCAGGTCGAAGCGCTGCTCGCTGCACCCGACGTGACGACGCCGCTGGGCCTGCGCGATCGGGCGATGCTCGAGACGCTGTATGCCACCGGGTTGCGGGTCAGCGAACTGGTGCAGCTGGACACCGTGCGGGTCGGATTGAACGAAGGCGTCGTGCAGGTGGTCGGCAAGGGCGACAAGGAACGGCTCGTTCCGCTCGGCGAAGAGGCGCGCAGCTGGATCGTGCGCTACCTGCGCGAATCGCGGCCGCTGCTGCTCGCAGCGCGGTCCGCGGATGCGCTGTTCGTCACGCAGCGCGGCGGGCCGATGACGCGGCAGATGTTCTGGACGCTGGTCAAGCGCCACGCTGCGGTCGGCGGCGTGCACGCACCGTTGTCGCCGCACACGTTGCGCCACGCGTTCGCCACGCACCTGCTGAACCACGGCGCCGACCTGCGTGTGGTACAGATGCTGCTCGGGCACGCGGACATCTCGACGACGCAGATCTATACGCACGTCGCGCGCGAAAGGCTCAAGGCGCTGCACGCGCAGCATCATCCGCGCGGATGAACAACCCTGGCAACGGACGGAATCGATGAACGCACGAAGCGCGACGAAGAAGGCAGGCGGGACGAACGCAAGCGGCAGGAAGTCCGCGCGTCGCGCGGCGAGCGCGCCGCGAGGCGCGCACGCAGCGCGCAGTGGAGAAAACTTCGCTGTCGCGGCCGTCCCCGCTGGGGTCGTGGCAGCGCCGAACCCGGCGCCGAAACGGCCTGCGCTCCCGCAGGTGCTCTCGGGCGACGATGCGTCGGCGCTCGAATCGTTCCGCGCGATGGACCGGATCTACGAGGCATCGGTGGCACCGCTCAGCGCGGGTTTGTCTCCGGTTGCGATGTCGCTGTCGTACTACGACTGGCTGGTGCACCTGGCGAACGCGCCGGGCAAGCGCGCCGAGCTCGCGTGGAAGTGGTGGCAGAAGACGCTGCAGTTCCAGCAGTCGACGGCGGCCGCGCTCGTCGATCCGGATGCGCCGCCCGCCGTCCAGCCGCTGCCCGGCGACAACCGCTTTCGCGACGAAGGCTGGCAGGGCTGGCCGTATCGCTTCTGGTCGCAGGCGTTCCTGATGACGCAGCAGTGGTGGCACAACGCCACGCACGGCGTTCCCGGCGTGACCCCGCACAACGAGCAGGTGGTCGCGTTCGTTGCGCGCCAGTTGCTCGACGTCGCCGCGCCGTCGAACTCCGCGTGGATGAATCCAGAAGTCGTGCGCAAGACGGTCGACACCGCAGGCGCGAACTTCGTGCACGGCTGGATGAACTTCGTCGACGACCTCGTGCGGCACGTGACCGGGCGCCCGCCGGCCGGAACCGAGGAGTTCGAGGCCGGGCGCGACGTCGCGGTGACGGGCGGACGCGTCGTGCACCGCAATCACCTGATGGAGCTGATCCAGTATTCGCCGACGACCGACGCCGTGGTCGCGGAACCGATCCTGATCGTGCCGGCGTGGATCATGAAGTACTACATCCTCGACCTGTCGCCGCACAACTCGCT
>CAYZYC010000091.1:7887-10015 GCA_964481165.1 uncultured Limnobacter sp. | reverse complement strand
GCATCGAGCAACGCATCGAGCAACGCATCGTCGAAGGTGTCGGAAAGCGAAGAAGCGATCGTGCGAACGTCGATCGTGCGAACGTTCTTCGCGCTCGACGAAGGTGTCGCGAAGCGTCTCGTTGCGCGGGAGACGGTGCGTCGACTGTTGCGTCGACACCGACAAAACGCGCATCAAGTCAAGCCGTTTGTCGTCGCATCGTTGCAAGCAAAATACAAGGGCCGTAAGATCGCCCTTGTGAATAACAGTCGAATCTCGCGGCAGTACAAGCAGTTAACAGCGGGTATTGAAGCGAGACATCAATGCCGTTTCGGGTAGAAACCTCGACCGACGCACAAAGAGCCGGACGGAACCCGGTTTCTGGTGTAGTGCCCTCGGCCGGTGCGGCGCTTCCCCACCCGGCGCCGCTCCGGAAGCGCGCGCGCCGCATGCAGAGGTCGGTCGGGCTTGCGGCAGCAGGGGATGATCCGAATTGAGGTCGGCGCACCACGCGAAGAAGCGAACGGCGACGGGATTGCCATCGATGCATCCGTCGACCGATTCGATCCGCCGTCGCGACGACCTCCAGAGAGCGCTGGGCCGCGTGGCCCGGCGTTTTTTTTGCGCCGAATTCATTAGCGTAGGAACGGCAACCCGTTCGCACGGTGTTCTTGCGCCGATGAATAGCTCGTACCGCGACGCGCCTCCGGGCGCCGCGGCACGGGTTTCCATCATCGCAACATCCTGAGAAGGAGATCCTCATGGCAACCGCCAAGAAAGCCGCGAAGAAGTCGGCCGCGAAGAAGCCCGCTGCGAAGAAAGCCGCGAAGAAGCCCGCCGCCAAGAAGGCAGTGAAGAAAGCCGTTGCGAAGAAGCGCGTCGCCGCCAGGAAGCCGGCAGCGAAGAAGCGCGTCGCCGCCAAGAAGCCGGCCGCCAGGAAAGCCGCGAAAAAGACCGTGAAGAAAGCGGCGAAGAAGACTGCGGCGAAGAAGTCGGCGAAGAAGGTCGCGCGCAAGCCGGCCGCGAAGAAAGCCACGAAGAAAGTCGCGAAGAAAGCCGCGAAGAAGACGGTGAAGAAGGCCGCGAAGAAAGCGGCGAAGAAACCCGCAGCGAAGAAGGCCGCGAAGAAGGTCGCGCGCAAGCCGGCGGCGAAGAAAGCGGCGAAGAAAGCGGCGAAGAAACCTGCCGCGAAGAAAGCGGCCGCGAAGAAGAACAGCGTGGCGAAAGCCGCGGCGCCGGCCGCCAAGCCGCTGAACCCGGCCGCTGCGTGGCCGTTCCCGACCGGCAATCGTCCGTAGTCTTCGACGATCGCTCCGGCGACGCGGTCCTTCGGGACCGCTTCGTCGCCTACCCTGGTCCCGCCACGTCTTCGGACGTCGCGGGACTTTTTTCTCGACCATCGGGCCGTGTGCGAGAATCCCGTGCGTTCCCGAACGGTCCCTCCCGGCATGCAACAAGCACTCTGGCTTCTGCTCGAAACGCTCGGCAGCCTGCTCGCGACCGCGTGCGTGCTGCGCGCCTACATGAACTGGCTGGGCCTCGGCGCTCGCGACCCGATCGGGCAGTTCGTCATCGCGGTCACCGACTGGATCGTGCGCCCGCTGCGCGGCGTGCTGCCGGCGGCCCGAAAGAACATGCGCAGCGTCGACTGGGCGAGCCTGCTCGCCGCGCTGCTGCTGGCGGTGGTGCTCGCCGTCCTCTACGTGATGCTGTTCGGTCGCGGCCGCGCGCCGGCGTTCGGCGCGGTCGTGCTGCTGGCGGTGTTCTGGCTGCTGAAGTGGTCGCTGTGGCTGCTCACGGCGCTCGTCCTGCTGCTCGCCGTGCTGTCGTGGGTGAACCCGCATGCGCCGGTCGCGCCGACGATCGACGCGCTGACCCGGCCTTTTCTCGCACCGATACGCCGCGTCGTGCCGCTGATCGGCGGAGTCGACCTTTCGCCGCTGGTGCTGATCCTGCTCGCGCAGATCGCGTTGACGCTGCTGCAGTCGGCGATGCCCTCGTTCCTCGCGCTGACCGCCTGAGGTTCGCGGCTTGCGTCGGCGAGGTTCGCCCGGTGCACGGCAGGCCGGGGCGGCGGGCAACGAAAGTACGAAGCGGAAGGAAAGCGCGAACCGGAAGGAAAGCGCGAACCGGAAGGAAAGCGCGAACC
>CAYZYC010000091.1:5706-7787 GCA_964481165.1 uncultured Limnobacter sp. | reverse complement strand
CGGAAGGAAAGCGCGAACCGGAAGGAAAGCGCGAACCGGAAGGAAAGCGCGAACCGGAAGGAAAGCGCGAACCCGGAGGACGCCGCGGCGCCGTTGCCGGCGTGGCTCGAGGGTTCGCCCGGCGCATGGCGCATTCGCGTGGCTGCGCAACCGGGCGCGCCGCGCAGCGAGATCGTCGGCGAACACGATCGCTGCCTGAAGATCCGCGTTGCGGCGCCTCCGGTCGAAGGGCGCGCGAACGACGAGATCCTCCGGTTCCTCGCCGAACGACTCGACGTGCCGCGCCGCGCGCTTCGGCTGGTGTCGGGCGCCGGCGCACGGCGCAAGTCGTGCGCGCTCGATGCTCCGCTGTCGGCGCAGGCGATCGAGGCGCAGCTCTACCAGGGCTGGCGTCCGTAGGCCTGCGCGAAGCGGCGCGCGACGTCTTCGCGCGCGATCGGGTGGTTCTGCGCTCCGCGATGCTCGATCTTGATGGCGCCCATCACGCTGCCCAGGCGCGCCGCCTCGGTCCAGCTCCAGCCCAGCGTGCGTGCGTGCAGCAGCCCGCCGCGATACGCGTCGCCGCATCCGGTGGGATCGAGCGCCTGCGCAATCGGCGCGGCGGCGATCTCGGTGACCGATCCCGATTCGTAGACCCGCGATCCGTGCGCGCCGCGCGTGACGATCAGCGCCTGCACGCGTTCGGCGATCTGCGCCTCGCTCCACCCCGTGCGTTCGACGAGCAGCGACCCCTCGTAGTCGTTGACGGTCACCGCGGTGGCGATCGAGACGAAACGCCGCAGGTCTTCGCCGTCGAACATCGGCAGTCCCTGTCCGGGATCGAAGATGAACGGAATGCGCTGCTCGGCGAATTCGCGCGCGTGCTGCAGCATCGCTTCGCGCCCGTTCGGCGCGACGATGCCGAGCACCGCCGGCTCGCCCGCAGCGTGCGCTGCGGTGGCCGAAACGACGTGCGCGTGCGACATCGCACCGGGGTGGAACGCGATGATCTGGTTGTCCGACAGGTCGGTCGTGATGAACGCCTGCGCGGTGTACTGGTCGTCGAGGCGCCGCACCTGCGAGACGTCGATGCCGAGCGCTGCGAGGTGCGCCCGGTAGTCGTCGCCGTCGTGGCCGATCGTCGCGAGCACGACCGGATCGCCGCCGAGCGCTCCGAGATTGAACGCGATGTTGGCTGCGCAGCCGCCGAACTTGCGCTCGAGCCTCGGGGCGAGGAACGAGACGTTCAGCATGTGCACGCGGTCGGGCAGGATGTGGTCGCGGAAATGGCCTTCGAACACCATGATCGTGTCGTAGGCGACCGAACCGCTGATCAGCACGCGTCGGGACATTCGGGCTCCTGCCGGGTTGCGAAGAATCAGGGATAGAAGAGCAGCACGTTGTAACCGGCGGGTTGCAGGTCGCGTGCCTCGAGCGCCATGTGCAACGGCCACTCGCCGTGCGGCGGAACGCCGTCGTTCGCGCGGTGCGTGCCCTCGCCAAGGTAGTCCTCGGGGCCAATGACCTTGCGAACCAGCACCCGGTTGGCCGGATCGGTGAGGGTCAGCTGCATCGACGGCCAGCGCACCGGATACTGCGCGCGGTTGCGCAGCAGCGCGGACATCTCGAGCAGGTCGGGCGTCGCGGCGGCGTGCAGCTCGAAGGCCTCGATCGTCAGCGACCCGAGGTCCCGCGGCGGATCGATGCGCAGCCCGAAGGGAGCGAGCAGCGCGGCGAACGCCGGTGCGATCGCCGGAACCCGGGCTGCGATCGCGGAACGTTGGATGACGACCCATTGCACGGCAAGCAACAGCACCAGGACGCCGGCGACGACGATCGCGAGCGCCCCGTGCCGGTCGATGAAGCCGACACCGCGGTGGCGCGTCGAGAAGTAGTCGATCGCCGACTCGTCGCTCTCGGCGTCACGAAGATCGATGTCGACGCCGCCCGGCTGCGCTGCGCCCGGTTCGTCCTCCGCGTCGGCGATTCCGATCGCCGTTTCGTTCGCCTCGTGCGCGAGCGGCGCCACCGTCAGCCATTCGACGTCGTCGTCCGGAGGGGCGGCGGTGCCGCGCACCGGCTCGGCATCGGCATCGGCATCG
>CAYZYC010000091.1:0-5606 GCA_964481165.1 uncultured Limnobacter sp. | reverse complement strand
TCGGCATCGGCATCGGCATCGGCATCGGCATCGGCATCGGCATCGGCACCAACATCGACTTCGTCGGCGGCAGCGGCACGGACCTCGACTTCCTCGGCCGCTGCGGCTTCGGACGCTTCTTCCACGCCGGTGATCTCGTCGGGGGCTGCCGTATCCCACGAGACGTCGATCTTCGGCAGGGCCGGGAATTCGTCCGCCTCGACGCCGGAACGTGCATCGACCGGCGCAAAGTCTTCCGCGCCTTCGTCGAAGTGCGATCCGTCGTCATCCGCAGGCTGCAGGCCTTCGGCTGCTTGGCGGCACAGATCGTCGGCGCGTTCGGAGGGCGGCTCGATGTCGCTCTCGACGTCCGTCGCGATGCCGTCCTCGACGTCGCCGGTCTCCTCGCAGCCTGCTTCGATCGGCGGCACGTCCGTTGCGGCGGGGGGCAGCACTTCGACCGTGTCGCCGCCGGAAGACGCGACCGCATCGCCGGCAACCGCAGTCCCGAGCGCATCGTCGCCGGGCTCCGGCATCGCCGCTTCGTCTTCCGGCGGCACGTCGCGGTCGCGCCCGGACAGGATCGTCTCCGGGGCGAGCAGCGCCGTCGCGGCGATCGCGTCGACGTCGAGCGGCTCGTCGTCGACCTGCCCCGATGCGCGTACGCGCGAATCGTCCACGTAGCGCAGATAGTCGATGCCCGAGAACACGTGCTGGCACGTGCCGCAGCGCACGAGTCCGCGGCGCAGTTTCAGCTGGTCGGGCACGACCCGGAAACTGGTCATGCACTGCGGGCAGGTCGTCGCCAGCGCCATCGTTCGATCAGTACAGGATCGACGGGCTGCCGGGCCGGTCGGACTTCGCGCGTTGCATCGGGGCGATCATGGCCGTCGCGTTCCGGCGAGGCAAGTCCATCCGTCGAGCGAACGCCATGCGCGCAGGTCGCACGCGCGATAGCACGCGGCGATCCCGGCCGCCTGGCGATCGAGCAGCCCCGCGAGGACCAGGCGTCCGCCGGGCGCGACGCGTTCCTCGAGCAACGGTGCGAGAACGCGCAGCGGATTCGCGAGGATGTTCGCCACGACGACGTCGGCCGGCAGCGGCGGCGTGTCGTCCGGCGAGCGCAGGTCGATCGTCACGCCGTTGACCTCGGCGTTGCGCCTGGCGCTGGCCAGCGCCTGCGGGTCGATGTCGATCGCCGATACGGTCGCGGCGCCCAGGCGAGCGGCAGCGATCGCGAGGATTCCCGAACCGCAGCCGTAGTCGATGACGCTGTCGCCCGCACGGAGGTTTTCGTCGAGCCACTCGAGGCAGAGCCGCGTCGTCGGGTGGCTGCCGGTGCCGAACGCGAGCCCCGGATCGAGCACGATCGTCCGCCGGGCGCCGGACCCGGATTCGCCACCCTGCGCACCGGTGCCGTGCGCAAGATGCCACGACGGCGTGATCCGCAGCCTGCGACCCACGTCGAACGGTGCGAACTGCTGCTGCGTCGTTCGGACCCAGTCTTCGTCGTCGACGATCCGGCAGTCGACCGGCGCCGGCATCGGCAGGCCGGCCACGCGACTCGCGCCCGACAGCCATTTCCCTGCGGAGTTCTCGTCGCAGGCGTCGCGATCGACGAGCGCGGTCACGCGCGTGCGCGGCCATGCGTCGAGCGTCGCGGGTTCGCCCGGTTCGCCGAACAGCGCGTGCTCGCGATCGGTTTCGACGTCGGCGTCCTCGCAGTGCACCGAGACGGCTCCGGCATCGAACAACGCGTCGGACCACGCTTCGGCGAGCGAACCGTCGACAACGAACGCGATCTCGGTCCACATCGGACGTGTGCTGCGCGTGCTCGCTGCGCCTAACCCTTGCGCAGCGCGAGCTTCTGCTCGAGATAGTGGATCGACGTGCCGCCGCCGACGAAATGCGCGTCGGCGAGCAGTTCCCGATGCAGCGGCAGGTTCGTGCGAATGCCGTCGATCGCCATTTCCGACAATGCGATGCGCATGCGCCGGATCGCCTGGTCGCGCGTGTCGCCGTAGGCGAGCACCTTGGCGATCATCGAGTCGTAGTTCGGCGGAACGAAGTAGTTCGTGTACGCGTGCGAATCGACCCGGATCCCCGGGCCGCCGGGCGGATGCCAGGCGGTGATGCGACCGGGCGACGGCGTGAAGCGGTACGGATCTTCGGCGTTGATCCGGCACTCGATCGCATGGCCCTGCAGCACGATGTCGCGTTGCCGGAAGCGCAGCCTTTCGCCGGCCGCGATGCGGATCTGTTCCTGGACGATGTCGATGCCGGTGACCAGTTCGGTCACCGGATGCTCGACCTGCACGCGCGTGTTCATCTCGATGAAATAGAACTCGCCGTTCTCGTACAGGAACTCGAAGGTGCCGGCACCCCGGTAGCCGATCTTGCGGCACGCGTCCGCGCATCGGGTCGCGATGCGGTCGACGATCCTTCGCGCGATGCCCGGTGCGGGCGCCTCCTCGATGATCTTCTGGTGACGCCGCTGCATCGAGCAGTCGCGCTCGCCGAGGTGGATCGCGTTCTTGTGCTCGTCGGCGAGCACCTGGATCTCGACGTGGCGCGGGTTCTCCAGGTACTTCTCGAGGTACACCGCCGGGTTGTTGAAAGCGGCCTGCGCCTCGCTGCGCGTCATCGCGACGGCGTTCAGCAGCGCCGCTTCGGTGTGCACGACGCGCATCCCGCGACCGCCGCCGCCGCCGGCCGCCTTGACGATCACCGGATAGCCGACCGCCCGCGCGGTGCGCAGGATCTCCTTCGGATCCTCGCCGAGCGCGCCATCGGAGCCCGGCACCACCGGAACTCCGGCGCGCCGCATCGCGTCCTTGGCCGACACCTTGTCGCCCATCATCCGGATCGAGTCCGGACGCGGCCCGATGAAGACGAACCCGCTCTTCTCGACGCGTTCGGCGAAATCGGCGTTCTCGGACAGGAAGCCGTATCCGGGGTGGATCGCTTCGGCGTCGGTGACCTCGGCTGCGCTGATGATCGCCGGCACGTTCAGGTAACTGTCGCGCGACGGCGGCGGCCCGATGCACACCGACTCGTCGGCGAGCTTCACGTACTTGGCCTCGGTGTCGGCCTGCGAGTGCACGACGACCGTCTTGATGCCCAGCTCGCGGCACGCGCGCTGGATGCGCAGCGCGATCTCGCCGCGATTGGCGATCAGCAGCTTCTCGAACATGTCACTCGATCACGAACAGCGGCTGTCCGAACTCCACCGGCGAGCCGTTGTCGGCGAGCACCGCCTTGATCGTGCCGCTCTTGTCGGCTTCGATCTCGTTCATCAGTTTCATCGCTTCGATGATGCACAGCGTGTCGCCTTCGCTGACCTCGGTGCCCACGTTGACGAAGGGCTCCGAGCCGGGCTGTGCCGAGCGATAGAAGGTGCCGACCATCGGAGAACGCACGACGTGGCCGGCGGGCGGTGCAGGAGCCGCCTCGGCCGGTTGCGCGCCGCCCGGTGCCTGCGCCGTCCCGGGGGGCGGCGCGGCTGCGGGCGCAGGCGCCGCGTGGCCCATCGCGGCGGCCGGCATCGACATCGGCGCCTGCATCAGCATGGTCGGCGCGGCGTTCTTGACGATGCGCACCTTGCCGTCGCCCTCGGTGATCTCGAGTTCGGAGATTCCCGATTCGGCGACCAGGTCGATCAGTGTCTTCAGTTTCCGCAGATCCATGCTGTTCAGCCTTTGGGTGCGCGCGACGACGGCAGCGGGGACGCGGGCGCGTCTGCGCTGCGCAGCGATTCGATCGCCGCCTCGAGCGCGAGCCGGTATCCGATCGGGCCGAGGCCGGCAATCACGCCGACGGCCAGGTCCGACAGATACGAGTGGTGCCGGAACGGTTCGCGGCGGTGGATGTTCGACAGATGCACTTCGATGAACGGAACGGCAACCGCCGCGAGCGCATCACGCAACGCCACGCTCGTGTGCGTGAACGCCGCCGGGTTGATCACCATGAACGCGACTCCGGACTGCGGAGCCGATTGCACGCGATCGACGAGAGCGCCTTCGTGATTCGACTGGAAACTCTCGAAGCGGTAGCCGTGCGCCTTTGCGACGCGGGCCAGGTCGGCGTCGATCTGGGCGAGCTGCGTCGACCCGTAGATTTCCGGCTCGCGCGTGCCGAGCAGGTTCAGGTTCGGGCCGTGCAAAGCCCATAGCAATCGGGAAGATCGAGACAATCGCAGGCGCCGACTTCGCGCTCATTTAGGGGAAATTGGGCGCCTTTATACGCCTTTTGAGCGACGAACGCCAGCGATTCGACGACAGGCTCAAAGCAGGTCCGAGATCGCCGCGCGCAGTTCCTCGTTGTCGAAGCGCCCGAGGATGCGGCGGCGGATCCGTCCGTCGCGGTCGACGACGGCCGTGAAGGGAAGGGCGGCCATCTGGTTGCCGAAGCGTCGCGTCAACTCGCTGCCGCCGGCGCCGGCCACCAGCAAAGGATAGCTCATCGGCGTTTTTTCGGCGAATTCGCGGATGTTCGTTGCCGAATCGACGCCGATGCCGAGAATCTGGAGTCCTCGCGCACCGAAGTCGTGCTGCATCTCGCTGAGTTCGGGCATCTCGCCGACGCACGGCGGGCACCAGGTTGCCCAGAAGTTCACGACCAGCGGTTTCCCGCGCCAATCGGCCAGCGCGATTTCGCGACCTTGCGCATCGGGAAGCGTCAGGTCGAACAGCAACTGCACCGCCGAGTGATCGGCGGTGTGCAGCGCGTAGCGCCTGGACGCCACCCACGCGCCGAATCCGCCGAAGCCCAGCGCGACGGCGCCCGTGGCGATCCAGCGTCGACGGTTCCGGTTCATCGGGTCGCCTCGAGCCGCTCGAGCAGCGCGCGCCGATCGCCGCGGTCGACCCCGGCGCCGGCGCTCTTCGCGTTCCGCGTACCCTTCGCCGGCTTCAGCGCTCCGCGCAGGTCGTCCTGCGCGTACAGCGACAGCAGCACCGGAGCGTCGTCGAACCAGAACGTGATCGCCTCGACGTCGGCACCGCTGCGAAAGTGCGGCACGGTCGCCACGTCGAAGTCGATCCCCTCGTTGAGCAGGTCGATCTGCACGTCCTTGGTGTTGTCGTGGAACAGCTGCAGATGGATCGGCGCGTGTTCCGCGACGATGCCTTTCCAGACGGCGCCGGTGAGGTACGGGTGGTACGCGGCAAGCCGCTGCATCAGCGCCGCGGCGGTCTGCCGGCGCCGCAGCACGCGGGCCTCGTGGCCGTCGTCGAACAGGTCCAGGTGCTCGCGCAGCGCAGCGTCGACCTCGTCGTTGTCCGGCATCGAGCCCTTCGGATTCGAGCGCTCGCCGAGCACCTGCTGCACGGCCTTTCGCTTGGCGCTCGCGTAGTCGCTGCCGGCATCGGCGATCAGTCGCGCCGCGGCGGCGGCGATCTCGAGCCGCAGGGGGTCGCTTTCGTTCATGTCTGTAGAATCCGCAACCGCACATTATCGCCCCGATGCACATCCACATCCTCGGCATCTGCGGGACGTTCATGGGCGGCATCGCGGCGATCGCCACGCAGGCCGGCCATCGCGTCACCGGATGCGATGCCAACGTCTATCCTCCGATGAGCGACCAGCTGCGCTCGCTCGGCATCGAGCTGATCGAGGGCTACGACGCG
>CAYZYC010000090.1:9199-10323 GCA_964481165.1 uncultured Limnobacter sp. | reverse complement strand
CACGCCGCGTCCGCGGCGGGGGCGTCCGCCCCGAACGCCCCGAACCGACCGTCAGGGCGCCGCCAGGGAATCGAGCGGCCACCGCGGCCGCACCGCGAAGCCCTCGATCGAACGACCCGCAGGCACCGAATCGAAGCTCGCCTGCAGGCGCAACGCACCGGCCAGCGCGATCATCGCGCCGTTGTCCGAACAAAGCGCCGGCTCCGGAAAGTACAGACGGTTCGCGGTGCCCTCGCACTCCTGCGCGAGGCGTTCGCGCAACCGGCGGTTGGCGCTGACGCCGCCCGCGACGACGAGCCGCGTCTGGCCGGTCTCGCGCAGCGCCGCCAGCGACTTGGCGACCAGGACGTCGACGATCGCCGCTTCGAGTTCGGCGGCCAGGTCGGCGCGCGCCTGCTCGTCGGCAAGACCCCTGCGCACCGTCGTCAGGACCGCGGTTTTCAGGCCGCTGAAACTGAAATCCAGGTCGCCCGAACGCAGCATCGGCCTCGGCAGGCTCGTTCGGCCCGGGCGCCCCTGTTCTGCGAGGCGCGCGATCGCCGGGCCGCCCGGATAGCCCAGTCCGAGCAGTTGCGCGCTCTTGTCGAAGGCCTCGCCGGCCGCATCGTCGAGTGTGTCGCCGAGCAATCGGTAGCGGCCGATTCCCGCGACTTCCATCAGTTGCGTATGGCCGCCCGATACGAGCAACGCGACGAACGGAAACGACGGCGCGTCGGCCGAGAGCAGCGGCGACAGCAGATGACCTTCGAGATGGTGTATGCCGATTCCGGGGATGCCGAGCGCGAAGGCCATCGATGCGCCGACCCCGGCGCCGACGAGCAGGGCGCCGGCGAGTCCGGGGCCTTCGGTCCACGCGATCGCGTCGAGGTCGTCGATCGTGGCCCCGGCTTCGGCGAGGACGCGACGCGCCAGCGGAAGCACGCGGCGCACGTGGTCGCGCGAGGCGAGTTCCGGCACGACGCCGCCGTAGTTCGCGTGCATGTCGATCTGCGAATGCAGCGCCTGCGCGAGCAGGCCGTCGGAAGTGCAATAGAGCGCGACGCCGGTCTCGTCGCAGGAGGTCTCGATGCCGAGCACTTTCATGCGGTCGAGTATCGCACGCAGCGGATCCCGCAGCGGCGCGC
>CAYZYC010000090.1:0-9099 GCA_964481165.1 uncultured Limnobacter sp. | reverse complement strand
CCGAGCACTTTCATGCGGTCGAGTATCGCACGCAGCGGATCCCGCAGCGGCGCGCGCAGACGGTCCCGCAGCGGCGCGCAGACGCTCCGCCCTAGACGACGAGCAGCGCGAGATCGGGCTGGTCTGCCGGCGAATCGGCGGACACGACGCGGTTGCGTCCGCTACGCTTGGCTTCGTAGAGCAGTTCGTCGGCGCGCGCGAGCAGTTGCGCGAGGCGCTCGCCGTGTTCGTGGATCGCCACGCCGATGCTCACCGTCAGCTCGACCGGGGTGCCCTCGATCGAGAACGGCTGGCTCACCACGCGGTGGCGCAGCCGTTCGGCGGCGACGAATGCGTCGCGCTCGCGCTCGATCGGAACGAGGAGGCAGAACTCCTCGCCGCCATAGCGCGCGACCAGCGCCTCGGCGCGCGCGCCGCTGCGCAGTTGCCTCGCACAGTGCCGCAGCACGGCGTCGCCGGCAGCGTGCCCGTAGATGTCGTTGATGCGCTTGAAGTGATCGATGTCGACCATCATCGCCGCGGTGAGCCGGCCCGACAGGCGCGTAGCGGCGAGCAGCGGCTCGCCGTTCTCGAACAGCACCCGCCGCGACAGCAGGCGCGTCAACGGATCGGTGGTCGCCATTGCGCGCAGTTCGTCGGCCATGCGGGCGTGCACGACGGCCATCATCAGCCCGGTGATCGCCATCGGAATCAGCGCGAAGGCCGCCATCAGCACCAGTTCGAATGTGCTGGCGCTGGCGTGCGGCATCGTGACGAAATCCGGATCGCGGAACGCGGCGCCGGCACGCGCGATCGAAACCAGGGTATACGCGATTCCGGCGACGACGAGCGCGCGCCGCAGCGCTTCGGCGGCGGGATCGCGCGCGCGCATGACGCGCACCGTGGTCAGCGCGACGGTCACCGAAACGAGCAGCGACGTATACCCTATGCGCGCCGGGGGGCTGCTGCGCACCGCGTCGAAGCCGAGCGTCCCGGCGACCAGCAGGAACAGGAACGCGAACAGCACGGCAGGCCGCGGCGAAGCGCCGTAGAGCCGCCGGACCGCCTCGCAGGCGACCATCACCGCAGATCCGATGCCGATCTCGGCGATCGCGCCCGGAAAGGCGGTGACTCCGGCGGCCAGGCCGGCGACGAGCAATCCGTTGCCGGCCAGCGAAAGCGCAAGCGCGTGCAGGCCGAGCACCCCGGCCGACGGATGGTGCAGCGATCGCAGGAAGATCAGCGTGGCGGCCGTTGCGAGAACGATGACGCCGCTGATCAGCCACAGCGTCTGCATCTCGACGATCAGCAGGTGGGTCATGCGCGGAGCGGGCCCGTTGACTGATGGCTGCGTGCGTGCGCGATCCGGATCGAGAACCCGGACGATCGCGTGCGGGAGCGATCCAGTGTGACATCCGTCACGGCGACCGACAACCGAAGCCCGTCGCCGCCTGCGCCGGTTCGCGGGCCGTTCGTCGGGAATGGACGCCGCTGCGTCAGGCTGCGGAAACCGGGTCTTCGGCGACCACGCGGTTGCGGCCCTGCGACTTCGCGCGATACGCGCGGCGATCGGCCTCGTCGAGCAGCTGGCGCAACGTGGTCCCCTTGCCGTGGACCGTGACTCCGACGCTCATCGTGATGGCGATGCGCTTTTCGCCGAGTGCGTACGGCGCGGCTTCCATCGCCGCGCGCAGGCGTTCGGCGACGACGAAGGCGGCAGCCTCGCCCGGCACCGCGACCATCGCGCAGAACTCGTCGCCGCCGTAGCGCACGATCAGCGAATCGGGCCGCAGCGACTGGCGCAGCACCGCGGCGACGTGCCGCAGCACGTCGTCGCCCACGCCGTGGCCATGACGGTCGTTGACCGACTTGAAGTTGTCGAGGTCGATCATCATCAGCGCGATGCAGCCGGCTTCGCCGCTGCGCGCGAGCAGGCGCTCGCCGGCCTGGTGCAGCGAGCGCCGCGACACGAGGCCGGTCAGCTCGTCGGTCGTCGCCATCTGGCGCAGCCGGATGGCGAGTTGCGAGTTCGAGATGCTCAGCACCGCCACCGTGATCGCGAAGGGCATCGATCCGAATGCGACGGCGAAGATCGTCCGCAGCCATCCCGACGGCGAGGTCCCGTCGGGACGCAGCGGTATCGCCTGCAGCGCGAACACCAGCATGCGCACGCCGATGATCGCGGCGAACAGGATCAGCAGCAAGCGCATCAGCCGCACCGACCGCAGGTTGCGCGCCCACTGCGACTTGTGCGCGTCGTGTGCGGTCATCCCGAGCACGGCGATCATGAAGACGCTGCTGGTGACGATGCGCGCGAGCGCGTGCTGCGCGCTCGCGTCGTGCAGCGTCGCGATCACCGCGAGGTACAGCGCGGTGACGCCGCCGGCCGCGAGGATCGGCACCGCGAGGCCGAGCAGATGCCGCGTGCCCACCCGGACGAGCATCGCGGCGACGCCGAACGTCGCGTATCCGACGATGGGCGCGATGCGCCCGAGCGGGTCGCCGCGCAGCGCGAAGCAGACGAAGCCGACGCCGAGTGTCAGGATCGCGGCGGCGAATACCGACATCGCCGGTTCGTTGCCGCGATGGTCCCCGCGCAGCCAGATCAGGATCGAAGCGCCCGCGAGACTGCTGAATCCGGTGAGCACGTAGATGGTGGGGATGTCCAGAACGAACGACGCCATCCGCGCATTCTCGGGCGTCGTGTTTCGGCCGAATGCGTCCGGCCGATGGGTGGCGGCGGAACTCGGGTCCGGTGGCCGGACCGACTCAGAAGCCGATGCGCTGGCGCCGAACCGAGCGGTCGTTCGACAGGTCGTCGGTTTCGATTTCCTGGCGTCCGGCGAGTTTCGCGTTGCCGAACGCGGCGATCAGCGTGCGCCGCATCTCGCGGGGCGCGCAGCCGGCGAGCCGCTCGAGCACGTCGGCGCCCGGTTCCGGAGGAAACGCCGCGCCCCACTCGTGTGCGTCGCGGATCTCGCGATAGAGGTTGGCGGCGATGCGCTTCGCGCCGTCGTGATCGGGTGCTTCGATCCGGTAGACGTTCATCCGGTTCAGGATCGGGTCGGGAATTCCGGCGGCCTCGTTGGCCGTCGCGATCCAGACGATCTCGGAGCAATCGAGCGGGATCTCGGCGAACTCGTCGACGAACTCGGCGGCCGTGTCGGGCTCGAGCAGCGCGTACAACGCGCCGAGCGGATCGTACTGACCGTCGACGCTGGCCTTGTCGATCTCGTCGACGACCATCACCGGATTCGCGTAGTCGCCGTGGACCAGCGTCTCGAAGACCTTGCCGGCCCGCGCGTTCTTCCACTGCGACGACGCGCCCGAGAGGATCCACCCGGCGGTCAGCGAACTCATCGGGACGAAGCCGTAGCCGGTGCCGAGCAGTTGCGATACGCGGCGCGCGAAATGCGTCTTGCCGATTCCGGGCTCTCCCAGCAGGAGGACCGGCGTCAACTCGACCGGGTCGGCGGTTTCCAGGCACAGCGAGAGCTGGCGACGCAGGTCGTCGAGCACTTCGTGGAAGTTCGGCAGTTCGGCGGCCAGCGATTCGAAGTCGGGCATCGTTCCGGGCTTCACGCAGAAGCGTTCGCCACCGGCCTTCAGCATGCGCTCGTAGGTGCCCTTGAGCGACTCGTTGGCACCCGGCGGGAGCTCGTCGAGCGCGGTTTCGACGCGGGTCGTCGAGTAGATGCGCCGGAACCCGGCGATCGCGATAGACGCCGCGCGCGCCGGCTCGGGGGCCTTTGCCGGCTGCGGTACCGCTTCCTGGACAATCCTCGAATGCATCGCGATGATCGCTCCGGTACTGTCGTCTCATTCTGCGGCGGGCTGCATACCCGTTCAAGCCCCTGGCTGCCCTCTGCATCCGCCGTTCCCGCCTTCGGTCGGCCGGTGAGGCGCGGATCAGACACGCCGGTTCGTGCTCCGATGCGGCTCCGGCGCAGCTTGGCGCGCTCGCACAGCAGTGCTATCATCTACGGTTCCATGCAAAGGGGTGACCGTTAGATGCCGACCGTTCGCGTCAAGGAGAACGAGCCGTTCGACGTTGCGCTGCGCCGATTCAAGCGCACCATCGAGAAAGCCGGAATCATCACCGAGCTTCGGGCGCGCGAGTTCTACGAGAAGCCGACTGCCGAACGCAAGCGCAAGAAGGCGGCCGCGGTCAAGCGCCACTACAAGCGTCTTCGCAGCCAGATGCTGCCGAAGAAGATGTACTGACGTCACCCCTGGCGCGAGACGCGCCCGCGGTACGACTGGAAAGCCCGTTCCCGGAACACCGTGGCGGGCTTTTTTCATTCCGTGCGGAGTCGAACATGAGCCTGAAAGACCGGATCAGCGAGGACATGAAAGCGGCGATGCGCGCGCGCGAGTCCGATCGCCTGTCGGCGATCCGGATGCTGATCGCGGCGATCCGCCAGAAGGAGATCGACGAACGGGTCACGCTCGACGACGCGCAGACGGTTGCGGTCGTCGAGAAGCTCGCCAAGCAGCGGCGCGACTCGATCGCGCAGTTCGAGCAGGCCGGACGCCACGACCTCGTCGCGCGCGAGAAGTTCGAACTCGACGTGCTCGGCGGGTACCTTCCGCAGCAGGCCGACGCAGCCGAAGTGGCCGCCGAGATCGACGCGGCGATCGCGCAGAGCGGCGCGGCGGGGCCGAAGGACATCGGCAAGGCGATGGGCCTGCTCAAGGCGCGGCTTGCCGGCCGCGCCGACCTGTCGGCGGTTTCGGCGCAGGTGCGCTCGCGCCTGGAATCGGCCGCCGAGGGTCGCTGACGGCGGCGCGGCGGCAGGCTCCGCGCTCGACCGGCAGGCTCCGCGCTCGACCCATGCCGCAGGCGTTCCGGTGATACCGCAGGCGTTCATCCAGGACCTGCTCGCGCGCGTCGACATCGTCGACGTCGTCGGGCACTCGGTCAAACTGAAGAAGGCCGGGGCGAATTTCCTCGGGCTGTGTCCGTTCCACGGCGAGAAGACGCCGTCGTTCACGGTCAGTCCGTCCAAGCAGTTCTATCACTGCTTCGGGTGCGGGGCGCACGGTTCGGCGATCGGTTTCCTGATGGAGCACGGCGGGCTCGGCTACGTCGACGCCATCGAGGAACTCGCGCGTTCGGTCGGAGTGACGGTGCCGCGCGAGGCGGGCGGCGACGTCGAGCGCAGGTCTCCGGCGCTGCTCGAGCTGCTCTCGCAGGCGGCGCAGCACTACCGGCAACGGCTGAAGGATGCGCCGGAGGCGATCGACTACCTGAAGCGACGCGGCCTCAGCGGCAAGACCGCGGCACGCTTCGCGATCGGCTATGCGCCGGCGCAATGGCGGGCGCTCGAGGCCGCCGTCGCCGACTACGAGGTGCCGGAACTGGTCGCCGCCGGGCTGGTCATCGAGTCTGCCGGCGACGACGGCGGGAGGAACAAGCGCTACGACCGGTTCCGCAACCGGATCATGTTCCCGATCCGCAATCCGCGCGGACAGGTGCTCGGGTTCGGAGGACGCGTCCTCGACGCGAGCGAACCGAAGTACCTGAATTCGCCCGAGACACCCGTGTTCTCGAAAGGTCGCGAGCTGTACGGCCTGTACGAGGCGCGCGAAGCGATCCGCTCCGAAGACTGCGTGATCGTCGTAGAGGGCTACATGGATGTCGTCATGCTCTCGCAGCACGGCGTGCACAACGCGGTCGCGACGCTGGGAACCGCGACGACCGCCGATCACGTGCGCAAGCTCCTTCGCCTCGTCGATCGCGTGGTTTTTGCGTTCGACGGCGACGCCGCCGGCCGCAAGGCGGCGTGGCGCGCGCTCGAAGCTTCGGTTTCGCAGACCGAGGACACGAAACGCCTGGACTTCCTGTTCCTGCCGCCCGAGCACGACCCGGACAGCTTCGTGCGCGCGCACGGCGCCGAAGGATTCCGCGAGGCGCTCTCCGGCGCATTGCCGCTGTCGGAGCTGCTGCTGCGCGAACTGCAGCAGCGTGTCGATCTCGCGACGCCGGAGGGAAGGGCGCGGCTGCTCGCCGAAGCCCGCCCGCTGCTGCAGGCGCTGGCCGCGCCGGGCCTGCGCATGCAACTGGTGCATCGGCTCGGCGAACTCGCCGCGGTATCGAGCGACGAAGTCGAGCGCTACGTCGGCGCGCCTGCGCATCAAGGCGGCGCACGCAGCGGCGACCGGCGTTCTCCACCTTGGCGATCCGGGGACGGCGGCAACGACGGGCGCGGCGAAGGCGCCGAGGCAAGCGGCGCGGGCACCGCTGCGGACCGGCCCGGCGGCGATCGCCGCGGCGCGCAACCGAACGAGGCCGTGCGCCGGCGCGCGTCGAATCGCGTCCCTGCAGGGAAACCCGATCTCGAACATCGCGTGCGTCTCCTGGCGGCGCTGCACCCGGCGCTTGCGGTGCGCGGCGGCGTGCACGGGGAGGCGGATCGGGCCGGCTACGATCGGCCGGAGGGCGAACCGGAATGGATTCCCGAATCGCTCGCACGCTGGTTGCGCAAGATCGCCCGGCTGCCGCCGGGCAGCACGCTTGCCAACGTATGCGAAGCGTTGCGCGACGAGGCGCCGGAGGTCGTCGCGCGTCTCGAACGTGCCGCCGCAGCCGACGAGTCGGCCGTCGGTTCGCTGTCGATCGACGAGGCGCGCATCGAGTTCGATGCTGCCCTGCAGCAGCTGCGCGAGCGCGACCTCGCCCGACGTATCGACGAACTGGCCGCGGGCGGCCTGTCAACCCCCGAGGAACGCGAGCGTTATCAAATACTTATAGCAAGTCGCCGGCGGAATTGATAAGATAGACGGTTTCCCTTCGCTCTTCGCGCGGCATGCGCGCTCCCGGCGCTCGTTGCCGGGCTTTGTGCTGGAAACGACGGCCTTCGTCCCCATATCGAAGGTCTGAAGAACCCATCCTCGTGAAGGTGTGCGCCAGGTGAGCTCCAAACCCGCGAAAAAGACAGCAGCGACTGCCCGCAAGGTCGGCTCCGCCGGCGCGACCGCGAGTTCTGGCGCCCGTGCGGCTGCGTCGCGCAGCGCGGCGCGCAGCGTTCGCACGCCTTCCAAACCAAAACCCGTCGCCGTGGCGACGACCGGACGAGCAGTGAAGACGGCAAGCAAGCAGAAATCGCAGACGACCCGACCGGCTGCCAAAGGCGCGGCCACGAAGTCCGCCGCAGCAAGGACCACCACCGCGCGCGCGGCGACGAAAGCCAGCGCGGCGAAGACCACGAGCACGCGTGCGCCGTCGAAGGCGAGCGCGGCAAAGACCGCAACGCGGACCCCGGTGAAGAAATCGACGACGACGCGTAGCGCCGCCGCCGTCAAGCCCGCGCCGCGCGCGACGAAGGCGACGACCGCGAAGGCGACGACCGCCAGGGCAACCACGGCGAAGGCGACGACCGGCGGCGCGAAGTCCGCGTCGTCGCGCGCTGCCGCATCGGCCGAAACGCTGGAGCGCACGCTCGCTGCCACGGCCGCGAAGCCGGCATCGAAAACCGGCACCCGCACCGCAACCGCTTCGGGCGCGCGAGCCGCAGCGAAATCGGCTGCCGCGCCGGGCGCGCGTGCCGCAGGCGGCGCCGCGAAAGCGGCCAAGGCCGATCCGGTCGCCAGGGCGGCTGCGCCCGGCAAGGCGGCCCGATCGGCGAAGGCCGGCACCCCCGGCAAAGGCAAGGGCAAGGGTGCGAAGACCGATCCGGGCAAGGCAACTCCCGAAGTCGATGACCTGATCGACGACCAGGTCGACGGTTTCGAGGAAACCGATGCCGATGCCGAGGCGATTCCCGACGAGCCCGAGGCGCCCGTCGTCGCGCCCGTCAAGGCGCGGCGCGGCAACCGTGCGCGCGAGAAGCAGCTGCTCAAGGAACTCGGCGGCCGCCAGGGCATCACCGAGGAGCAGCGCGAGGTCACGCGCAACAAGCTCAAGCAGCTGATCAAGCAGGGCAAGGAGCGCGGCTTCCTCACGTACGCCGAGATCAACGACCACCTGCCGGAAGATCTGGTCGACGCCGAGGCGATCGAATCGATCATCACGACCTTCGGCGACATGGGGATCTCGGTCTACGACCAGGCGCCCGATGCCGAACAGCTGCTGATGAACGACTCCACCCCGGTGGCTTCGTCCGACGACGACGCCGAGGAGGAAGCCGAGGCCGCGCTGTCGACCGTCGACTCCGAGTTCGGCCGCACGACCGATCCGGTGCGCATGTACATGCGCGAGATGGGCTCGGTCGAGCTGCTCACGCGCGAAGGCGAGATCGAGATCGCCAAGCGCATCGAGGACGGCCTGAAGCACATGGTGCAGGCGATCTCGGCGTGCCCGACGACGATCGCCGAGATCCTCGCGCACGCCGATCGCATCGGCGCGTCGACGATGCGCATCGACGAAGTCGTCGACGGCCTGATCGATCCGGACGGCGAGGCCGACTTCATGCCGACGCCTGCCGCGCCGCCGAGCGCGGACGCCGACGAGGACGACGACGACGCGGAAGACGCCGCCAAGGCCAACACCGCGCGCCTGGAGGAACTCAAGCGCGCGTCGCTGGAGAAGTTCGCGCACATCGCCAAGTGGTTCGACAAGATGCGTGTCGCCTTCGAGAAGGAAGGCTACAAGAGCAAGGCGTACCTGAAGGCGCAGGGCGAGATCCAGGACGAGCTGATGAGCATCCGCTTCACGGCCAAGATGGTCGAGAAGCTCGCCGACACGCTGCGCGCGCAGGTCGACGAGGTGCGCACGCTCGAGCGTGCGATCGGCGCGATCGCCGTCGGCCGCGTCGGGATGCCGCGCGAGCGGTTCCTGCAGACCTTCCCGGGCAACGAGACGAACCTGAAGTGGTCCGAGAAGGAAGCCGCGGCCAACCCGCCGTACGCGGAGATCCTGGTGCGCAATATCCCCGCGGTCCAGGACCTGCAGCAGAAGCTCATCGACCTGCAGGCGCGTGTCGTGCTGCCGCTGGCCGACCTGAAGGAGATCAACAAGCGCATGGCGACCGGCGAGGCGCGCGCCCGCAAGGCCAAGCGCGAGATGACCGAGGCGAACCTGCGTCTGGTGATCTCGATCGCCAAGAAGTACACGAACCGCGGATTGCAGTTCCTCGACCTGATCCAGGAAGGCAACATCGGCCTGATGAAGGCGGTCGA
>CAYZYC010000089.1:0-10355 GCA_964481165.1 uncultured Limnobacter sp. | reverse complement strand
GTCATGTGCGGAAACAGTCCGCCCGACTGGATCACGTAGCCCATGCGTCGCCGCAGCGCGTCGCCGTCCAGGTCGGTGACGTCTTCGTCACCGAGCAGGATGCGGCCCGAGCTCGGCTCGATCAGGCGATTGATCATCTTCAACGTCGTCGTCTTGCCGCATCCGGAAGGGCCGACGAGCATCACGATGTTGCCGGCAGGAACTTCCAGCGTGAGCTGGTCGACGGCCGGTTTCGACTGGCCCGGATAGCGCTTGCTGACCCGGTCGAGCAGGATCCTGCCGGAAGCGGGTCGCACGATGGCGCTGCTAGCGGGCGCCGGCACGGATCCCCCGCGGGATGGTCAGCCGGCCCAGGCCGGCGAGAAGGAGATCGAGCACGAGCGCGACGACGATCACGCCGACCACGCCGACAACCACAGCCTCGAATGCGTTCGCGCCGCCCAGGCGCGACAGTCCGGAGAAGATGAACACGCCCAGCCCGGGGCCGAGCGCGTAGGCCGCCACCGCGGCAATGCCCATCGCCATCTGCGCCGAGGTGCGCACGCCGGCCAGGATGACCGGCCACGCCAGCGGGAATTCGATCGTCAGCATCGTGCGCATGCGGCTCATGCCGATGCCTCGCGCCGACTCGACGACCGCCCGATCGACCCCGTTGAGCCCGACGACCGCGTTGCGCAGGATCGGAAGCACCGCGTAGAACGTGACGACGACCACGGACGGCAGGACGCCGAAACCCAGCGGCGCGACCAGTAGACCGATCAACGCGAAGGAGGGAATCGTCAGTCCGACCGCAGACACGCCGCTCGCCAGCGAAGCGAGTTTCGGGCTGCGATACACGACGAAGGCGAGGATCAACGACAGTCCGGTCGCGAGAGCCAGCGACTGCGCGACGAGGGAAAAATGCTGCCACGACGCGAACCAGACCTGATCCCAGCGATCGATCAGGAAGCTGCGAAGCATCATCTGCCCGAGTCTAGCAAGCGCCCCGGAAGCGAGCGGCAGACACCGGCAGTCGGCCGGCCCTCTCCGTCCGGAAGCGAGCGCCGAGCCAGCGCCTGCAATGCAGATAGAATCGCTGCACGGGACAGCCCTTCGTCGAGTGCATTCCCATGGCCGCCGGCCTTCTCGAACCGCTGCTGTCCTTCTCCGAAACCCCCCGCATCGGGCTTACTGCAGCCGTGCTCGCGGCCGGCTGGTTCGCCACGCGCATCGTCTCGCGGGTGCTTGCCCACCCGACGAACGGTGATCTGCGAAGCCGCCGTGAGCAACGCGTCTGGTTGCGCAACCTGGTGCTCGCGCTGACCTTCTTCGCGGTGCTCGGGGTATGGGGGAGCAAGCTCGCCGGCTTCGCGCTGGCGCTGACCGCGGTCGCCGGCGCGGCCCTCATCGTCAGCAAGGATTTCCTGACCAACCTGCTCGGCACCGCCACGCTGGTTGCGACCCGTCCGTACCGTCTCGACGACTTCATCGAGGTGGCGGGCGTGCGCGGCAGGGTCGTCGGCACGTCGCTGCTGTCCACGACGCTGGCCGAAACCTTCGATTCGAACCAGCTCACCGGCAAGACCGTCACCATCCCCAACGCGGTGCTGCTCACGCATCCGGTGCGCAACGAAACCGCCACCGGCGCCTTCATCGTGCAGATCGTGCGCGTTGCGGCGGACGCGGAAAGCGACCTCGAGCAGCTGGAGCAATGCCTGCTCGCGGCCGCCGGTGACGTCTGCGACCCCTGGCTCCAGGAGGCCGCGGCGCATCTGGCGCGCATCGAGGCGCGCAGCCTGGTCGATCTGCCGTCGGCCGCCCCTCGCGTGCTGCTCTCGCTCGACGATCCCACCCACGCGAAGCTCGCCCTTCGCTACGTGTGCCGCACGAACGAACGCGTGCGGGTCGAGCAGATGATCCTTCGCCGGTACTGGCACCGCATGCGCGCGGCGCAGGCGGCCACGCCGCAGGCGGCACACCAGCCGCAGCCCGCGAAGCGTCGCGCGATCGAGCACCCGCAGGAAGCCGTGGCGACTGCCTGAAGGGCGCCGGCGTGGTCGCACTGGCCGGGGTCGGCGCGTTCGCCTCGTCCCGCACAGTCCGGCGCCCGATCAGCCGATCGTCGTCAGGCTCGTGTTGCCCCCCGCGGCGGCGGTGTTGACCGACAGCGTGCGCTCGACGAACAGCCGCTCCAGCGCGATCGCGCCATGGCGTCGATCGCCGGTCGCACAGGCGAGCAGCTGGACGATCGGGCCATCGCGTTGCGCAAGGCGCACGCTCCAGCGACGAATCTCGTCGCCGGTGCCGTGCACGATCGCCGCATCGAAGCGGCTCGCCTGCACGTCGTCGACCCATTGCACCTGTGCGCGCAAAGACGGCGGCAACGCGGCGTGCAGCGCTCGCGCACCGGCGTCGTCGTGCAGCCAGTGCATCGTCGTTCCGGCAGCGAGGGCGTGCGCGAACTGGAAGAGCCGGTCGGCATCGTCGTTCGCGACGCCGAGCACCGCACGCCGCGACGCCAGCCACCAGGTGTTGCGCTCGCCCGTCGGTCCGTCCAGGACACGCGGCAACGCGAGCGGCGTATCGCGCGCGAGCGCAGCGCAGGTGTCGCCGAGCGCGCGCAGATGCCCATCGTTCGACGCGCGCAGCCAGCCGTCGAGCACCTCGAGCACGGCAAGCGCCGCTGCGCGGTGTTCCAGATGCGCGCCTCCAGGCAGGCCGGGCCCGCCTTGGGCCGGCGGCAGCGACATCGCTGCATCGAGCGGAAGACGCAGCAGCCGCCGCAGGTACAGCGGCCCACCCGCCTTCGGCCCGGTGCCCGACAGCCCTTCTCCGCCGAAGGGCTGCACGCCGACGACCGCGCCGATCATGTTGCGGTTCACGTACTGGTTGCCGACGCGCGCACGCGCGGCGATCAGCTCGACGACCTCGTCGATGCGCGTCTGCACGCCGAGCGTGAGCCCGTAGCCGACGCGGTCGATCGTGTCGACGAGCGCCGGCAGTTCGTCGCGCCGGTATCGCACGACGTGCAGCACCGGGCCGAAAACCTCGTTGCGCAGGGCCTCGAGCGCAGGCAACTCGACGAGCGCCGGCGCGACGAAGTGCCCGTGCTCGTGCCCTTCGGACACCGCGCCGCCGATCCGGACCTGCGCGCGCACCTCGTCGAGATAGCCGAACAATGCGTCCCGCGCATCGGCATCGATCACCGGCCCGACGTCGGTATCGAGACGATCGGGCCGCCCCACCCGCAGCTCGCGCATCGCGCCGCGCAGCATCGCCAGCAGCCGGTCGGCCGCCTCTTCCTGCACGCACAGCACGCGCAATGCCGAACAGCGCTGTCCGGCGCTGTCGAAGGCAGACGCAAGGATGTCGACGACCGCCTGCTCGGCGAGCGCCGACGAGTCGACGATCATCGCGTTGACGCCCCCCGTCTCGGCGATGAGCGGAATCGGCTGGCCGTGCGCATCGAGCCGCCCGGCGAGCGAGCGCGCAATCGAACGCGCGACCTGCGTCGAGCCGGTGAAGACGACACCGCGGATGCGCGGATCGGCGACGAGCGCAGCGCCGACCGTCTCGCCCCGACCGGGGAGCAGCTGCAGCGCGCCGGCATCCACTCCCGATTCCTGCAACAGGCGCACGAGTTGCGCCGCGACGAGCGGCGTCTGCTCGGCGGGCTTCGCGAGCACGACGTTGCCGGCCGCGAGCGCGGCGGCCGCCTGTCCCACCAGGATCGACAGCGGGAAGTTCCACGGGCTGATGCACGCGACCGGGCCGATCGGCTCGCCGCCCGCTTCGGCCGCTCCGGTTCGCATCCGCGCGGCGTAGTAGCGCAGGAAGTCGACTGCCTCGCGCACTTCGCCGATGGCGCTCGCGTACGTCTTGCCGGCCTCACGCACGAGCAGGTCGGTGAAATCGGCGAGCCGCGCCTGCAGGCGGTCCGCGGCAAGGTCGAGCGCGGCGGTGCGCACGGCCACCGGCGTCTCCGCCCACCGCTTGGCGCCGCGCACGGCGGCCCCGAGCGCATCGGCGACGTCGGACGCGGATGCCTCGATCACGCGCCCGATCGCTTCGCGACGATCGGCCGGATTGCGCAGCACCCTCGCCTCGCCGTCGGCGCGCTCGTCGCCGTCGACGATGGGGGCGGCGACCAGTTCGCGTTCCGCGCTGCGTGCGAGCTGCGCAGCGAGCGCGGCCAGTTGCCGCTCGTCCGTCAGGTCGATCCCCGCCGAGTTCGTGCGCTCGGGCGCATGGAGGTCGCGGGGCAGCACGATCGCCGGATGCGGCAGCCCGACGGCGCCTTCGATCCGCGCATTGCGCTCGACGGCCTCGACCGGATCGGCGACCAGGTCGTCGAGCGCCACCGACTCGTCGGCGATCCGGTTGACGAACGAGGTGTTCGCGCCGTTCTCCAGCAGGCGCCGCACGAGATACGCGAGCAGCGTCGCGTGCGTTCCGACCGGCGCGTAGATCCGGCACGGTCGTCCCGGACCGCCGTGCTCGACGCCGCGGATCACCTGCTCGAACAGCGGCTCTCCCATCCCGTGCAGGCACTGGAACTCGTAGCGATTCTCGGGGCATTCGGGGCCGGCCATCTGCAAGATCGCAGCGACGCTGCGTGCATTGTGCGTGGCGAACTGCGGATAGATCGCCCGCGGCGCCGCGAGCATCCGGCGTGCGCACGCGAGGAACGACACGTCGGTGTGCACCTTGCGCGTGTACACCGGGTAGTCTTCGTGGCCGTCGACCTGCGCGCGCTTGATCTCGCTGTCCCAGTACGCGCCCTTGACGAGCCGGACCATCAGCCGGCGCCGGCTGCGCACGGCGAGGTCGACGAGAAAATCGATCACCGGGGTGCAACGCTTCTGGTACGCCTGCACGACGAATCCGACGCCGTCCCAGCCCTCGAGTTCGGGCTCGAAACACAGCCGTTCGAGCAGGTCGAGCGAAAGGTCGAGCCGCTCGGCCTCCTCGGCATCGACGTTCACGCCGATGTCGTGGCGCCGCGCGAGCCGGGCGAGATCGCGCAGCCGGGGATAAAGCTCCGCGAGCACGCGCTCGTATTGCGCGCGGCAATACCGCGGATGCAGCGCCGAGAGCTTGATCGAGATGCCGGGGCCGCGATGCACGCCCAGGCCGGCGGCCGACGCGCCGATCGCGTGGATCGCCTGCTCGTACGACGCGAAATACCGCAGCGCGTCGTCTTCGGTGAGCGCCGCCTCTCCGAGCATGTCGTACGAATGACGAAAGCCCTGCGCCTCGCGGCGGCGCGCGTTGGCCAGCGCCTGTTCGATCGATTCGCCGGCGACGAACTGCTCCCCGAGCAGGCGCATCGCCATGTCGACGCCCTTGCGGATGACCGGTTCGCCGCTGCGCGCGATCGCCCGGGCGAGCGAATTCGCGAGCCCCGATTCCGGGTGCGTCGCCACCAGCTTGCCGGTGATGATCAGCCCCCACGTCGCCGCGTGGACGAACAGCGACGGGCTCGCTCCGAGATGCGCCTGCCAGTTGCCGCCGGCCAGCTTGTCGCGGATCAGCGCGTCGCGGGTCGCGTCGTCGGGAATGCGCAGCAGCGCCTCGGCCAGGCACATCAGCGCGACGCCTTCCTGCGAGGAAAGCGAGAACTCCTGCATCAATCCCTGCACGAGTCCGGTGCGGCCGATGCCGCCCCTGCGCTCGCGCAGCCGCTGCGAAAGGCGTCGGGCGAGCGCCTGCGCTTCGTGCGCCTGCGCGGGCGGCAACCGGGCCGCATCGAGCAGGCCCGCGACGCATTCGCTCTCCGACGCCCGGTACGCGGCAGTGATCGCATCGCGCAGCGGCGACTGCGGATGCGCCTGCGAAAGCGCGGATGTCGTCACGGTCGCGCACATGGCCTTTACGGTACACTCCGAGTCCGTTTTCCGCGTTGTCGATGCGCCGTCCCCGATGCGCAAGTCTTCGTGCCGCGACCCGGGCGGCCTTCCCGCGATGATCCGTTCGACCGTACTCTCCCGTCCTCCGGCATCCGCTGCCGGGCAGCGCGCAGTCGCGTGGTCCGCCGGACGCCGTCGCGTGCTGCTCGCCGCGGCCGGACTGCCTCTGGCAGCGGCCGCGCCGCGCATCGCCGTCGCGCAACTCGCCCGGCCGTTTCCCGCGAGCGCGGTGCTCGGCCGCCTCGAGATGCGGGTATTTCCGGAAGCGGCGCTCGACGGCAAACCGGTGCGACTGACCGCCGGCGCGCGCATCCACGACGCAGAGAACCGGATCGTGATGCCGGCGACGCTGTCGGGGACCTTCGACGTGCTCGTCGAGACCGATTCCGCAGGACAGGTCACGCGCGCGTGGATCCTCACCGCCGACGAACTCGCCGCGGCGAAGAAGCGCCCGGCGAAGCCGCCGGAGAACAGGTAAGCGCCAACGGTGAGCGCCAAGCTGTACATCCGCACCTTCGGGTGCCAGATGAACGAGTACGACTCCGACCGGATGGCCGACGTTCTCGCCGCCTCCGAGGGAGCGGATCGCATCGACCGCATGGACGACGCGGACATCGTGCTGTTCAACACCTGCTCGGTTCGCGAGAAGGCGCAGGAGAAGGTGTTCTCGGACCTCGGGCGTGCACGCGCGTTGAAGCGCGAGCGACCCGGCCTGATCATCGGCGTCGGCGGCTGTGTCGCGAGCCAGGAAGGCGAAGCGATCGTCGCGCGTGCGCCGTACGTCGACCTCGTCTTCGGTCCCCAGACGCTGCACCGCCTGCCCGAGCTGATCGCAAAGCGGCGCGAGAGCGGTCATCCGCAGGTCGACATCAGCTTTCCCGAGATCGAGAAGTTCGACCGGATGCCGCCGGCGCGCACCGAAGGCGCGAGCGCGTTCGTCTCGATCATGGAAGGCTGCAGCAAGTACTGCAGCTTCTGCGTGGTGCCGTATACGCGCGGCGACGAGATCTCGCGTCCGGTCGACGACGTGCTGGCCGAAATCGCCGGGCTCGCTGCGCAGGGCGTGCGTGAAGTCACGCTGCTCGGACAGAACGTCAACGCGTATCGCGCTGCGCTGATCGGCGAACCGGGCGACGCTTCGAGCACGGCACCGGCCGACCTCGCGTGGCTGCTCGATTGCGTATGCGAGATTCCGGGCATCGAGCGGGTTCGATACACGACCTCGCACCCGAAGGAGTTCTCGCAGCGGCTGGTCGACGCCTACGCGAAGTTGCCGAAGCTCGTCGACCACGTCCATCTGCCGGTGCAGTCGGGTTCCGATCGGGTGCTCGCAGCGATGAAGCGCGGCTACACGGTGCTCGAGTACAAGTCGATCGTGCGCCGGCTGCGTGCCGTGCGCCCGCAGATCGGAATCACTTCGGATTTCATCGTCGGCTTTCCCGGTGAAACCGAAGCGGATTTCCAGCGCACGCTGCAGCTGGTCGACGAGATCGGTTTCGACGGTTCCTTCACCTTCGTCTACAGCCCTCGTCCCGGCACGCCTGCGGCCGAACTGCCCGACGACACGACGCAGCAGGCCAAGCTCGAACGACTGCAGCTACTGCAGGCCGCGGTCGACGCGCACGCCTCGCGGATCAGCGAATCGATGGTCGGCGGCGTCCAACGCGTCCTCGTCGAAGGGGTCGCGCGGCGCGACGAAAAAGAGCTCTGCGGGCGCACGAGCAACAACCGGGTCGTGAACTTCGAGGCTCCGTCCGCGCTGATCGGGCAGTTCGTCGATGTACGGATCACCGCCGCGCGATCGCATTCGTTGCGCGGCGAAGTGCTCGAATCGAGCGCATGACGCGCCTCGGGCCCGGGCCCGGCCGGGTCGCCCTTCTCCGAACGGTCCTGCGGATCGGCGTGTTCGCGGTGTTCGCGTCGTCGGCCGGCGCGCAGCCGGCGCGCGAGGCACCCGCCGAGGGCGTCGCACCGGCCGCCGACGCGGCGCCCGCGGGCGGCGGCGCACCGGCAGCCGGGTCGGCGCATCGCGTTGCGCTCCCCGAGCTGCTCGACGACGCGCGCCGGCTGATCGACTCGGGCCGGGCGGAGGCCGCGTGGCAGGCGCTCGACGCGCGGATCGACGACTACGCGGGCGACCCCGAGTTCGATTACCTGCTGGGACTCGCAGCGCTCGATTCGGGGCGGCCCGGATACGCGGTGCTCGCACTCGAGCGCGCACTGATCGTGCGGCCCGGGTTCCTGCAGGCGCGCGCGGAGATCGCCCGGGCGTATTTCGCGATCCGCGAACGCGAGAACGCGCAGCGCGAGTTCGAGACGGTCGCGGCGCAACGCATTCCCGAGGAAGCCCGCCGGGTGATCGGCCGATACCTCGACGCGATCCGGCGCATCGAAGACGCCGGGCGTTCCCGCCTGACCGGCTTCGTCGAACTCGAGACCGGCTACGACTCGAACGTGAACTTCGGCAGTTCGTCGGGGCTCTGGGTGCTGGCCGACGGGTCGGCGGTCATTCCGCTGGGGCTCAGCCGCCCGCGCAGCAGCGCGGTTCTCGCGGCAAACGCCGGCGTCGACTGGAACGTACCGATCGGCGGCGCGTGGCAGTGGACCGTCGGCGGACATACGTCACTGCGGCGCTACCCGGGTGCGCATACACTCGATCAGGACCAGTACGACCTCGCATCGGGATTCGCGTACCGCAACCACTGCCATCGCTTCAACATGCTTGCCCAGGCCCAGCGTCTGCAACTGGACGGTGCGGGATTCCGCAACGCCGTGGGCGCGCTCGGCCAGTGGCAATGCGACGTCACGCAGAAGACGCGGATCGGCGCATACGTGCAGCACTTCGTCTTCGACTTTCCGGACGAACGCGCGCGCGATGCGCGGCGCAACGCGATCGGCCTGACGCTCGCGCACGTGCTCGACGGCGAAGCGCGGCCCGTCGTCGTCGCGAGCGTGTACGGCGGCGCCGAGAACTCGCGGCGCGCGATCGACACGCTGAGCTACGGTTTCCGCGGCCTGCGCGTCGCGTTCAGCGGAGGCGTCGGATACGGCTGGCGCGGTTTCGCGGCCGCTTCCTTCGAGGCGCGCGATTTCGATGCGCCCGAGCCGTTCTTCGGCGTGGTACGCGACGATCGACAGAGCGAACTGCGGCTGGGTGCCGAGCGCGCGTTGTCCGGCGCCTGGTCGGTCGCGCCCACGCTGATCCTGACCCGCAACCGTTCGAACGTCGCACCGAACGACTTCCGGCGCACGCAGGCGAGCCTGCTCCTGCGCTATCGCTTCCACTGAAATGATCTCGCCCGGCAAACCGGCAGCGCCCGCGGCGCGTGCCATCGCATTCGACGCTTCGCGAATCGGCCTGCGCGCGACGTTGTTCCTCGCCACGCTGCTGGTGCTGCTGTTCGCGGCGCAGGCGGCGTGGGCCGCCGACGGTCGCGCACTGGTCGTGTCGGGAGTCGTCGAACTCGAACGTCCTCCGGGCAGCACCCCGTCGACGGTCATCGCCGGCACCGAATTCGAACGAGGCGACCTGATCCGCACGGGGCCCGACGGGCGCGTACAGATCCGGTTCACCGACGGATCGATCATCGCGCTGCAGCCCGGCACGACGTTCCGGATCGACGAATACCGCTTCGACTCGGGCGGCCAGCGCGGGTTCTTCTCGCTGTTGCGCGGAGCGCTGCGCACGATCACCGGCGCGATCGGCAAGCGCAATCACGACGACTACCGGATGGTGACTCCGACTGCGACGATCGGGGTTCGCGGCACCGAATACGTCGCCGAGCAGACGGTGTGCGATCCGCGGTGCGCGCCGGGGACGCGCGCAGGGCTGCGCGTCGCGGTGACGCAGGGACGCATCGTGGTCGCGACGCGCGCGGGAGCCATCGAGGTCGGAGCCGGGCAATCGGCCGCCGCCGACGACGCGGATTCGGCGCCACGCAGCACCGAGCAGGGGCCCGTCCTGCCGCCGATCAGTTACGTGCCCGAGACCGAACGCGAGCCGACGCGCGTCGCGCGCTCGTCGCAACCGCAGCAACCGGCGCAGTCGCCTCGATCGCCGCAGTCGTCTTCATCGGGCGGGACGAGCGATCCCGCCGATGCTTCGACGTCCGGCACCGCACCGGCCGACGTCGTGCTCGCCGGTTACTCGCCGTCGCCGACCGCACCCGCGCGCACGTCCGGTTCTGCCGATGACCGGGATCCGCTCGACGAGGGGGAGGATCCCCTCGCGCCGGGCGCTTCGGTTTCGCCCAACGAGAAGCGCGACGACGGCGGCGCGCTCGTCGTCGTACCGGGCTCCGGCGGACCCGGCGGCTCGCCAGACAACGGCAACCCGGGCAATGGCGATCCCGGCAGCGGTGGCCCCGGCAATGGCGACCCCGGCAGCGGCGATCCCGGCAGCGGCGACCCCGGCAGCGGCGACCCCGGCAGCGGCGACCCCGGCAGCGGCGATCCCGGCAGCGGCGA
>CAYZYC010000088.1:0-10465 GCA_964481165.1 uncultured Limnobacter sp. | reverse complement strand
GCTGCGACGAACGCGACCAGGACGATGCCGAGGAAGATCCAGTTCATGGTTCCTGCGTCGAAGTGCGACAGCGTACCGAAGTCCGGGAAGTGTCAGAATCGTACCGGCCGGTGGTTGCCGGCAGTACGGGCCCCATGCGTGCTTCCGGCGAAGACCCTCGGAGAGCGTTGCGTGAAAGCTGTCTTCGCGTTGATCGCCGTTCTGTCGGTGTCGGTCCCGGCGTTGCCGGCGCAGGCCTTCGCCGCGACTTCCGACCGCTTCGTCGCGGGCGGCGCGGTCACCGAGTCGGCGCCGGTCGCCGGCGACCTGTTCGCCGCGGGAGGCAGCATCGACGTCGACGCCGACGTCGCCGGCGATGCCTTCCTCGCCGCAGGCAAGATCCGGCTCGATGCCGACGTCGGCCAGTCGCTGTACGCGGCGGCCGGACACCTGTCGTTGCGCGGCGCCGTCGCACGCAACGCGCGGCTCACCGCCGGCAGCGTCGAGATCGTCGACACGTCGCGGATCGGCGCCAACCTGAGCATCGCCGCCGGAAGCGTCGCAGTGCGCGGCACGATCGACGGCGACCTGAGCGCCGCCGGAGGCGACGTGACGATCGACGCGGCGGTTGCGGGCGACGTCGAGGTCGCCGCACGCAGCGTCGAACTCGGACCGAACGCGCGCATCGGCGGAAACCTGCGCTACCGCAGCGCCGAACCGCTCGCGCGCGACGCCTCCGCACAAGTGCTCGGAAGCGTCGAACGCCTCGGCGTGGACGTCGCGGCGCCGTCGCGCGAGGAAATCGGACGCGGCTTTCGCGTGGGGTTCGCGATCTTCTGGGCGATCGGGTTGATGCTGCTCGCCGCGATCGTCGTGGCCGCGCTGCCGCGGCTCAGCGCGGCGGTCTCCGAGACGCTGCGCGCGCGTCCGGGCGCCAGCGCGCTGCTCGGTTTCGTCGTCCTCGTCTGCACGCCGGTGGCGGTGCTGATCCTGTTCGCGACGGTGATCGGCATACCGCTCGGCGTTCTGCTGTTGCTGCTGTACCTGCTGCTGCTGCCGCTGGCGTGGGTCGGCACGGCGATCGGCATCGGCGACCGGCTTCTCGCCTGGATCGCCGCGGCGAAGGCGGCCCGGACGCGATGGCGCATCGTCGCCGCGGCAGTGGCGGTCATCGCGCTCGCGCTGCTATGGCGCATACCGTGGGTCGGGGGCATCATCGCGGTTGCGGTGCTGCTCGCCGGGCTCGGCGCGTGGACGATGCAGCTGCGACGACTGACGACCCGCTGAAATGCGGCGCGCAACGAGGAGACGACGATGAGCTTCCAGATCGAACAGTCCGGCGAACGATTGCAGGTTCGCATCACCGGAGTCGACGGCAACGAGCAGCAGGTACTCGACGCCGTAAGTGCATGCAAGGGGCAGAGCTGGTGGTCGTGCCCGTCCGGGGAATGCGCCAAGATCGGCTCGTGCGAAGCGCGCCAGGACCAGGGCGTGATCTGGCTCACGCTGGCGCCACGCACCGGCGAGACGTTCTCGGTTGCCGGCCTCGGCGAGTGCCTGCGCTACGTGCTCGACGAAGCCGCTGCCGGCCGGAAATCGTAGACCCCGAACCCCGTCCCGAACAGGAGCGAACCATGCCCAAACCGATTCCCAGCGCCGCGGACCTGCAGAAGCTGCAAACCGACGCCCTCGAGACGACGAGCGCGGCTGCGGCAAAGACCATCGAGGGGTTTCGCAAGCTTGCGCAGCTGAACATCGAGACGGCACGGGCTTCGCTCGAACAATCGAGCGAGCAGATCAACGCGCTGCTGTCGGCACGCGATTCGCAGACGCTCGCCGAACTCGTGACGAGTTTCGCCAAGCTCTCGCCGGAGAAGTTCGCCGCCTACGCGAACGCGGTCTACGCGATTTCACGCGAAACCGGAACCGACATCGGCGCGATCGTCGAGAAGCAGGTCGCGCAGAGCAACGAGCAGTTCGCTGCGGCCATCGCTGCGCTCGCGCAGAAGGCGCCTTCCGGAAGCGGCGCGGCGCTCGACTTCATCACGCAGTCGATGGAGGCTGCGAAAGACGCATACGCCCAGATGCAGTCGGCGGCCGAGGATTTCGCCGCGATGGGGGCGGCTGCCGCCCCGGCGACGAAAACCGCGGGCAAGGCGCGCAAGCGCTGACATCCGCAGGCTGACGCCGACAGTCGGCCGCCACGATCCGGCGGCCCTGTACGGCGGCCTGGGGCGCTGGCCCGACGGGTTGCCCGGGGCGATCTGATTGCACCGCGTTCGCGTACCGAAGCCGCCGAACGGTACTCAGCGCAGTCCCAGCCAGCCGAGTATGAACAGGACGATGACGACCGCGCCTACGAGCCAGATGATCTGATTCACGATTCGGTTCCTTCGCTCACGATGGGAAGGTGCCGCCCGATGCGACGTGAGCCGGCAGGCAAGGCGTCGCAATCAGGATGCCCGACGCAGGCGACGCGGGCGTTCGCCGATGCCTCAGTCTTCGTGCAGCCAGGCGGTGCTCAGCCCTGCCGCGGCGATCGTGCGCGTGAGATCCGATGCGTCGCTACCGGAATGCGAGGCCGGGAGCACGACGGGCTGCGGCATCTCGCGAGCGATCGCGTAACCGATGCGCGCCGGCATGACTGCATCGATTCGAACCGGAAACAGCTTTCGGTACACATCGAACGAAGGTCGCGCCGGGAACCTCTGCATCGGTACGGTCCTGTGTGAGCGATCGGATGGCTCAGTGTCGCCCACGACGCGTGACGACCTCGTGAAGAAGTTGCACTTCTGCAACTCGGAGCGTGAAGGGATACCCTGAGGAATTCTTCTCCAGGGCCAGGACATGACCGATCTCTCCACGTTCCCGATCACGAAGAAATGGCCGGCGCGCCATCCCGACCGGATCCAGTTGTATTCGCGCACGACTCCGAACGGAGTCAAGGCCTCGATCATGCTCGAGGAAACCGGACTGCCGTACGAAGCGCATCTCGTGAACTTCGAGACGAACGACCAGCACTCGCCGGAGTTCCTCTCGCTGAACCCGAACAACAAGATCCCCGCGATCATCGATCCCGACGGCCCCGGAGGCACTCCGATGCCGTTGTTCGAATCGGGAGCGATCCTGATCTACCTGTCGGACAAGTGCGCGCGCCTCGGGCGCGAGGCGTTCGTGCCCGCCGATCCGGCCGCGCGCTACGAAACGATCCAGTGGCTGATGTTCCAGGTGGGCGGCCTCGGCCCGACTTTCGGGCAGGTGGGTTTCTTCCACAAGTTCGCCGGAAGGGACTTCGTCGACAAGCGCCCGCGCAACCGGTACGTGGCCGAATCCAGGCGCATGCTCGGCGTGCTGGACAAGCACCTGGCAGGCCGGAAATGGGTCATGGGCGACGAATACTCGATCGCCGACATCGCGATCTTCCCGTGGATACGCAACCTGATCGGTTTCTACGAAGCCGGCGAGCTCACCGGATTCGACGACTTCACCGAAGTGGCGCGCGTGCTCGAGACCTTCGTGCAGCGGCCTGCGGTTGCGCGGGGGTTGACGATCCCGAGTTGAAGCACCGCGCCCGCACGGGAGTCACCGCGCCCGCACGGCCAGGCTCTGCGTGGCGCGCCCGATCAGGCCGCTCGAATCGTAGAGCGCCGATTCGGCGAGTCCGCCACCGTCGGGACCGAACGCGGTTCGTGCGTCGAGACAGATCCACTCCCCGACCGGTCGACGCAGCAGGTTGATCGTCAGGTCCGAGTTCACGAAGCTGTAGCGTTCGTAGTCGAGCACGGCGCTGATGCCGTTGCCGGAGTCCGCGGCTACCGCGACCCGCTGGTACGGACTCGGCTCCTCGCCTTCGAGCAACGGATGGCGAAGGCGGAACCAGACCGCGCACGGACCGTTCCAGAACGTGCCCCGCGCAATGCGCGTCTCGACGAGGTCGGCGTATCCGACCGCCCGGCCGGCGAACGGGAAGTTCGCCGGCGGCGATTCCTCCGGCGCAAGCGGCGCCGCGGGCAGCGGATGCCCGGCGAGCGTCTCGGGAAGCGCGACCGGCGCCGGGCGCTGCGCCAGCGCGGTGAAGCGCGCGACGTCCTTGTCGCCCGCCATCAGGTGCGCCGAGAAGTGCCCGGCGTTGCGGCCGACGTAGTCGGTCATGATTTCGACGATGAGGTCGCCGATCGGCACCGGGCGCAGCAGGTTCGCAGTCAGGCGCGCGACGTGTTCGAAGCCGTGCTCGCGCGCCGCCTGTTCGACCGCGCGACAGACGATCGCGATGGGCGGACCCGCGTGCTGGTGCCCGTGGTCCCACGGGCCGCGCGTGAGCGCGCTCGCACGAAAGCCGCGGGCGTCGAGCGACGAGAAGGCGGCTGCCGGCATGGACGGGGATTGCGGATCGGGCATGGCGATATTCGGGCGTCGCGAACACGTACACGTGCACCCGTGCACGTGGCAATCATCGTTCAATCGCGCGGCGAGGGGAACTCTCCGGTCGGCGATGCGAACAATCTCGCCCAGGTGAAGATGCCCGATCGCGACGGTTTCATCCCCGATCCCCGCCCCGAGAAGTTTCCGGCGCCGTGATACGCGACAGCGCGCTCTGCAGGCGAGGGATCTGATCGACCGCCACCGGGGAGCGCAGAACGCGTCCTGCAACACCGGAAAGTTCTGCCAGCACTATCCCGGTTTGCGACTGGCGCACGACGAGGAACAGAGCCGGAGTGTCGGTCTCGAGCATTTCGGCAAGCGAGAGGACGAAGCCTTGCTCGATGCCGCAGTCGGACAACGACTCCGTAAGGTCTTCGCCGCTCGCCCGCAGGCTTCCGCCGACCGCCGACTGCATCGACGCAGGCATGATCAACCCTGCCAGTCCTTCTTCACCCGCGGCTTCCTGCGAGCGTCCGGCGTCGATGCGGTTCATTTCGGCCAGGATCCGATCCGCGTCGTATCGGTCGTCGATTCCGACCACCATGAGTTCGGCCACTTCGTCCTCCCGTGCTTCGAGCGCTCGGCGTTTCGCCGTTCGCTTCCGTGGCGCAGAGCGGAAACCGTCAGCAATCGGCGCGCCTGCGCTGGCCGGAACATTCGGCCGCGACCCGCGGCCGCTCAGGCGTCCAGAACCGGTACTCCGCGGGCGCGTGCGGCTTGTCCGAGCGCCTCGTCGAAAGTGGCGAGCGCGCAATCGCGCGCAAGCGCCAGTTCCAGACAGCACGCATCGTAGACCGTAAGCGACTCGAGGGTCGCGAGCTCGAGCGCGCGTCCGGTCGCCTCGGCAGCGATCGGTTCGACCACCATGGGCAACGACGTGAAGGCATCGAACAACTCGAGTCGCACCGAACGACGGAGCCGTTCGCGACGCTCGGCCTGGAGCAGCGCGTTGGCCACCTCGACGAGCAACAGCGAAGGCGCGCGCAGCTGCTCGCGAACCGCCCTCGCGAGCAGCCGCTCGGCCGCGTCGCTGCGCTCGTCCGGCAGGAGCCACGCCAGGACGACCGAAGCGTCGAGAACGATCGCCATCGTGTACGAACGGTCAGTAGCGATGACCGGCGTGCGCAAAGAGCAACACAATCGTCGGCGATCCTGGAGGAACCATCGGCAAGGAGGCCGCTCGACGCGAAGCTGCGCCGCGTGCAGGAGTACGCCGAGCCGGGCGCGCATCGCGCTTTCCTGCCTGGCGGTCCGGCTCAACGCCCCGGCGAATCCGGCTCGGTCCGCTTCGGGCGAAACGGGTACGCGCCGCCGCCCTTGCCCGTCGGCGGGATCCACAACGACAGCACCATCGTCGCTGCGAGCACCGCCACGGTCACCCCGAGCGACCACGCGACCGGAACCTTGTAGACGTCGATCAGCAGCATCTTCGTACCGATGAACACCAGCACGATCGCCAGCCCGTAGGTCAACAGGTGGAAGCGCTCGTGCATCCCGGCGAGCAGGAAGTACATCGCGCGCAGGCCGAGGATCGCGAACACGTTCGACGTCAGCACGATGAACGGGTCGAGCGTGATCGCGAAGATCGCGGGGATCGAGTCGACCGCGAAGACGACGTCGACGATGCCGATCAGGAGGATCACGACGAACAGCGGCGTCGCCATCCGCACGCCGTCGACGCGGGTGAAGAAGCGCTCGCCGTCGTAATCCGGCGCGACCTTCATGCGCCGGTTGATCCAGCGCAGCACCGGGTTCGACTCGAGGTCGGGTTCCTTGCCGGCTGCCCACCACATCTTGAAACCGGTGAACACGAGGAACGCGCCGAACAGGTACAGCACCCAGTGGAAGCGCAGGATCAGCCACGCGCCGACGAGGATCATCACCGCGCGCAGCACGAGCGCTCCGAGGATGCCGATCATCAGCACGCGCTTCTGGAACTCGGCCGGCACCGCGAAGTAGGTGAACACCATCAGGAACACGAAGATGTTGTCGACGGCGAGTGCCTTCTCCACCAGGTAACCGGTGACGAACTCGAGCGCCTTGTCGTTGGCGAGCGCGCGCACGCCGGCGTCGTCCGACAGGCCGCCCAGGTACCACCACAGCCAGCCGACGAACACGAACGACACCGCGACCCAGACGAGCGACCAGACGGTCGCCTCCTTCATCGAGACGGCGTGCGCGCCCTGGCCCTTCATTGCGAGGAAATCGACGACCAGGGCGATCGCGACGAACGCGGCGAACAACGACCACATCAGCGGGGTGCCGATGCTCATCATGGGGAGTGCCTCTTCGACCCGACTGGCGAGGACGGGGGCTGGAACGTGGAACAGGCGCCGTCGTCGGTCTTGCCGGCCGGCGCGCCTTGCGCGCAACGGCCTGCGGCACCGGAATCCCGACGGTCGCCGCCCGCGACCGGATCCGTACTGACGATGCCGCAGCACGCGGATCGAGAAGATCCCCGCGAGCTACTCCCCTTCGGAGGCAGGCGGATTGGAGCAGCGCCGGGGGCTCGTTGTCAAACGAAGGCCGGCGCGGCGTGGGGCGATGCGCGTGCGCACCCGCTCCCGGTACAACACGAAAAGGCCGGCCGCCACCAGCAGCGCGATGCCGCCCCACGCGAGCCGGTTCGGCACGTCGCCCCAGACGAGGTATCCGAGCACGATCGCGTACAGCACGCCGGTGTAGCGAAACGGCGCGACGAGCGACATCCGGCCGTGCCGCATCGCATCGACGATCAGCCAGTACGCGCCCATCAGGAATGCGGCGGCGAGCGCGAGCGGGGCGAGTTCGCGCACGCCGAACGCGCGCCACCCTTCGAAGAGCGACAGCGCGCCGGCGACCGCGGTGACCGCGACGGTGGTCGTCAGCGTGATCAGCACCGCAGGAACGTCGTCGCGAATCCGGCGCGTGAGCAGGTCGCGCACCGCCTGGAACAATGCGCCGATCAGGCACACGATCGCGTAGCCGTTGAAGCCGTCGAGGCCGGGCTGCACGACGAGAACGACGCCGGCGAAGCCCGCGAGGACGGCGAGCCAATGCGCACGCCCGACACGTTCGCGCAGGAACACGACGGCGAGCACGACGATGAACAGCGGCGCCGACAGATTGATCGCCGCTGCGTTCGCCAGCGGCAGGTGGAACAGCGCGGTCAGATAGAGCACGGTGGCCACGGACTCGGCGAGCGCGCGCGGAACCACGCCCGGCGCAACGGTGTCGCGCAGGCGAGCGCCGGCACCGGATGCATGCACGGCGGCCAGCACGATGACGGTCGCGAGCACGCCGCGCAGGAAGATCAGCTGTGCGGTCGGCATCGACGCACTGACCAGCTTCACCACCGTGTCGTTGGCGACGAAGCAGGCCATCGCGCCGGCCATGCTCAGGATGCCGCGGCGGTTGGCAGCGAAGGGGTTCAAGGCAGCGAAGGCGCGGCTGCCCGCGTCGTCGTTCGGGGAGCCGGGATTGTCGCCGGTCCCGTTCGACATCCGGTTTGAGCCAGATCATTCCGCCGGTGCACCGGCTGCGTGATTCTCGGGGGTTCATCGACGAAATCGCAAAGGAAACGCCATGACCGCACTCGACCCCACCGCCCGCGAACTGCTCGAGAAAGCCGAGTTCGTCGCCATCGTCACGCAGGGCCCCGACGGGCCGCACCTCGTCGGGAACTGGGGCGACTACGCGCGCCGCATCGGCATCGACGACGCGCGCATCGTGCTTCCGGCCGGATACTACAAGCGCACCGAGGAGAACCTGCAGCGCGACGCCCGGATCCAGCTGATGGCGGCGTCACGCGCGGTGCGCGGCTCGCGCGGCCCCGGACAGGGCGGAGTCGTTCACGGCAAGGGCAGCGTGCAGACCGAGGGCGAACTCGCCGAGCGCGCCAAAGCGGTGTTCCCGTGGGCGCGCGGCGCGCTGGTGATCGACGTCGAGCGCTGCGAAATGCAGCTGTAGCGCCTCGGTGCCGCGGCCTCGGTGCCGCGGCTTCACTGCCGCGGTTCGACGCGAAGAACCTTTCCGTCGGCACTGTCGATCGCCAGGTAGACCAGCCCGTCCGGCCCCTGCTTCACGTCGCGCACGCGGCCGACGTCGGGCAGGTGCCGCACTTCCCGCACGACCCTGCCGTCCTCGATGCGAAGGCGCACCAGTGCGCCGGGATTCAGCGAGCCGACGAGCAGATCGCCCTTCCAGCCGGGCAGCCGGTCGCCGGTGTAGAACTGCGCGCCGGAGGGCGCGATCACCGGGTCCCACCAGTACACCGGCTGCTCCATCCCTTCGCGCGCGGTGCCCTCGCCGATCTTCGCTCCCGAGTAGTCGACACCATAGGTGATGACGGGCCAGCCGTAGTTGCGTCCCGCCTGCGGCTGGTCCAGTTCGTCGCCGCCGCGTGCGCCGTGCATGACCGTCCACAGCAATCCGGTCTGCGGATGCAGCGCCGCTGCCTGGATGTTGCGATGGCCGTACGACCAGATCTCCGGGCGCGCGCCTTCGCGCCCGACGAACGGGTTGTCCTTCGGGATCGATCCGTCCGGTTGGATCCGCACGATCTTGCCGATCGTGTTGGAGAGATCCTGCGCCTGGTCGCGATAGTTGAAACGGTCGCCGAGCGTCACGAACAGCGTGCCGTCGTTGGCGAACACCAGCCGCGAACCCCAATGATTCCCCCCGCGAACCTTAGGCACCTGGCGCCAGATCACCTGCAGGTCGTGCAGGCCGCTGTCCGCGAACCGCGCGCGCGCCACCGCCGTGCCGGCGCCGCCGTCGCCGGGCTCGGCGTACGACAGGTACAGCATCCGGTCTTCGGCGAATCGCGGCGACAGCGCGATGTCGAGCAGGCCGCCCTGGCCGCGCGCGTAGACCTTCGGAACGCCTTCGAGCGGCTTCGACACGCTGCCGTCGGTGCCGATCACGCGCAGGTGCCCGGGGCGCTCGGTGACGAGCATGCGGCCGTCGGGCAGGAACTCGATCGCCCAGGGACGCTCGAGCCCCTCGGCCACGACGGTCGTCCGCACCGGTGCGTCGACGGGCTGCGGAGTCGGCGAACGCGGTGCCTGCGCGAGCGCGGCGGTCGCGACGGCGATCGGGAAGACGAAGGACAGGACCAGGCCGAAAGGCCGAAGCAGGCCCCGGCGGCGCAGTACGTGCATGAGATATCCCTTCGAGAGCGGCGCGGCGACGGCAGTTCGCGAGACACAGCGTTGCACATTTCCCGGCGGGGCACGTAATCTCCCTGTCTCGGACCCTCGCCGCGTCGGCGCGCGCGACTGGTGGGTCCGGGTCTTCAATCCACTACGGGAAGCTCGATGCGCTCCACGCGTCGACGGGAAGCCCTGTGCTGAGCATCGACGTGCTGGGCATCGTCTACCTGATCGCCATCACCGCCGAGGCGATGTCCGGCGCGCTCGCCGCCGGGCGTCGCAGCATGGACGTCTTCGGCGTCGTCGTCATCGCGTTCGTCACGGCGCTGGGCGGCGGCACCATCCGCGACGTCGTGCTCGGCCACTACCCGATCCACTGGACGCAGCACCCCGAGTACGTCTACGTCGTGATCTCGGCCGGGCTCCTGACGACCGTGGTCGCGCGCTACATGCACCGCCTGAAGCGCGCGTTCCTGGCGCTCGACGCGATGGGACTGGTCGCGTTCTCGCTGATCGGCTGCACGGTAGCGCTGGAGATGGACTACCCGACCGTCGTCGTCGTGATGTCCGGCATGATCACCGGAATCTCCGGCGGCATCCTGCGCGACGTGCTGTGCAACCAGGTGCCCGTCGTGTTCCGGCGCGAACTCTATGCGAGTGTCTCGCTGGCCGTATGCGCCGTGTTCCTCGGCCTGCGCGCGCTCGGCGTCGACATCGACCTGAATACCGCGGTCTGTTTCGCCGGCGGACTGAGCCTGCGACTGCTGGCGATCCGGCGCGGATGGCGCCTGCCGATCTTCTCGTACCGGCAGCGTTGGGAGTAGGGGCCGGCTAACACCACGACGCGCGCTCCATGCTCTTCGAACGCATTCTCGCGATCATCCTGCCGGTGTTCATCACGATCGCCCTCGGCTACGGGTACGGCCGCTGGC
>CAYZYC010000087.1:0-10467 GCA_964481165.1 uncultured Limnobacter sp. | reverse complement strand
GAGACGATCCGGCGCATCGCCGACGAATACATCGCGCACGCCTGCGTCGGCGAGACGATCGAGATCGAAGGCCAGACCCTGCCGTTCCGCCCGGTCGCCGTGATGCTGGGCAAGACGACCAACAACGGCTGGGGTGGTTATCACTGCTGCTGGGCACGCACGATGCTCGCGGTGCTGGTCGGCGCGCTCGAAGTGCCGGGCGGAACGCTGGGCACCACGGTCAAGCTCGTGCGTCCGGCGGCTTCCCGAGTCGGCTCGGTGCTGCCGGGCCCCGACGGCTTCATGCAGTACCAGTTCAACGAGACTTCGCGGGAAGGATGGACGAGCCAGCCGAACATCCGCAACGCCTACAAGACGCTCGTTCCGCTGGTGTCCGATTCGCCGTGGTCGGCGGCGCTGGGGCCGGCACACCTGCCGTGGCTGTTCCAGAAGCAGGCGCCGGAGAACTGGCCGCGCGTCACCCCGCCCGACATGTGGATCTGCTACCGCACGAACCCGGCGATCTCGTCGTGGAATGCGCCCGAGATCGCCGAGCGGCTGGCCGAGTTCCCGTTCATCGTCGCCTTCTCGTACACCGAGGACGAGACGAACCATTTCGCCGACATCCTGCTGCCCGAGGCGCTCGATCTCGAGAGCACGCAGATCATCCGCATCGGCAGCACGAAGTTCACCGAGCAGTTCTGGAAGCACGAGGGGTGGGCGATCCGCCAGCCGGCCGTCGAGTCGCCCTGCGACACGATGGACTTCACCGACATCTCCACCGCGTTCGCCGAGCGGGCGGGCATCCTGCCCGAGTACGTGCGCGCGGTGAACAAGGGCGCCGCCGGCATGGCGCTGCGCGACCGCAAGGGTGCCTTCGACTATTCGCTCGACGAAACGAAGGCGCCGCGCTCCGACGAGGTGTGGAACGCCATTGCGAAGGCGGCGAGCCATGACCTCACCGGCGGCGACGAGGTACGCGATCTCGAATGGTTCAAGGAGAACGGATATCTGCTGCGTCCGTTCCCGCAGCTCGACTGGTACATCTATCCCGCGCTCGAGCGCCAGAATCTGCGCTTCGAGCTGCCGTACCAGGAGCGCGTCGTGCGTCACGGACGCCAGCTGGCGAACCGGCTGCACGAGATCGGCGTCTCGTGGTGGGAGCATCAGCTCGCCGAATACGAGTTCCTGCCTACCTACGAGCGCTTCCCGGAGATCTGGATCGAGTACGCGCGCGAGTACGGTCGCGACCCGGACGAGTTCCCGTTCTGGGCGCTCACCGCGCGCTCGATGCAGTACAGCTGGGGCGCGAACGTCGGCCTGCCGCTCATCAACGAGGTGGCCAACAACATTGCCGGGCATCGTGGCGTGATCCTGAACCGCACCTTGGCGCGGCGGCTCGGAATCGCCGAAGGCGAGCGGATCGTGCTCGAGTCGGTGTCGGGGCGCACCGAAGGCAGCGCGGTGCTGCGCGAAGGGATCCGTCCGGACACCGTGCTGATGATCGGCCAGTTCGACCACTGGAAGACGCCGTTCGCGAAAGACCTCGGGCTCGCGAGCCTGAACTCGCTCACCGACCTGTCGCTGAAGCTCACCGACGGCACGGGCAGCGGAGCGGACCTGATGCGGATCCGCATCCGCCGTGCGTCGAGCGGCGAGTTGTTGAGCGTCGAGGAACCTACTTCGACAGATCCCGCATCGCGCGTTCGAGTCCCTGCAGCGTGACCGGATACATCCGGTTCTGCAGGATCTGGCGGATGACCGCGATCGACTGCCGGTATTCCCAGACGCCTTCGGGTTCGGGATTCAGCCATGCGAACTTCGGGAAACGCTCGACAAGGCGACGCAGCCAGACGGCGCCGGCTTCTTCGTTGTTGTACTCGACCGAGCCGCCGGGCTGCAGCACTTCGTAGGGGCTCATCGTCGCGTCGCCGACGAAGATCAGCCGGTAGTCGGGGTTGTACCTGCGCAGGATCTCCCACGTCTCGTGTCGCTCGGCGTGGCGGCGGTGGTTGTTCTTCCAGACGAAGTCGTAGACGCAGTTGTGGAAGTAGTAGAACTCGAGGTGCTTGAACTCGCTTCGCGCGGCAGAGAACAGTTCCTCGGTCTGCCTGATGTGATCGTCCATCGTGCCGCCGACGTCGAGCAGCATCAGCACCTTGATCGTGTTGTGCCGCTCCGGGACCATCCGGATGTCGAGGTAGCCGGCGTTGCGCGCCGTCGAGGCGATCGTGTCGTCGAGGTCGAGTTCCTCGTCGGCGCCCTCGCGCGCGAATTTGCGCAAGCGGCGCAATGCCACCTTGATGTTGCGCGTGCCGAGTTCGACCTGGTCGTCGTAGTCGCGATAGGCGCGCTGCTCCCAGACCTTGACCGCCGTGCGGTGGCCGGCCGACGGCCCGCCGATGCGGATTCCCTCGGGGTTGTAGCCGCCGTTGCCGAACGGCGACCTCCCGTTGGTGCCGATCCACTTGCTGCCGCCTTCGTGGCGTTCCTTCTGCTCCTGCAACAGCTCGCGCAGCCGCTCGAGGAGCTTGTCGAGCCCGCCCATCGCTTCGATCGCCGCCTTCTCCTCGGCGGTGAACTCGCGCTGGAAGTTGCGCTTCAGCCAGTCGAGCGGCAGGTCGACGTCGATTCCGGGGATGTTTCGCACGCCCTTGAAGTACGAGCCGAAGGCCTTGTCGAACTTGTCGAAGTTGCGCTCGTCCTTCACCAGCGTCGCGCGCGACAGGTAGTAGAACTCGTCGATCGACGCACCGATCACGTGTTCGCGCATCGCCTCGAGCAGCAGCAGGTATTCCTTGATCGAAACCGGCAGTTTCGCGTGCCGCAGGTGCAGGAAAAAGTCGATCAGCATGGACGTTCTCCGTGCCGGCCCAGGCGCAGCCGCAGGCCTTCGCGCACGGCCGGCCACTCCGCGGCGACGATGCTGTAGACGCAGGTGTCGCGCAGCGTTCCGTTGGGCATGATCATGTGTTGTCGCAACACGCCGTCGAGCTTCGCGCCGAGGCGCTCGATCGCTCGCCGGCTCGCGTGGTTCAGGAAGTGCGTTCGCAGCTCGACCGCGATCGCATCGAGCCGGTCGAACGCGTGGCCGAGCAGCAGCAGCTTGCATTCGGCGTTGACCGCAGTTCGCTGCACGCTCGCCGAATACCACGTGCTGCCGATCTCCAGGCGCCGATGCGCAGGCTCGACGTGCATGAAGCGCGTGCAGCCGACGATGCGCGCGTCCTGGCGACGGCGCACGACGAAAGGCAGCGCGCCCTCGCGCTCGCGCATCTCCAGTGCGGCGTCGACGTAGCGCTCGGCCGTCTCGGGCGAGGGCACCGACGTGTACCACAGCCGCCAGAGCTCGCCGTCGCTCGCGGCCTCGCGAAGCGCGCCGACGTGCGCACGCTCGAGCGGTTCGAGCGTGACCACTTCGCCGTCGAGCGTGACCGGTGCAATCCAGTTGTCCATGGTGTCAGCGAGCGAAAGCGCGAAGGAACCGTAGCGAGCGGCCCGAGGTCGCGCCGGGAAGCGCAGCCGTACGAATGCACGGCGAGCATCGCAGGTGCGAGATCGGGCGGCGCAGCAGGTTCCTGGGTGCTTTCACCGGTTGTGGCGCGCCATGAAGATGAGCCGCTCGAACAGGTGCACGTCCTGCTCGTTCTTCAGCAGCGCACCATGCAGCGGCGGAATCACGCTCTTGCCGTCCTGCGAGCGCAGCGCCTCGGGCGGGATGTCCTCGGCGACCAGCAGCTTGAGCCAGTCGAGCAGCTCCGACGTCGATGGCTTCTTCTTCAGTCCCGGCAGCTCGCGCATCTGGAAGAACGCCTCGAGCGCCTCCCGAAGCAGCGTCTTCTTCAGCTTCGGGAAGTGCACGTCGACGATGGCCTGCATCGTCTCCTTGTCCGGGAACTTGATGTAGTGGAAGAAGCAGCGGCGAAGGAACGCGTCGGGCAGTTCCTTCTCGTTGTTCGACGTGATCATCACGACCGGGCGATGACGGGCGCGAACCAGCTGGCGCGTCTCGTAGACGTAGAACTCCATCCGGTCGAGTTCGCGCAGCAGGTCGTTCGGGAACTCGATGTCGGCCTTGTCGATCTCGTCGATCAGCAGCACGACCGGCTGGTCGGATTCGAAGGCCTGCCAGAGCACGCCCTGGACGATGTAGTTGTGGATGTCCTTGACGCGCTCGTCGCCGAGCTGCGAGTCGCGCAGCCGGGAGACGGCGTCGTACTCGTACAGCCCCTGCTGCGCCTTTGTCGTCGACTTGATGTGCCACTGCAGCAGCGGCATGTCGAGCGCGGAGGCGACTTCCTCGGCGAGCATCGTCTTGCCGGTGCCGGGTTCGCCCTTGATCAGCAGCGGCCGCTGCAACTGGATTGCCGCGTTGACGGCGAGCTTCAGGTCGTCGGTGGCGACATACGAGTCGGTGCCCTGGAAACGCATGGTGCGAAAGTCGTCCGGATAAGCGTCTGGGAGACGGGGTCGAGGGGTTTCCCCGAGTATACGGGAACGACATCGCGTTCCCCTTCGGCTGGACTGGCTTCGAACGACTCCGCTAGAATCGTGCGGTCCCTCAACACGACAAGGCCTTGCGCGTCGCGCGCCGGCCGGAGACTCCATGTCGAAAAAGATGGTGCTTGCCGCAGCGACAGCGGCGGCGATGCTGCTGCCATGGGCCGCATCGGCGCAGGGCGGCGCGGATGCGGCAAAGGGCGATGCCGAGGCGGGGAAGACGAAGAACTCGATGTGCATCGGCTGTCACGAGATCCCGGGATACAAGTCGTCGTATCCGAGCGTCTACCACGTGCCGATGATCGTCGGGCAGAGCGCCCGATACATCGAATCCGCGCTGCAGGCGTATCGCAAGGGCGAGCGCAACCACCCGACGATGGCCGCCGTCGCGGCCAGCCTGAGCGACCAGGACATCGCCGACCTGGCCGCGTACTACGGTACGGAATAAGACGGCACCCGATGAGACGGCACGAAACGGGACGCCGCGAAACGAGAACGCGCGAGGGGCTGCGAGAGATGGGGTCGGAGGCCGGAATGCGGACGATGCGAGGGACGGTTCTTTCGGGTGTGCGGCGCATCGGCGTCGCATTCGGCGTGATGGCCGCAGTCGCTGCAATGGCCACGGCCGTGCACGCCGACGAGATCGCCGAGGGGCGCCAGAAGGCCGAAGAGATCTGCGCGGCGTGCCACGGCAAGGACGGCAACACCCCGATCGACCCGTCGTACCCGCGGCTTGCCGGGCAGTACCGCGACTACCTCGAACACTCGCTGCTCGATTACCGCGCCGAGCGGCGCAAGAACCTGATCATGGGCCCGCAGGCCAAGATGCTGAGCCGCGAGGACATCCGCAATCTCGCCGCCTATTACGCGAGCCTGCCGGGGACGCTCGAGAAGAAGCGCTGACCGGAGCGCCGCCGGAGGCGCTCGCGCATCCGCCTGCCGGCCCGACTTTCGTCGTTTCCTCGCGGCCATCGGTCGAGCGCCGGTGGCGCGTTCGTCTCCGTCGGCGCTAGCTTGTGCGTCCCTCCATCATCGGCGGGACCACGAGACGGCACGGATGGGCAGCAGGACGAGGCAACGCGGAGCAACCGTCATCGAGGCGACGATCGTCGCCGCGATCGGCACGACGCTGCTGGCTGCCGCATCGCCGGAACTCGCGCAGTACTTCGCCGACGCGCAATTGCGTTCGGCCGCCGACGATCTTCGCGGCGCGCTGCGGACCGCGCAGATCGAAGCGTTGAGCCGCCAGGCCCCGGTCGAACTCGTCCTGACCGACGACGCGCCGCGCGATGCCGGCGTCACGCCGCACCCGGGCGGCCGGAACTGGGTCGTGCGCGCAGCGGTCGACGGCCGCTTCGAGCTGATCCGCGGTTTCAGCGGCGCGGATCGCGCGCCGCGCGTGCAGCTGCACTCGAGCCGTGGGACGTTCGTGTTCGACGCGTTCGGGCGCGTGCGCGAGGCCGGCAGCGACCGCGAGCATCCGGAGCATGGATGGGAGATCCGCGTCGAGGATCGCGCGTCGATCGGGCGCCCGCTCCGCGTGGTCGTCACGCCGGCAGGGTCGAGCATCGCCTGCGACCCGGCAGCCGCGCCCGGTGACAGCTTCGCCTGCGGCTGACATCGCTGTGCGATGATCACGCCCGTGCGGCAGCAGGCCGATTCCAAGGCGTTCCCCGCGATGCATTCGAACCAGGCACCTATACCGTTCGCCACCACCGACCTGTGCGATGCGCACGAGGCGCAGCTGCTCGCCGGGCGCCTCAGGGTCCTGTACCCGGCGTTTCGCGCCTTCGGGCGTCGCTCGCGTTTCGCGGGGCCCAGCGCAACGGTGCGATGCTTCGAGGACAACTCGGCGGTGCGCACGGCGCTCGAGGAGGCGGGCGAGGGCCGGGTGCTCATCGTCGACGGCGGAGGCAGCCTGCGCTGCGCGCTGCTCGGGGGGAACCTGGCGCTGCTCGCGCAGCGCAATGGCTGGGCGGGTGTCGTGGTCAACGGCTGCGTGCGCGATGTCGCCGAGATCAACGCCTGCGAGATCGGCGTGCGCGCACTCGCGACGCATCCGCGGCGCAGCGACAAGCGCGGCGGCGGCTCCAGCGGACAGACGATCGAGATCGCCGGCGTGCGCATCGCTCCCGGCGACTGGTGCTACGTCGACGACGACGGCATCCTGATCAGCGACGAGCGCATCGACGCAGCCTGAACGGCTTCGCTACAGCAGTCCTTCGAAGGCGACGCAGTCGACCTCGTCGCCCGGCGCGACCGCGCCCTGGTCGTGGTGCAGCACGACGATGCAGTTCGCTTCCGACATCGAACGCAGGACGCCCGATCCCTGGTTGCCGAGCGGCCGGACCTGCATGCGACCGTCGGGTGCCTGGCCGAGCGTGGCGCGCTGGTATTCCGTGCGGCCGGGCCGCTTGCGCAGGGCGGTCTCCGAACGCGCGCGCAGCCACGGAAGCGGCCGCGCTTCGGCTCCCATCATCCGCAGCAGCGCGTCGCGCACGATGAACTGGAAGGTGATCATCACGGCGACCGGGTTGCCCGGAAGGCCGAAGTAACACGCGTTGCCGACGCGGCCGAAGGCCATCGGGCGGCCGGGCCGCATTGCGATGCGCCAGAACGCGACGTCGCCCACGCGCTGGATCACCTGGCGCGTGAAATCGGCTTCGCCCACCGACACGCCGCCCGACGAGACGATCGCGTCGGCGCAGGTCGCCGCCTCGCGCATCGCCCGCTCGAGCGTTTCGGGCGAATCGCGCACCACGCCCATGTCGACGATCTCGACGCCGAGCCGCGTGAGCATCGCCCAGATCGTGTAGCGGTTGCTGTCGTAGACCTGGCCGGGCTGCAGGACTTCGCCGATCGAGCGCAGCTCGTCGCCGGTGGAAAAGAGCGCGACGCGAAGCCGGCGCCGCACCGGTACTTCGGACATGCCGAGCGACGCGAGCAGTCCGATGTCCGCCGCTGTCAGGCGTTTCCCGCAGCGCAGCGCGGGTTCGCCGGTACGCAGGTCTTCGCCGCGCCGACGGCAGTTCTGGCCGCGCTGCTGTCCCGCGGGAACGACGACGACACCGTCTTCGACGCGCACCGTTTCCTGGATCACGACGGTATCGAGCCCCTCCGGAAGGATCGCGCCGGTCATCACGCGCAGCGCTTCGCCCCGAGCGACCGATCCGTCGAAGCTTCGCCCGGCCAGCGCGGTGCCCGCCACGCGCATGCGCGTCTCGGCATCTTCGATCAGGTCGTCGGCGCGCATCGCGAAGCCGTCCATTGCCGAGTTGTCGCTCGACGGCACGTCGATCGTCGAGACGACGTCGCCCGCCAGCACGCGGTCGAGCGCGCTGCGAATCGCCACGCGTTCGGCGCACGCGACCGGCTCGACGACGCTCGCGATGATCTCCTTCGCCTGCGCGACCGGTAGCGCATCGGGATCGAAGCCGGACAGGCAGCTCGAGAGCGCAGCGAGCGTCGGAGGCGGCGGTGTCGACGCGCTCATCGGCGAAGTCTCATCGACGGATCTCCTCTTCGCGCAGTTCCTGCATCGTGTTGATGTTGCGAAACGCCGCTTCGTCGTCGAAATCGACCTCGACGGTGCGCAGCGGCGCATACCAGGCGTCGATCTTGCGCTGTCCCTGCGCGAGGAACGACTGCAGTTGCGGCAGCAGCGAACGTTCGACGAGCGCGAACACCGGGTGCGCCCGGGCGCCGGTGCGCGCGACCGCCAACTCCGCCTTCCGGTCCGGTTCCCCCTTCGGGCCGGCAGAGGCGTCGATCGCCGCGCAAAGGCGCGATGCCAGGTCCGGCGGAAGGAACGGCGAGTCGCACGGCACCGTCAACACCCACGGCGTGCGTGCCTGCGTCATTCCCGCGTGCAGGCCGGCGAGCGGCCCGGCGAACCCCTCGATCGAATCGCGAACCACCGGCCAGCCGAATTGCCGATACCGCTCGACGTTGCGGTTGGCGTTGATCAGCAGCCCGTGCACCTGCGGCGCGAGCCGCTCGATGACGTGCGCGACCATCGGTCTGCCGCGAAACGGCTGCAGTCCCTTGTCGACGCCGCTGCCGTCTTCGCTCATGCGCCGGCCGAGGCCGCCTGCGAGGACGATCCCGGTGATGTCTTCGCGCGAGATCGTCGGTGCGGGCGCTGCCATCGAGCGGTGCGGTTCAGGCCAGCGCGGTGACCGGCTGGCGCACGAAACGCTCGGTGCCGGTGAACAGCAGGTAGTGGCGGCCCTGGCAACGCCCGACCATCGTGATTCCGACGCGGGCCGCGATCTCGTATCCCATCTGCGTGAGACCCGAACGCGACAGCAGGAACGGGATCCCCATCTGCGCGCACTTGATCACCATTTCGGACGTGAGGCGACCCGTGGTGTAGAAGATCTTGTCGGCCGCGCTCACCGATTCGAGCCACATCCACCCGGCGATCGCGTCGACCGCGTTGTGCCGGCCGACGTCTTCGACGAAGCGCACGATCTCGCCGCGCGTGTCGCCGGAATTCGAGCACAGCGCGCAGCCGTGCACGGCGCCGGCAACCTTGTAGATCGATTCGTGGCGGCGCACGCGATCGAGCACCGTGTACAGGACCTCTTCGGTGAGCCGCGCGTTCGCGGGCAGTTCGACCCGGTCGATCTCGTCCATCAGGTCGCCGAAGACGGTCCCCTGGCCGCAGCCGGTGGTCACGGTGCGCCGCTCGAGGCGTGCGCCCAGCGTTTCCTCGCGTTGCGCATCCTCCCAGACGGTCAGCCCGCGCGAGGCCAGCGAGCGCGAGGTGATCGACGCCGAGTTGGTCTCCCAGTCGACCTGCACCGAAGCGAGTTCGTCGAGCGATTCGACGAGGCGCTGGTTGCGCAGGTACCCGAGCGCCAGATGCTCGGGAGCCCCTCCGAGCGTCATCAGCGTGACCAGTTCGCGCTTGTCGAGGTACAGCGTCAGCGGATGCTCGCCGGCGATCGAGGTCGGCACCGTTTCGCCGCGTTCGTTGATCGCGTCGACCACGAAGGTCGAAGGGCGCGCGTGGGACGTGATCGACGGCCGATGCATTTCAGCCGCCGATGTACGACATCTCGATCCTGCGCAGCCCCGCGGTGTCGGCCGAGCGGATCTCGGAGTAGCGATCGTTGCGCGCCCCCCAGATCGTCGCGATCGCCGCCGACAACTGCGCGTCGTCGCAGCCGCCGCGCAGCAATGCGCGCAGATCGTGGCCGGAATTCGCGAACAGGCAGGTGTACAGCTTGCCTTCGGTGGACAGGCGCGCGCGCGTGCAGCCGCCGCAGAACGGCTGCGTGACCGAAGAGATGAGCCCGATCTCGCCCGCGCCGTCGACGTAGCGCCAGCGCTCGGCGACTTCCCCGTCGTAGTTGGCCCGAAGCGGCTCGATCGGGAAGACATCGCCGATGCGACGCGCGACTTCGGCGCTCGGAACGACGTCGTCGAGCCGCCAGCCGTTCGACGCGCCCACGTCCATGAACTCGATGAAACGGACGATGTGGCCGGTGCCGCGAAATCTCCGCGCCATCGGAACGATCTCGTGCTCGTTGACGCCGCGTTTGACGACCATGTTGATCTTCAGCGGACGCAGGCCGGCGGCGTCGGCGGCCTCGATCCCTGCCAGCACGTCGGCAACCGGGAAATCGACGTCGTTCATGCTGCGGAAGACCGCGTCGTCGAGCGCATCGAGACTGACCGTGACGCGCTGCAGCCCCGCGTCGCGCAGGGCCTGCGCCTTGCGGGCGAGCAGCGACCCGTTGGTGGTGAGCGTGATGTCCAGCGGCTGCCCGTGCGGCGTACGCAACTGCGACAGCATCGAGATCAGCCGTTCGACTTCGCGGCGCAGCAGCGGTTCGCCGCCGGTCAGCCGGATCTTCTCGACGCCGTGCGCGACGAAGGATCGCGTGAGTCGCACGATCTCCTCGAAGCTGAGCAGCGAGGCGTGCGGCAGGAACGCGTAGTCCTTGCCGAACACCGATTTCGGCATGCAGTAGGTGCAGC
>CAYZYC010000086.1:0-10521 GCA_964481165.1 uncultured Limnobacter sp. | reverse complement strand
AGCACGCTGCACCCACGCGCGCCGGAATGCCCGGATTCCGGGCGTTCTTCGGCAGGCATTCGATCGTCCGCGCCGAAATGCCCGAAATCCGGGCGCGCGCTACATCCGCTCGAACACCGCCGCGATCCCTTGCCCGCCGCCGATGCACATCGTCACCAGCGCGTAGCGCCCGCCGCTGCGCTGCAGCTCGTAGATCGCCTTCACCGTGATCAGCGCGCCGGTGGCGCCCACCGGATGCCCGATCGAGATGCCCGACCCGTTCGGGTTCACGCGCGCCGGATCGAGGCCGAGGTCGCGACTGACCGCGAGCGCCTGCGCGGCGAAGGCCTCGTTCGCTTCGACCACGTCGATGTCGCCGACTTTCAGCCCCGCGCGTTCGAGCGCCTTGCGCGAAGCGGGCACCGGTCCGATTCCCATGTACGCCGGATCGACGCCGGCGTGCGCATACGAGACGAGCCGCGCCATCGGTTTCGCTCCGCGCGCTTCGGCGGCGCGGCGCTCCATCAGCACCAGCGCCGCGGCGCCGTCGTTGATTCCCGACGCGTTGCCCGCGGTCACGGTGCCGTCTTCCCTGGCGAAGGCGGGTTTCAGCTTGCGCATGTCGTCGATCGTCGCATCGTGCCGGATGTGCTCGTCCGCATCGAAGACGACGGTGCCCTTGCGCGACTTCAGTTCGATCGGGAGGATCTGCTCGCGGAACCGCCCCTCGCGCGTGGCGACCGAGGCGCGTCGGTGGCTCTCGACCGCGAGCGCATCCTGGTCCTCGCGCGTGATCGCCCATTTGCGCGCGATGTTTTCTGCGGTGACGCCCATGTGGATGTTCTCGAAAGGGTCGTGCAAGGCGCCGACCATCATGTCGACCATCCGCCCGTCGCCCATGCGCGCGCCCCAGCGCATCGCAGGCGCCGAATAGGGGCCGCGGCTCATCACCTCGGCGCCGCCCGCCACCGCGACGTCGGCATCCCCGAGCAGGATCGACTGCGATGCCGAGACGATCGCCTGCAGCGCCGAGCCGCACAGCCGGTTCACGGTCAACGCCGGCACATCGTGCGGCAGCCCGCCGTCGATCGCCGCGACGCGGGCGAGGTACATGTCGCGCGGCTCGGTGTTGATGACGTGGCCGAACACGACGTGATGCACGTCGCCTGCGGCGACCGCGGCGCGTTTCGTCGCTTCGCGAACGACCATCGCAGCGAGTTGCGTGGGCGCGAAATCCTTCAGGCTCCCGCCGAAGTCGCCGACCGGTGTGCGGACCGCGCCGACGACGACCACTTCCCGTTCCATGACGATCCTCCGTCTGCAATACGAAAGTGCACAGCGTAGCGCAAGCCCGCCGGGGCGCAGCCGGTCAGTGCATCGTCCGCCTGCGCTTCGAGCGTCCGCGGAACAGCGTCTGCAGCACGCGCGCGGTGCCTGCGTTGATCATCGCCTGTCCGATCGAATGCGCCTCGCCGTCGACGATGTCCAGCGTCACGTCGGCGCCGCACGCCTGCAGCCCCCGGAACGCCCGCTGTGCGTGCACCGACGGGATCATGCTGTCGAACTCGCCGTGCAGCAGGTGCACTGTCGGTTCGACGCGCTCGTGCGGTCCGATCGGCCGGGCGAGTTGCCCGGCGTACGAAACGACGATCGCTGCCGGCGCAGGGTGCCTTCGTGCGAGCGCGAGCGCCATCGTCGCACCCTGCGAGAAGCCGACGACGACCGTCGAATCCGGTCGCACCCCTGCAGACTGCTGCACCGCCGCCACGCGCCGGGCGAGTACGTCGCACGCCTCGTCGATGCGGCCGGCGCGATCGAAGGCAACGCCGCTGCCGTCGAACCAGTCCTTGCCCTGGCGCAGCGAACCGGGTCGAAACGCTTCGAGAATCGCCGCGGTGGCGCCGGGGAACTTCAGCTGCCAGGCGATCGCGATCGGGGCGAAGGCCTCGGGCGACGACCCCGCGCCGTGCAGGAACACGAGCAGGCGACGGGGCGCCTGCGCCGACATCGGCGGCAGCTCGAGCCGGAGCTGACTGCTGGAAGGGTCTGCTGCCATCGGGCCAGTGTACTGCGCGCCCCGCGGGAGCAGTCCTGCAGGGAACAGTCCTACAGGAACAGGCCTCCGGCCCACCATGCCGCGGCGGCCATCAGCGCCGAGGCAGGTATCGTCAGGATCCACGCCCAGACGATGTTGCCTGCCAGCCCCCAGCGCACCGCCGAGAACTTCTGCGACGACCCGACGCCGACGATCGCGCCGGTGATCGTGTGCGTCGTCGAGACGGGAATCCCCGAACCCGATGCGATGAACAGCGTCAGCGCGCCGCCGGTTTCGGCGCAGAATCCGCCCACCGGCTTGAGCTTCGTGATTTTCTGGCCCATCGTCTTCACGATGCGCCAGCCGCCGAACAGCGTTCCCATGCCGATCGCGAGATAGCAGGAAATGATCACCCAGTACGGCGGGTGCGTGTCGCCCGGCGTGCTGATACCCGCGGCGATCAGCAGCAGCCAGATGACCCCCATCGTCTTCTGTGCGTCGTTGCTGCCGTGTCCGAGGCTGTAGAGCGCCGACGATGCGAGCTGCGCGCGACGGAACCAGCGATCGGTGCCGCGCGGCGTGCTGCGGAAGAACCCCCACGACACCGCGAGCATCAGTCCCGAGCCGAGAACGAATCCGAGCAGCGGCGACACGATGATGAACAGCGCGACCTTGCTGATGCCGGCGAACAGCAGCGAGTCGGTTCCGGCCTTGGCGAGCGTCGCGCCGATCAGCCCGCCGATCAGTGCATGCGACGAGCTCGACGGAATGCCGAAGAACCAGGTGATGATGTTCCAGGCGAGCGCGCCCGAGACCGCGCCGAAGATCACCACGTGGTCGACGATCGCCGGGTCGACGATCCCCTTGCCGACGGTGGCGGCGACCTTGAGCTCGAAGAAGAACAGCGCGACGAAGTTGAAGAACGCTGCCCAGACGACGGCCTGGTACGGCTTGAGCACGCCGGTCGAGACGATCGTCGCGATCGAGTTCGCTGCATCGTGGAAGCCGTTCATGAAGTCGAACAGCAGCGCCAGCGCCACGAGGAACACCAGCACGGAGAAGCTGAATTGCAGCGTCGTCATGCGTTCTCGAGCACGACGCCTTCGATGACGTTGGCCACGTCCTCGCAGCGGTCGGACACGGCCTCGAGCAGCTCGTAGATCGCCTTGAGCTTGATCAGTTGCCGCACGTCGTTCTCGTCGCGGAACAGCTTCGACATCGCCGAGCGCATCACGCGATCGGCATCCGATTCGAGCCGGTCGATCTCGCCGCAGATGCGCAGGATCGTGTCCCCGTTTTCCATGCTGGTGAGCAGTCCGACCGCCGCCTTGACGCGATCGCAGCACATCTCGTTGATCTCCGCGAGCTGCTGCGCCTCGGGAGACACGCGCTGCAGGTCGTAGAGCATCGCCGATTCGGCGACGTCCTGGATCAGGTCCAGGATGTCGTCCATGTTGGTGATCAGCTTGTGGATGTCGTCGCGATCGAAGGGCGTGATGAACGTCTTGTGCAGCAGCGTGATCGCCTCGTGCGTCACCTTGTCGGCGTCCTTTTCGGCGCGGTCGATCGCGTCGATGTGCCCGCGGCGATTCGCGATTTCGGCGTAGTCGTTCATCAGCGCGGCGAGCTGCTGGCTCCCCGTCACGATGCACTCGGCATGCCGGTTGAACAGCTCGAAGAAGTTTCCTTCGCGAGGCATCAGGCGTCCGAACATGCGGTGTTCCCGTGCAGAAAGTCCGGCGTCCCGGCGATCCGGCGGCGTCGGGGAAACAAAAGTGGGCGAAGCGTAGCAGAATCGGCCCCGCGCACGGAATGCGCTCGACGCCGGGCGTCTCACCCGGCATGCGGCGCGCAGGCTCCGCATCCGGGGCCGGGCTCGGCGTGCGGCGCCTCGCTCAGCGCCCCGCGCCTGCGGAGCCGCCCGCCGACGCGGCGCGCCGCTCGATGCACGCGACGTAGGCCGCGGAGTCGAGCGCGGTGCCGTCGCGTTGCGCACGCCAGATCGTCTCCGCGAGACAGTCCATCAGCGCGTGCGCGGCGTCGTGCTCGGGCAGCTGCCGCACGAGCGACTGCCACGCTGCACGGATGCCGCGCGGCTGGTCGATCTGCAGCTGCTCGGCGATCGCCAGGTGCAGCGACAGGTGCAGGAACGGGTTGGTGCGGCCCGCGTCTGCCGGATATTCGGCGGCGAGTGCGCCATCGACCGACGCGAGGTCGTCGTGATACTCCGGATGCCGCCCGATCCAGTCGAGCGCGATCGATTCGAGCGGAGTCAGCGGGGCATGCTCGCGATGCTTGCGCCACGTTTCGCAGAAGAACCGGCGCACGTCGGAACGGGATGGGTCGAACACGGTCTCAGCGCCGTGCGGCGCGCTTTTCCGGTGCAGGAGTCTTCGGGCGATAGTCGCACAGGTCGGCGATCGGGCATCGCCAGCACTCGGGCAGTCGCGCCTTGCAGACGTAGCGTCCGTGCAGGATCAGCCAGTGATGGCAGTTGCGGCGCCAGCGCTCCGGCACCAGGCGCAGCAGCTTGCGCTCGACCTCGAGGGCATTGCTTCCCGGTGCGATGCCGGTGCGATTGGCCACGCGAAAGATGTGGGTGTCCACGGCGATCGTCGCTTCGCCGAAGGCGACGTTCAGCACGACGTTGGCGGTCTTGCGCCCGACTCCCGGAAGTCGCTCGAGCGACGCGCGGTCGGACGGTACGGTACCGCCGTGCTCGGCGACCAGGATGCGCGCGGTCTCGACGACGTTCTTCGCCTTCGTCGGGTACAGGCCGATCGAGCGGATCCACGGAACGAGCCCGTCGACGCCGAGTGCGGCGATCGCCTGCGGCGTGTCGGCGACGCGGAACAGCTCGCGGGTGGCGAGGTTGACGCTGCGGTCGGTGGCCTGCGCCGACAGGATCACCGCGACGAGCAGTTCGAACGGCGTGCGGTATTCGAGTTCGGTGCGCGGCTCGGGGTTCAGTGCGGCGAAGCGGGCGAAGATCTCGTCGCGCCGGTTCGCGTTCACGATGCGTCGCCCCCGCGTGCGCTGCGCGCACTGCGCAGCGCGGCTTCGACGATGCGGCGCTTCAGGTCTTCTCCGGGCGGCGCGTGCAACGCCGCTTCGCGTGCGAGCCGGGCCTGCCGCGCATCGCGACGGGCGCGCGCTGCGATCGCTTCGTCGCGGCCGAGCGCACGCGCGGGTTGCGCGACCGGCATCGCGATGCAGTCGACGGGGCAGGGCGCAACGCACAGGTCGCAACCGATGCACAGCGCTTCGATCACGGTGTGCATCCGCCGCGGCGCGCCCATGATCGCGTCGTACGGACACGCGTCGATGCACTTCGCGCAGCCGATGCATCGCTGCGGATCGATCCGGGCGATGCGTCTCGGCGGTTTCGCGGTGCGCTGCCTGTCGTGCGCGTCCGCGGCGGCAGGCGCGCTCAAGCGACTTTGCGCAGCGCCGATCGTCCGCGGTGCGAGGCGATGAACGTGCGCACCTCGGGGTAGATCTTCTCGCGCCAGCGGCGACCGCTGAAGATTCCGTAGTGGCCGGCGCCTTCGGCGGTCAGGTGTCGCTTCAGTTCCGAAGGCAGCTTCGAGCACAGGTCGTGCGCGGCCTTCGTCTGGCCGGCGCCGGAGATGTCGTCGAGCTCGCCCTCGATCGTGAACAACGCGACGTCGGTGATCGATTCGGGCGCGACCCGGTGACGTTCGCTCTCGAAGCGCACGTGCCATTCCCCGAGCGGCAGCGCGTGGTCCTGGAACACCGTGCGGATCGTGTCGAGGTAGAACTCGGCCGGCAGGTCGAGTACCGCGTTGTACTCGTCGTAGAAGCGGCGGTGCGCTTCGGCGTCGCCGAGGTCCCCCTGCACCAGGCTCAGGTAGAACTCCCAGTGCGAGTTCACGTGGCGATCGGTGTTCATCGCGACGAATCCGGCGTGCTGCAGGAAGCCGGGATAGACGCGCCGGCCGGCGCCCGGGTAACGCGCCGGAACCCGGTAGATGACGTTGCGCTCGAACCACTCGAAACGCCGCGTCTGCGCGAGGTTGTTCACTTCGGTGGGGCAGCGGCGCGTGTCGATCGGCCCGCCCATCATCGTCATCGACCGCGGCAGGTGCGGGTCGCGCCATTTCGACATCAGCGAGATCGCGCCGAGCACCGGGACGGTCGGCTGGCACACCGACATCACGTGCACTCCGGGTCCGAGATGACGGATGAATTCCACCGCGGTGGCGACGTAGTCGTCGAGGTGGAACGGGCCATGCGACAACGGCACCATCCGCGCGTCGATCCAGTCGGTGATGTAGACGGTGTGGTCGGCGAGCAGCGTGCGCACGGTGTCGCGCAGCAGCGTTGCGTGATGGCCCGACAGCGGCGCGAAGACGAGCACCACCGGATCGTGGCGCCGATGCGCGAGCGCCCTGGGCAACTCGCGTTCGAACTTCACCAGGTTGCAGAACGGCCGGGAAAGCTCGATTCGTTCGACGACCGGGACGTCGCGACCCTCGATCGGCGTCGAGCGGATGCCGAACTGCGGCTTCTCGTATTCCTTGCCCAGGCGGTGCACGAGTTCGAGACTGGCCGAGATCCGCCTGGCGAATGGCGCGTAGGAAAGCGGACTGTACGGATTCGAATAGAGGCGGCTCATGGAGTCCGCCCAATCTGACAGAGGGTTCAGGAACGCGCGCTGTGTTTCGCGGAGGTCGTAGAGCAATTGGAGTTCCCGATCGACACTCGTTGCGAAATTATGCGCGCGACGTTGCGCACCGCAACAGTAGTTACCCCCAAGAACCACTCGATTTCGGCATTTCGTGTCGTTTTTCGCAATTACGGCACCTCGGATCGGCACAACTGCAGCCACTGCGCCGTCTGTCGCTCCTGGGCCGCGTTCTGTCGGAGTCGTTGTGCCAACGCAGCAAAGTCGACGTGCCCGAGTAGTTGATCCTGGTCGAAGCAGGAAAACACGTACGTGACGGCGCCGGTTTCGGGGTTGCGATGCGGTTGCAGGCACTGCCCGCAGACCTCTTTCATCATGCATTGCATCGGCGAGTTGATCGATCCGATCGCGCGATGCTGCGGCTTCAGGTACGGGCCGAGCACGCCATGGCGTGCCGCCTGTACGGCCGCCATCATCCGGTCCGAACCGATCGCGATGATCCGGTCGGCATCCTGCAGGCGCAGGGTGTCAGGTTGCGTCAGGTCGGCGAGTTCGCCCCGTGCGTACGCCGCCATCGCCTCGACGATGTTGCCCACGAAGCTGCGGTCCTGCGGGCGCCCCGTGGCGAAGCCGGGCGCTTCGTCGCAGCACCACACGATCGTGTCGGCCGCCGCCTCGATTTCGGCGACCTTGTACCGGTCGACGGCTTTCTTGTACCCGGCGAAGTACAGCACGCGGGATCCGGCCTCGCGAAACGCGGCACCGATCGAGAACAGCACCGCATTGCCGAGCCCGCCGCCGACCAGCACGACCGTCTCGTCGCCCGCGATGCGCGTCGCGCTGCCGGTGGGGCCCATCAGCACGACCGGTTCGCCGGGACGCAGATGGGCGCACAGGTCGGACGAACCGCCCATCTCGAGCACGATCGTCGAGACGAGCCCGCGTTCGCGATCGACCCACGCACCGGTCAACGCGATGCCCTCCATCGCCAGCGTCGTGTCCATCGCGCCGGCCTGCGCTCGCGCTGCGAGCGTCTCGAAATTCTGCAGCCGGTAGAACTGGCCCGGACGGAACCGTCGCGCCGCCATCGGCGCGTGCACCACGACCTCGACGATCGTCGGCGTCAGCCGCTCGACGCGTTCGACGCGTGCGCGAAGCAGTCCGTCGAGCCGCCCGGCGAACTGCGCGAATTCCTCGTTGCTGGCCGGCGCGCGTCGCTCGAGCGCGCGGCAGACGACCGGATAGCCCGATCGGGCCGATGCCATCGCCTTGACGACGTTGCCGAAGTAACTCGGGTGCAGGTCGCCGAAGAACGACAGCGTGCGCCCGTCGTCGACGCGCGCGAGCAGCACCTGCGGCGCGTCGGGTTTCGGGTCGCCGTGTTCGGGACGCACCGGGTTGCCGTCGAGGTCGATCGCGCGGAAATACCGCCCGTCGAGCGCGAAGTGCGTCGGATCCTCGCGCGCGAGCACGGTGTTCGGCTGCGTGCCGGCGGCGATGAAGATGCTGCGCGCGGCGAGCGTGTGCGCTTCGCCGTCGCTCCACGTTCCGTCGTCTCCGCGAACCTGCTGCCGGAAGGTGATCGACTCGGCCGCGCCGGTCTCGTCGACGTCGACGCGCAGCGGGGCGAGGCACTCGGCGAAGCGGATTCCTTCCTCGAGCGCCTTCTCGACTTCCTCGTGGTTCAGCGTGTACGACGGGCTGTCGATCAGCCGCTTGCGGTACGCGAGGGTCACGCCGCCCCATTCCTGCAGCATCTCGAGGATGCGGGGCTCGCGCTGCTGCGAGCGCGCGACGGCGCGCTCGGCGCGTATCGCGCGCGCATGCGCGAGGAACTCCTCGGCGACCCCGGCCTCGTCGTCGCGCCACTGCGAACGCGCGCGATCTTCTCCGAGTGCCGCGCCGAGGGCTTCGTGGCGCGCGAGGAACTTCTCCACCTGCACCGGGTAGTAGGCGAGCGACTCGGTCGCTGTGTCGATCGCCGTCAGCCCGCCGCCGATCACGACGGCAGGAAGGCGCAGTTGCATGTTCGCCAGCGAATCGCCTCGCGCCGCTCCGGTCAGTTGCAGCGCCATCAGGAAGTCGCTCGCCGTGCGCACGCCGCGGGCGAGCCCGTTGGGGATGTCCAGCGTCGTCGGCTTTCCGGCGCCCATCGCCAGTGCGACGTGATCGAAACCGAGCCCGAAGGCGTCGTCGACGCCGAGCGTGCCGCCGAAACGCACGCCGCCGATCAGCGAGAAACGCTCGCGGCGCACGAGCAGCAGGCGCACGAGCTTCAGGAAGTTCTTGTTCCAGCGCACCGTGATACCGTATTCGGCGACTCCGCCGAACCCGGCCATCACGCGCGCGCCGAGCGGCTCGTACAGCGTCCGTACGTCGCGCACCGGCGCGAAAGGCACCCGAGTGCCGTCGCTGCGCACGCCGCTGACGCGCTCGTCGAGCGGCTCGATCTTCAGCCCGTCGATGCCGACGACCGCATGGCCCTCGTTGAGCAGGTGATGCGCCAGCGTGAATCCGGCGGGGCCCATGCCGACGACGAGCACCTTGTAGCCGGTGGCCGGGCGCGCCACGGGCCGGCGCAGGTCGAGCGGATTCCAGCGCGTGAGCAGCGAGTAGATCTCGAAGCCCCAGGGCAGTTCGAGAACGTTCTTCAGCGTGCGCGTCTCGGCCTGCGGAATGTCGACCGGCGTCTGCTTCTGGTAGATGCACGCCTTCATGCAGTCGTTGCAGATGCGGTGACCGGTGGCCGCCATCATCGGGTTGTCGATCGCGATCATCGCGAGCGCGGATACGGCGTGCCCGTGCCTCCCGAGCGTGTGGAACTCCGAGATGCGCTCCTCGAGCGGGCAGCCGGCGAGCTTCACGCCGAAGGCCGAGCGTTTCCAGGCGCCGGGGCCGTTCGCGCCGGCCTTCTCGCGCAGTCCCTTCGAGCACGAGTCCTTGCCCTGCGTGTGGCACAGGATGCAGTAGTTGACCTCGTCGAGCGCGCCTTCGAGATCGGTGCCCTGGTCGGTGAGCGCGAAGCCGTCGCGCCTGCGCAGATGCTTCGCATCGATCGTGTACGTGCGCACGCCGTCGTCGCCGCGTGTTTCCGCGACGTGCGCGAGCAGGTGCTCGGGATCGGTCTTCACCGGCTGGCGAAACAGCCGGTCTTCGGCGTGGCGCCGGCGTCCGGCTTCGGTGGTCGCCGCCCAGGCGCTGTAGCGAAGCGCCAGCGCGAGTCGCCGGCGTGCCTCGTCGCGCTCGGGCGCCGCGGCGTTCGCGTCGGCCTCGGTGCGCTGCCAGTCGAGGATCGCGCGCGCGAACGACAACTCGTCGAAAGGCTCGCGCAGCCATTGCTCGATGTCGTGCAGTGCGGCGTCGGCGTCGAATCCTGCAATCGCTTCGGCTCCGAGCTTGACCGCCTGGCGTCGCACGAACTGCAACTGCACCTCCCACAGCGGATCGAGCGCGCGATGCGATGCGCGCAGCGCGGCGAGCTCGGCCTCGATCCCGAAGAGGCGGCCGACGAACGCGTCGACGTGCGGGCCGACTTCGATCAGCAGCGCCGCTTCGTCGCGCGGCGCGATCGGTTGCCCGCTGCGCGCCTCGACGAGGCGCTGCGCGAGCGCCGCGTCGTTCTCGCGCAGGTGCTCGGCGAACGCCGCGTCCACGCGCGCCGTCCCGTCGGAGGAATACAGGTCTTCGAATCGCAGTCCGAAGGCGAGGGCGAGCGATGCGGCCACGGTGTCTCCTGGCGTGTCGTCCATGCCGTCGAGGGCCGAGGGTGCGCCGTCGCCGGCGCGGTGTGTCCTGGCGGCGCCTCGTTCAGCGTTCGAGGTACTGGCGCTTGTTCGGGACGTCCTTGAACTCCTCGGCT
>CAYZYC010000085.1:0-10524 GCA_964481165.1 uncultured Limnobacter sp. | reverse complement strand
CCGGTCCGTTGTCGTTCGCCCAGCAGGCGTTGTGGCTGATCGACCGGCTCCAGGGTCCCGGCAGCAGCTACAACGTTTCGCTCGCCTCGCGTTTTACCGGTTCGCTCGACGTGCGCGCGCTCGAGCGCGCGCTGCAGACATTCGTCGATCGGCACGCCGCACTGCGCACACGATTCGACGAAACCGACGGCGCTCCGACGCAGATCGTCGAGCCGCGCATCGAGGTGACGCTGCCCGTCGTCGCGCTCGAGCGCGGCGAGGCGCAATCGGTCGAGGATCCGGTCGGTGGTGCGGTCGGCGCGGCGAACGACGCGATCGACGACGCAATCGACAACACGGTCCGCGCCTTCATTGCGCAGCCCTTCGACCTCGCGAGCGCTCCGGTATGGCGTGCGCGCATGCTGCGGGTCGGCGAAGACGACCACGTATTCGTCTTCGTCGTCCACCACATCGTCGCCGACGCGACGTCGATCGCGCTGCTCGCGCGCGAACTGCCGCTGCTGTACGAGGGCGTGCGCAGCGGCGCAGCGGCGCAGAAGTCGGGCGAGCGGCGCGCGTCGTTTCTCCGCTACGCCACCCGGCAGCGGCAGACGCTGTCGGACAACACGACCGAAGCCTCGATGGCGTACTGGCGCACGCAACTCGCCGGACTCGAACCGATCGCGCTGCCCACCGATCGCCCGCGAAAGCGCACCGGTCCGCAGCACGGCGGACGGGTCACCGCCGTCATCGACGCACAGCACGTCGACGCCCTGAGGGCGATCGCGCGAACCGCGGGCGCGACGCTGCACATGGCGCTGCTCGCCGCATTCGGTGCGCTGCTGATGCGCTACACCGGACAGCACGACTTCGCGATCGGCACGCCGGTCGCCGGGCGCGGCCACGGCGAGTACGACGACGTCTTCGGCATGTTCGTGAACATGCTCGCCATGCGGGCGGACGGACACGGCGACCCCGATTTCGTGTCGCTGCTCGGGCGCGTCCGGCAGACGGCGAGCGATGCGTATTCGCACCAGGAGATTCCGTTCGACCGGATCGTCGCCGAACTGGCCGGCGAACGCGAACCGGGCCGCAACCCCGTGTTCCAGGTCTCGTTCGGCATGCAGGACGCCCGATCCGGCGAGCTCGTGCTGCCGGGCGTCGATTCGCGCTCGATCCGCGCCGTCGGCGAAACGTCGAAGTTCGACCTGTCGCTGGCATGCCTCGAGACCGGCGGCTCGATCCACGCGAACTTCACGTACAGCACTGATCTGTTCTACCGCGAGACGATCGAACGCCTCGCCGCGAGTTTCGGAACGCTGGTCGCCGGCATCGTGGAACAGCCGAACGCGAAGCTCTCGACCATGCCGCTGATGGACGAGCAGGAGCGCGAACGGCTGCTCGTGCGCTGGAACGGACCCGTGCGCGACTATCCGCTGCACAAGACGCTGCACCTTCTCTTCGAGGAGCAGGCCGCGCGAACGCCGGGTGCCACCGCTGTGATCTTCGAAGGACGCGAACTGGACTACGCGACGCTCGAGGCGCAGGCGAACCGCCTCGCGCACCACCTGCGTACGCTCGGCGTCGGACCCGACGTGCTCGTTGCCGTGTGCATGCAGCGCAGCCTCGAACTGGTCGTCGCGCTCGTCGGCATCCTGAAGGCCGGCGGCGCCTGGGTGCCGGTCGACCCGGACTACCCTGCCGACCGCATCGAGTACATGCTCGGGGACAGCGCTGCGCCGGTGGTGCTCACGCAGGATGCGTTGCTCGGGCGCGTGCGCGACGCCGTCGGCGCGCGCGGGGCCGCGGCCGTGCGCGAGAACGCCGCGCACGCCTGCGTGATCGCGCTCGATTCCCCCGAATGGCTGGCCCATTCCGCGAAGCTGTCCGATGCGCCGCCGCATCCGCTCGCCGGCCCCGATCACCTCGCGTACGTCGTCTACACGTCGGGCTCGACCGGAAAGCCGAAGGGCGCGATGGTCCCGCATCGCGGGATCGTCAATCGCGTGCTGTGGAAGATCGACTACGTCGGACTGACCGCCGCCGATCGCCTGTTCCAGAAGACGAGCATCAGCTTCGATGCGTCGGTCTGGAAGTTCTTTGCGCCGCTGGCGGTCGGCGCGCCCGTCGTGCTCGCGCGTCCCGGCGGCGAGAAGGACACCGCATATCACGTCGAAGCGATCCGCACGCTCGGCGTGACGATCACGAACGCGGTCCCGTCCGAACTGCGCGCGCTGCTGTTCGAGCCGTCGTTCGCCGCATGCACGACGCTGCGCCACTTCGTGACCGGCGGCGAAGTCGTCGACTGGGGCCTGCTCGACGAATTCCACCGGCAGCTGCCCCACACGCAACTGGCGGTCTACTACGGCCCTACCGAGTGCAGCGACGTGACGACGAGCATCGACACGGCGGAACTCGTCGAGGAACCCGGCCCGGTGCCGATCGGACGTCCGATCGCCAACGCGCGCGTGTACATCCTCGATGCGGCGCTGCAGCCGGTGCCCGTCGGCGTGACGGGCGAGCTCTACATCGGCGGCGCGGGCCTTGCGCGCGGTTACCTGAACCGTCCCGAGCTCACCGCCGAGCGCTTCGTGCCCGACCCCTTCGTTCCCGGCGAGCGGATGTACCGCAGCGGCGATCTAGTGCGCTGGCGCCCCGGCGGCATCATCGGCTTCGTCGGCCGGACCGACCACCAGGTCAAGATCCGCGGGCTGCGCGTCGAACCGGGCGAGATCGAAGCGACGATGAACGGTTGCGACGGGGTGCGCCAGAGCGTCGTCGTCGTGCGCGAGGACCGCCCCGGCGATCGCCGGCTGGTGGCATACGTCGAGGGCGAATCGATCGACGCAGAGGCATTGCGCCGATCGCTCGCCGCGCGCCTGCCCGAGTACATGGTGCCGGCGGCGATCGTGCCGCTCGCGGCAATCCCGAGGCTGCCCAACAACAAGCTCGATCGCAACCGGCTGCCGGAGCCCGCCGACGGCGGCAACGACGACGCGCAGCTCTGCGTCGCACCGCGCACGCCGGTCGAGCAGACGCTCGCGACGATCTGGGCCGAGGTACTCGGGCGCTCGCGCGTCGGCGTGCACGAGAACTTCTTCGTGCTCGGCGGCCACTCGCTGCTCGCCACGCAGGCGATGGCGCGCGTGCGGCGAGCGCTGCGTGCCGAGTTGCCGCTGCGCATGCTGTTCGAGGCGCCGACCGTCGCCGGGTTCGCCCGCGCGCTCGAAGCCGGCGCCCCGGCGCCGGCGACGCGCACGCCGGTTCCGGCGACCGAGGCGAATGCGGCCCCCCTGAGCCCTGCCCAGGAAGCGCTGTGGTTCATCGAGAAGCTGAACGGACCGGGCAGCCGATACAACGTCACCGACGCCGTGCGGCTGCGCGGCGAACTGCACGTCGACGCGCTGCGCGACGCGCTGCGTGCACTCTTGCGTCGGCACGATGCGCTGCGCACAGCGTTCCGGGAAGCGCGCGGCATACCCGAGCAGTTCGTCGTCGACGACGACGAGCCCGACTTCGAGGTGATCCACGCAGCCCCGCACGGCGGCGCCGACGACCCGTACCCGAACACGCCTCTGTTGCACGTGGCAGCGAACGAGCCTTTCGACCTCGCGGCCGGACGCCCTTTCCGCGTGCGCCTGCTGCGCCGTTCCTCGACCGATCACGTGCTGCTGGTCGCTGCGCATCACATCGTCTTCGACGGCTGGTCGGCCGGCGTGCTCGCGCGCGAACTGCCGACGCTCTACGAGGCAGCGATCTCCGGAGCCGATCCGCGCGACGTGCTGCCGCCGGTGCCGATCCGCTTCCTCGATTACGCGATCTGGAGCCGCAGGCGCCTGGACGAGGCGGATCTGCGCCGGCAACTCGCGTTCTGGGTCGCGCGTCTCGGCGGCGTCGCTTCGCACGAGCTGCCGCTCGACTCGCCGCGTACGTCGAAGGCTTCGCTCGGCGCGGGCACGCACACGATCGCCATCGCGCGCGAGAGCGCCGAAGCACTCGCCGCGCTCGCGCACCGCAGCGGAGCAACGCAGTACATGGTTCTGCTCGCGGCGTTCCGCGTGCTCCTCGCGCGTTACGGCGCGGGCGACGACATCGCGATCGGCACGCCGATCGCCGGCCGCGCAGGCGCCGAACTCGACGGCGTGATCGGTTACTTCGTAAACATGCTCGCGATGCGCTCCGACGCGGGCGGCGACCCGCGTTTCGGCGAATTGCTCGCGCGCGTGCGGCGCGACACGCTCGACGCGTATTCGAACCAGGACGTTCCGTTCGACCGGATCGTCGTCGAGCTGAACCCGCCCCGCGACGCGGGACGCAACCCGATCTTCCAGATCACGTTCGCGCTGCAGGGCGCCTGGGAGACGGCGCCCGCGCTCCCCGGCATGCGTCACGAACGCGTCCGGCTCCAGGCGTCCGAGGCGAAGTTCGACCTGTCGCTGACGATGGCAGACACCGGCGACGGGCTCGTCGCGCGATTCGACTACGACCGCGGCCTATTCGGGCAGGCGACGATCGAGCGTCTCGCCGGGCACCTGCGCAACGTGCTCGACGGAATCGTCGCGGATCCGCACGCACGCCTTTCCGAACTGCCGCTGCTCGAAGCCGGGGAACTGCAGCAAATGCTCGTGCGCTGGAACGACACCGCGCGCGAATTCCCGCAGCACGAAACGCTGCAGGCGCTGTTCGAGCAGCATGCGCGGCGCGCGCCGCGGGCGCCGGCCGTCGTGTTCGAAGGGCGCACGTGCCTCGACTACGGCGATCTGAACCGGCGAGCGAACCGCCTCGCGCGCAGGCTGCGTGCGCTCGGCATCGGTCCCGACGTGCCCGTCGGCATCAGCCTGCCGCGCGTGCCCGAGCTCGTCGTCGCAATGCTCGCGGTGATCAAGGCCGGCGGCGCGTACCTGCCGATCGATCCCGATTACCCTGCCGAGCGCATTGCGTTCATGCTCACCGACTCGCGCGCGCCGGTCACGATCACGCACCGGGCGCTGCGCGAGCGACTCGGCGGCACGGACACGCAGGCGCTGTGCATCGACGGCGATGCAGCGATGGCGGATGTCGCAGATCTCGATGACGGCGCGCTCGACCCTGAACCGCGGGCGCTCCCCGGGAGCCTGGCGTACATCGTCTACACGTCGGGCTCCACCGGTCGGCCGAAAGGCGTGATGGTTTCGCACCGCGCCGTCGCGCGGCTCGTGCGCAACACCGACTACGTGCGCATCGGTGCGGCGGACTGCATCGCGCAGGCATCGAACGTCTCGTTCGACGCCGCGACCTTCGAGATCTGGGGAGCGTTGCTGAACGGCGCGCGGCTCGCGATGCTTTCCACCGACACGCTGCTGTCGACGCAAGCGCTGCAGCGTCGGATCGCCGAGGACCGGATCTCGACGATGTTCGTCACGACGGCCGTGTTCAACGAGCACGCGGCGCGTGCTCCCGATACCTTCCGCGGCCTGCGCGAACTGCTGTTCGGAGGCGAGGCGGTGCATCCCGGCGCCGTCGTGCGCGTACTGCGCGGCGGGCCCCCGCAGCGGTTGCTGCACGTCTACGGTCCGACCGAGACGACGACGTTCGCTACGTGGCACGAGGTGCCTCGATCGCTCGCGCGCGGGGACACGCCGGGCACCGTGCCGATCGGTGTTCCGATCGCGAACACGCACTGCCATGTGCTCGATGCGGCGATGCAGCCGGTGCCGATCGGGGTCGTCGGAGACCTGTGGATCGGCGGACCGGGTCTCGCGCGCGGCTACCTGAACCGCCCCGAACTCGATGCGCATCGCTTCGTCGATGCGGCGCCGCCGATCGGCGAGCGGCTGTACCGGACCGGCGACCGCGTGCGACGCCTTGCCGACGGATCGCTCGTGTTCGTCGGCCGCAGTGACGACCAGGTGAAGCTGCGCGGATTCCGCATCGAACTCGGCGAAGTGCGCGCCGCGCTCGCCGCGGTTCCGGGCATCGCGCAGCACGAAGTGCTCGTGCGCGAAGACACGCCGGGCGAACGACGGCTGGTCGCGTACGTCGTCGGCAGCGGCGATTCGCCGCCGCCCGATGTCGGACGGCTGCGCGCGGTGCTCGGCAAGCGGCTGCCCGCGTTCATGATTCCGACCGCGTTCGTCGCACTCGACACGCTGCCGACCACGCACAACGGCAAGATCGACCGCGCCGCCCTGCCGGCGCCGTCGTCCGTCGACGGTCGCGGCGTCGACGGTCGCGGTGCCGACGGGTGCGACGAAGGTTCCGTCGATACGGGAGATGCGCTCGAGCGCGAGTTGCGCGCGATCTGGGAATCGGTGCTCGGCATCGACGCGATCCCGCTCGATGCCGACTTCTTCGACCTCGGCGGACACTCGATGCTTGCCGTGCGCGTGCTCGCGGAGATCGACCGCCGGATGGGTCGACAGTTGCGCACCGCTTCGTTCTTCGAAGCGCCGACGATCCGCCGCTTCGCCGCACTGCTGCGCGGACAGTCCGGATCGAACGGCGACGGATGCGTCGTCACCGTGCAGCCGGGCGACGGCGAACGGCCTCTGTTCTTCGTTTCCGGCTGGGGCGGGCAACTGATCGTGCTCAACGAACTGGCTCGGGCACTGGGTCCGCAGCAGCCGCTGCACGTGCTCGACACGGGCGCGTTCGTCGACGACGGGAGCGGCTTCACGCTCGAGGAGATCGTCTCGCGGATGATCGGCGATATGCGCCGCATCCAGCCGCACGGTCCGTACCGGCTCGCCGGCTACTCGATGGGCGGGAAATTCGTCCACGAGATCGCGCAGCAACTGCGCGCGAGCGGCGAGCCTGTCGCGCTGCTCGCCCTGCTCGACTGCGCGGTGCCCGGATCCATCAGGCGCCGATCGGCACCGGTGCGCGTGCTGCTGCACCTGCGCAAGGCAGTCCGCATGAAACCAGCGCAGACGCTGGTCTACCTGGCCGGACGCGCACGCTGGATGGTCCGCCACATGCTGCCGCGGGAACGCCGGCTGTTCGAAGGCGACGACATCGAGGAAACGGCGCTGACGCGAGCCATGCAGCGTTCGGCTCGTGCGATGCTCGATGCCTGGTCGGCGTATCGGCCGCGTGACTATGCCGGGTCGATCCTGCTGATCCGCGCCGAGGGAACGCCGGAGCGCGTCGGCCAGATCCGCGACGATCCCACCTACGGATGGGCGGCGATCACCGCAGGCGGCGTAACCGTTCGCAGCATGGACTGCGCGCACAACCGGATGCTCACGGCGTCGAACGCCGACGCGCTCGCGCGGATCCTGAACGAGGCGATAGGCGGCCATCGCATCGTGCCGCTCGCGCACCGGGGGAAACCCTCTGCTCCTGCGCCCCGCGGCCGGTGCGATGATGCCGATTCCCGGTTGCCCGAGGAATCGACGGCCCGATGACCGCGGTCTGGAAGGTTTCGATGGCGCGCGAGGCGCCGCGCATCGCAGTGCACCGCGCGCGTCTCGACGCCGAAGAGCGCGAGCGCGCAGCGCGCTTCTTTCGGGAAGCCGACTGCCTGCGGTTCGTCATCGCGCGCAGCACGCGCAAGGAGCTTCTCGGTCGAATGCTCGACGCCGAGCCTTCGACGCTGGCCTTCGACGAGGGCCGCTACGGCAAGCCGCGCCTGGCCGACGCGGCGAAGCACCGCCTGCATTTCAACTCGAGCCATTCGGGCGACTGGATCCTGCACGCCTTCGACGTCGACGAGGTAGGAGTCGACGTCGAGCTGATACGCCCGGAAATGGCGGTGTTCGACGATTTCGCCTGGGTGCTCTCGCCCGAGGAGCGGCAGTCCGTGCTCGACGCCGCGCCGGCGGCACGCGCCGCGGCGATGGCTACGGTCTGGGTACGCAAGGAAGCCTACGTGAAAGCGCTGGGCGCCGGACTGCAGCGCGAGTTGACCGAGATCGGCATCGTCGACGACGAGGGCGGGCAGCCGAAACTCGCGTTCGATCGCGGCGCCGGGCCCGACGCACGCGACTGGGTCTTCGACGACATCGAAGTCGACGCTGCGCACAAGGCCTGCGTCGTGCGCTGCGCGCCGCGGCGCGCCGTCGCGCTGCACGAGTACGGCGCGGCCGATCGGCCGGAGATCGAAGCGGCTCGCCGGGAACCGGCAAACACCGAAGCGGTTCGCGCGGTTATCCCGCCGCGTCGGGCGGACGACCCTACAATGGCGTCATCCGTTCCGCAGGGGACGAGATGATGCGTTCCGGCCCCGTCGATCGACATCCCGCGTTGCCGCCGCGCATGCGCGGCGCAACTGCGCTCGTCGCGGCACTCTCGCTCGCGCCGATCGCTGCATGGTCCGGCTTCGTTCCGGCGGTGTCGGCTGCCGAAGTCGACCGGGTGCCGCTGGTCCTTCCGTCTCCGCTGCCCCCGGTCTACATGGCGCCGCGCCCACGCCCGCCCGCGCCCGGGCCTGCGCCTTTGCCCGCGGCGAGCGAACGCGTGCCTGCGGCAAGCGCACCCGCCGACTCGTCGCCCACATCTGCGACAAGCGCCGATTCGGTAACCGCCGGAGCGGTGTCCACCGATCCCGACACCCCGGTCGTGCGCCGCATCACCCGCCCGAGCGCGGCCGCATCGCCCGAGGAGATCCGCCGCATCGTCGACAACGCAGTGCGCCTCGAGGAGGGCAACGGCGTGGCGCGCAGTCTCGTGAAAGCCTACGAGCAATACTGCAGGGCCGCGCGACTCGAATCCCCCGAGGCGCTGATGCGCATGGGCCGGATGTATGCGACCGGACGCGGCCGACCGCTCGACGAAACGATCGCCAACACGCTGTTCCGGCGCGCCGCAGGCTCGCCTCCCGATTCGCGCGATCGCATGCCCGACTGCCTGCACCCGCCGTACCGGATCGTCGCGTGGGTCGAACCACCCGTGCCGGTTGCAGCACCGTTGCGCAACGAACCGGCCCCCGTGGCGACGAAGGAAGCGTACGCGGATTACTTCACCGCGAACCCCGGAGTCGACCGCGGCAGGCTGGCGCGATCGGCGATCGCGCTGGCGAAGGAGTTCCATCTCGATCCGCAACTCGTGCTGGCCGTGATCCGCGCCGAATCGAACTTCGATCCGTTCGCCTTGTCGCCGAAGAACGCGCAGGGACTGATGCAGCTGATCCCCGAAACCGCCGAACGTTTCGCGGTGCAGAACCCCTTCGATCCGATCCAGAACATGCGCGGCGGAATGCGCTACCTGCGCTGGCTGCTGTCGTACTTCCGCGGCGACGTCGCGTTGACGCTGGCCGCGTACAACGCCGGCGAAGGCGCGGTCGACCGGCATCGCGGCATCCCGCCGTATCCGGAAACCGTCTCGTACGTGCAGCGCATCCGCGCGTTCTATCCGGCCGAGCGCCATCCGTTCGACGCGAAGCTCGTTCCGGCGTCGTCCTGGATACCCGACCCGCAGCAGAGGATGCGGCGCGCACTGTCGCCGCTGGCGTCCGATTAGCAGGATCGGCAGGCAATCGCTCCGCGCCGATCGGGACCGACCTTCGAGAGTTCGGCGGGGGGATGGGTCGGCGGCCGCGCGCGCGGCGGGCACCGCCGTTGCGCCGGGTCAACCTCGACCGCCGCCGGAGCGTTGGAAAGCGATGACTCTCTTCGAACGGGCGCCGCGTGCGCCACGAGCCCTCGCCGCCGCGGCGGGTTGCATCGCGCTGCTTGCCGGCTGTGCAACGACCGACGAAGTGCGCTACGGCAACGTCGTCGCCGCGCCGGGTGCGTACAACTACGCGCCCGCAGCGGCGCCCGCCGAGCGTCCATTGAGCCTCGGGGAAATCGTCGCCGACCTGCGCGACGGCGTGCCGCAGGACGAACTCGCCGACGAGATCCGCGAACGCGGAATCCTCGCTCCGGCCACCGACGCCGACATCGATCTGCTGCTGCAGGCGGGCGCCACCGACGAACTCGTCGATGCCGTCCAGGCGGCATCGGCCGCGCCTCCACCCGGCATGGCCGGAGCGCCTTCCACCGTATACGGTGCACCCTCCACCGTCTACGTCACTCCGCCGCCGACCGTCGTCTACGACACCTACAACTGGTATCCGTACGCGCCCTACGTGCCGTACAGCTTCGGCCTCTGGTATCACGACACGCCGCGCTTCGGTCCGTCGTTCCGCCATCGGCCGCACCGCGGAGTGCGTCCTCCGCCGGCGGCACGCCCGACGCCTTCCCCCGGCTGGCAAAGCCCGCGGGTGAATCCGCCGCCTCGCGCTCCGTCACCCGGATCGGCAGTCCGGCCGCCCTCCGGCTCGTCCCGCCCGGACCCGCGGCTGCCCAGTGCCGGAGGCAATGCGCCGAATCCGCTGTGGCAGATGCCGCGACCGTCGTCGCCGCGCGTTCCGCAGGACCTCCCGGTGCCGCGCCAGGGCGCACGCGATCCGCGACTGCCCGCCCAGTAACGCTGCGTATCGGGCACACGCGCACCGTTGCGTGCGCCAGTTGTTCGCACCGCTACGGCCAGCGCCGACCCGCGGCACCGGTTCCGCCGCGTCGTTCGTGTTCGCCGCGTCGGCGCGCGCAGCCGCGTCATCCAGCCGGCGTCATCCAGCCGGCG
>CAYZYC010000084.1:0-10532 GCA_964481165.1 uncultured Limnobacter sp. | reverse complement strand
CTCGCGGCGATTGTTCGAACGCAGCGCGCGCAGCGCGCGAAGTGAGTTTCGCCGCGGGGCCGGCATCGCGAGCATCGCAGGGCACCGCCGCGCAGCGGCGGCAAGCACCGAGCGCACCCGTCGCACACGGCTCGCGCCTTTGCCCGCGCCACCGTTCCGAGGACCGACGTCGCGAACCCCATCGAAGCGGTCGAATCCGCCCCGAGAGCACCCGTGTCCCGCTTCTTCATTGACCGTCCCATCTTCGCCGGCGTGCTGGCGATCGTCATCGTGCTGGCCGGGCTCGTCGCCTCGCAGGTGCTTCCGGTTGCGCAGTATCCGGAGATCGCCCCGCCGACGGTGACCATCACGACCACGTACCCGGGCGCAAGTGCGCAGACGCTCGCGCGTACCGTGGCCGCGCCGATCGAGGAACAGCTGTCCGGCGTCGAGGGGCTGCTGTACTTCGCCTCGAGTTCGTCGTCGAGCGGATCGATGACGATCACCGCGACCTTCGAGGTCGGAACCGACGTCGACCAGGCCACCTTCAACGTCAACAACCGCGTCCAGCTGGCGTTGCCCCGGTTGCCCGACGAGGTGCGCCGCAACGGCGTGACGGTGCAGAAGCGCTCGAACGACATCCTGCTGGTCGTCGCGCTCAGCTCGCCCGACGGTCGTCACGACACGCTGTTCCTGTCGAACTACGCGTCGTTGAACCTGGTCGACGAGCTGAAGCGGTTGCCGGGCGTCGCCGACGTCACGATCTTCGGCGCGCGCGACTACTCGATGCGCGTCTGGCTGCAGCCCGACCGAATGGCGCGACTCGGGCTCACCGCGTCGGACGTGGCCGCGGCGGTCCGTGCGCAGAACGCGCAATACGCGGCCGGCAAGATCGGCGCGGAACCCGCGCTGCCCGGACAGAGCCTCGTCTACACGGTGACCGCGCAGGGGCGGCTCGTCGATGCCGAGGAGTTCGGCGAGATCGTGCTCCGCGCCCAGGGGCCCGCGGGGGTCCTGCGCCTGAAGGACGTCGCGCGCATCGAACTCGGCGCCCAGAGCTACGATGCGTTCAACTCGCTCGATGGAAAGCCGACGATCGGCACGGCGGTCTTCCTGCAATCGGGAGCGAACGCGCTCGACGTCGCCACCTCGGTCAAGCAGCGCATGGCCGAACTCGCGCAGCGCTTCCCCGAAGGCGTGTCCTTCGTCGTTCCGTTCGACACGACGCGCTTCGTGCAGTCGTCCATCAACGAGGTCGTCAAGACGATCCTCGAAGCCGCGCTCCTCGTCGTGCTCGTCGTCTTCGTCTTCCTGCAGACGGTGCGCGCGACGATGATCCCGATGGTGGCGGTGCCGGTTTCGCTGATCGGCACCTTCGCCGGACTGTGGCTGTTCGGGTTCTCGATCAACACGCTGACGCTGTTCGCGATGGTGCTGGCCATCGGGATCGTCGTCGACGACGCGATCGTCGTGCTCGAGAACGTCGAACGGCTGATGCGCGAGGAGCGCATGCCGGCGCGCGAGGCGGCGATCGAGGCGATGCGCGAGGTGTCGGGGGCGATCGTCGCGATCGTGCTCGTGTTGTGCGCGGTGTTCGTTCCGGTGGCGTTCCTCGGCGGAATCGCCGGGCAGCTCTACAAGCAGTTCGCGGTAACCGTCGCGATCGCGGTCGTTCTTTCGGGTTTCGTGGCGCTGACGCTGACACCGGCGCTGTGTGCGCTGCTGCTGCGTTCGGGCGACCACGAGTCGCGCTGGTTTCGACCGTTCAATCGAGGCTTTGCAGCGCTGACGCGCATCTTCCTGCGGCTCGTCGGCCTCACGCTTCGGCGAAAGCCGTTGGCGATGCTGGCCTTCGCCGCGGTGCTCGGGGTGCTGGCGCTGCTGTTCGCGCGGATCCCCGGCAGCTTCGTTCCGCCGGAAGACCAGGGCTACGTGCTGGGCGCGATCGTCCTTCCGGACGCGGCGACGCTCGAGCGCACCGGCAAGTCCGGCGCGCAGCTGCAGCGCATGTTCGCCGACCATCCGGCGATCGAGCACATGTTCGTGGTCGTCGGCTTCGACCTGATCGGCGGAGGCAACAAGACCAATGCGGCGACGATCTTCGTGCCGCTGAAGGACTGGTCGGAGCGTACGCAGGCCGCACCGGAGATCGCGGCGGAGATCTTCCGGCGCGGGATGGCACTGACCGACGGCATTGCGCTGGCATTCAATCCGCCGTCGATCCGGGGGCTAGGAACCTCGGGGGGCTTCGAGGTCTACGTGCAGGCGCGCGGCGATACCGACACGGCGCGACTGCAGGAGGTCGTGCGGGGATTCGTCGACGCGCTGTCGGCCGATCCGCGGTTGCGCGGGATCAACACGTTCTTTCGCCCGACGGTCCCGCAGCTGCTCGTCGAAGTCGATCGGGAGAAGGCGATCTCGCTGGGCGTTCCGGTGCACGAAGTGTTCGAGTCGCTGCAGAGCACGATGGGCACGCTGTACGTCAACGACTTCAACCGCTTCGGCCGCACCTATCGCGTCCAGCTGCAGGCCGACGCACGGTTCCGCGCCAGGCCCGAGGACCTCGGCAACGTCTTCGTGCGCACCGCCGCGGGCGAGATGATCCCGCTGAAGGCATTGATCACCACGAGCAGCGTCGTCGGGCCCGAGCAGCTCGAACGCTTCAACGGCTACGTCTCGGCGAAAGTGCTCGGAAGCGGGAATCCCGGTGTGAGTTCGGGCGACGCGATCCGGGCGGTCGAGGAAGTCGCCGCGCGCGCGCTGCCGACCGGCTACGAGATCGCGTGGACGGGGCAGGCGTACCAGGAGAAACGCACGGGCAGCGCGTCGCTGTTCGCGTTCGGGTTCGCGATCGTCATGGTCTACCTGATCCTCGCGGCGCTCTACGAACGCTGGGGTCTTCCGGTGGCGGTGCTGCTCGCAGTTCCGTTCGCGATCACCGGGGCGCTGGCGTTCGTGTTCCTGCGCGGGCTCGAGAACGACATCTACTTCCAGATCGGACTCGTCGTGCTCATCGGGCTGGCTGCCAAGAACGCGATCCTGATCGTCGAGTTCGCGCAGCAGGGTTTCCTCGCCGGCAACGGCGCGACCGACGCGGCACTGCAGGCGGCACGGTTGCGGTTTCGTCCGATCGTCATGACGTCGCTCGCCTTCGTGCTCGGCGTGCTGCCGCTGGTGCTGGCGTCGGGCGCCGGTGCGGCGGCGCGGCGTTCGATGGGGACCGGGGTGTTCGGAGGAATGATCGTCGCGACCTTCGTCGCGACGGTATTCGTTCCGCTCTTCTTCGTGCTGACCGCGCGCCGCAGAAAGGCGGCGGCGACGGCGCAGGGCGACGCGCTCGGGAAGACGCGGTAACGTCAACCGCGATACGGCGAGCGTTCCCGCAGTTCGTTCACGTACGACGTGACGAGCCCGTCTTCACGCTGCAGGAAGCGGTCGACCGCATCGGCGAACGCCGGTTCGGCGAGCCAGTGCGCGGAGTACGTGGGCGCCGGTTCGAAGCCGCGCGCGAGCTTGTGCTCGCCCTGCGCACCGCCTTCGACGACGCGCAGGCGCAGGTCGATCGCGACGTCGATCGCCTGGTAGTAGCACAGCTCGAAGTGCAGCAGCGGCACGTGCACTACGGCGCCCCAATAGCGCCCGTACAGGCGTTCGTCGTCGTGCACCAGCAGTGCGCTGGCGACCGGACGCGAATCGTGCTCCGCGACCAGCAGGACCAGGTGCTCGGGAAGGCTCTGCCCGAGCCGTTGAAAGAACTCCAGGTTCAGGTACGGCGTCGACAGGTGTTCGGCGTACGTGGTCTCGTAACAGCGGGTGAAGAACTCCCAGTCGGAAGCGCCGATCGCCGAGCCGTGCAGTCGCCGAACGCGCACGCCGGCTTCGGCGACCTTGCGCCGTTCGGCCCGGATCTTCTTTCGCTTGGGCTGCACGAGCGTGGCGACGAACTCGTCGAAATCGCGATAGCCGCGGTTGTTCCAGTGGAACTGCACGCCGTGGCGCAGCATCATGCCGCGCGCCTGCAGCGTCGACGCCTCGATTTCGGTCGGGAACAGCACGTGCAGCGACGATGCGCCGGATGCGCGCGCGAACCCGAGCAGCCGGTCGGCGGCGGCGTTGCGTGCGTCGTCGTCGCGTGCGGCCAGCCGGGTTCCCGGAACCGGAGTGAACGGTACCGCTGCCAACCACTTCGGGTAATAGCGCAACCCATGGCGCCGATACGCATCGGCCCACGCCCAGTCGAAGACGTATTCGCCATACGAATGCATCTTGCGATAGAGCGGAACGACCGCGGCAGCGGCGCCGCCGGCATCGCGCAACAGCAGGTGATGCGCGCTCCAGCCGGTGTCTTCGCCGATGCAGCCGGAACGTTCGAGCGCATCGAGAAACTCGTGTCGCACGAACGGCTGCGCAGAAGTGCGATCCGCTCCGGCTGCCGCCAGCGCGTTCCATTCGGCGCAGCCCACCTCGTGCATTCGCGTCAGAACCTGCGTGCGATAATCGTTGCGCACCCGACCGTCCTTCCCATCGAACCATGCGACTTGCCGCCGCGCAGCTGAACCAGATCGTCGGCGACTTCGGCGGCAATGCCGAGCGGATTATCGCCGCGGCACATCGTGCCGCCGCGTCGGGCGCACGGGTATTGCTCACCCCCGAGATGTCGCTGGTCGGCTATCCGCCCGACGACCTGCTGTTGCGCCCGGCGTTCCACGAAGGCGCCCAGCGCGCGCTGCGAACCGTCTGCGAGCAGACCGCCAGACTCGACCTGCACCTGCTCGTCGGTCATCCGTCGATGCGCGACGGATGCCGCTACAACGCGGCGAGCATCGTGTTCCGCGGAAGCGTGATCGGCGAATACGCCAAGCAGGAGCTTCCGAACTACCAGGTGTTCGACGAAGACCGCTATTTCGAACCCGGCGATCGTGCGCTCGTCTTCGATGTCGACGGCATGCGCTTCGGCGTGCTGATCTGCGAGGATTTCTGGTTCTCTCGCGCGCCCGGGCGCGCGCGAGAGCAGGGCGCCCGGGTGCTGCTCGCGTTGAACGCGTCGCCGTTCCACATGAACAAGCAGAACCTGCGGCTCGACATCGCGCGCGAGAACGTCTCGCGGCTCGGGTTGCCGATGCTCGCGGCGAACCTGGTCGGCGGCCAGGACGAACTCGTCTTCGACGGCCTGTCGTTCGCGCTCGATGCGCGCGGCGCGCTGGCGGCGCAGGCGCCGGCCTTTCGCGAGGAACTGCTCGTCGTCGATCTCGCCGGCGACGCGCCCGATTTCGTCGCCGCTGCGTTGCCGCCGGCGACCTCGCTCGAGGAACAGGTGTACTCGGCGCTGGTGCTCGGCGTGCGCGACTACCTCGGCAAGAACGGATTTCCGGGAGCGATCATCGGGCTGTCGGGCGGGATCGATTCGGCGCTGACGCTGGCGATCGCCGTGGACGCGCTCGGCGCCGACCGCGTGCGCACCGTCATGATGCCGTCGGCGTACACGGCCGAGATCTCGAGGGTCGATGCACGCGAGATGGCACGGCGACTCGGCGTGCGCTACGACGAGTTGCCGATCACGCCGGCATTCGACGCGTTCCTGCAGACGCTCGCCGGAGAATTCGGCGACCTTCCCCCCGACACGACCGAGGAGAACATCCAGGCACGCGTCCGCGGCGTGTTGCTGATGGCGCTTTCGAACAAGTTCGGTTCGATCGTGCTGACCACCGGCAACAAGAGCGAACTGGCCGTCGGTTACTGCACGCTGTACGGCGACATGGCCGGCGGCTTCGCCGTCATCAAGGACATCTCGAAGACGATGGTCTGGCGCCTGTCGCGCTGGCGCAATGCGCAGCACGAGGTCATTCCGGAACGGATCATCACGCGCGCACCGTCGGCCGAACTCAAGCCGGGACAGACCGACCAGGATTCGCTGCCGCCGTACGACGTGCTCGATGCGATCATGCAGATGTACATGGAAGAAGACCGCAGCATCGAGCAGATCGTGGCGGCGGGTTTCGACACCGAAACGGTTCGCCGCGTGGCTCGGCTGATCGGCTCGAGCGAGTACAAACGTCGGCAGGCGCCGATCGGAATCCGGGTCACGCAACGCGCATTCGGGCGCGACTGGCGGTATCCGATCACGTCGCGGTTCCGCGACTGAGGTACGATGGGCGTCACGTCGCGCTTACCGAGGCGCGCTTTCACTATCCGGGAAGTACATCACGAAGGCATTGCGGAGCCAGCATGAAGAAGATTACGGCGATCATCAAACCGTTCAAGCTCGACGAAGTGCGCGAAGCGCTCGCCGAGGTGGGCGTGACGGGTCTGACCGTGACCGAAGTCAAGGGATTCGGAAGGCAGAAGGGCCACACCGAGCTCTATCGCGGCGCCGAGTACGTCGTCGACTTTCTGCCCAAGGTGAAGGTCGAGGTGATCATCCCCTCGGCATCGGTCGAGTCGGTCATCGAAGCGGTCGTGCGCGCCGCGCGCACCGGCCGGATCGGTGACGGCAAGATCTTCGTGTCCGACGTCGAGCAGGTCGTTCGCATCCGCACCGGCGAGACCGGCGAAGCGGCGGTCTGAGCCGCGAAGGAATTCACTGCGCGAAGCGATTCGCGTATTCCAGCCGCGGCGCGCGCGTTCAGCGATCGAGCAGCGTCGGCGGCGCAGGCGAGCGCAACAGGCGTCGCAGGCCGCGCACGATCAGCCGGATCAGCAGCGCCGCGGTGATCAGGAAGACGACCAGCACGAGCAGGAACAGCAGCGGGTGTTCGACGGCCAGCCAAAGGCCGCCGATCACGGCTGCGTCCTCGCCGATCGACACGGCGACATTCGAGAACGGCTCGGGCGAAGTGTTCACCGCGGCCCTGGTGCCGGATTTCGCCAGGTGCGTCGTCGCCGTGAGCGTGCCGCCGAGCAGTGCGGCCGCCAGTGCGATCGCGGCGCCCGAGTCTCCGAACACGCCTGCCGCGAGCGCCGCGCCCGCGGGAATCCGCACGAAGGTGTTCAGTGCATCCCAGACGCTGTCGAGCCAGGCGATCTTGTCGGCGAAGAGTTCGACGACGGTCATGAAGCCCGACGCTCCGAGCACCAGCGGATGCGTGAGCAGCGCAAGGTGTTCGGGCAGCGGCCACCATCCGGTCCGGCCGAGCAGTCCGAACAGGAACACGACCAGATAGAGCCGCAGCCCGGCTCCCCAGGCGAGCGCACCGGCGAGCGCCAGGTCGGGCAGATGCTCGAGCACCGGGTCCGGAAGCTTCTGCAGCAGCGCTGCGATCCAGTCCGGAACGCCGACGAGAATGTCGAGCGGGATGTCGTTCATGGCGCGTGCCCGCCCTCGGATACACTCGATTGCATCGTGATCCCTCGTCCGAGTCGCTCGTGAACCCTCCGCAACGGCCCGCTCCGCAACGGCCGACGGCGCCGCCGCCTCGCGAGGCCGCAGGTTCCGATGGCATTGTGCCAGCGGCGCCTGGGCATGCGCGCGTCGGTGCGGTGCTGCTGGCAGCCGGAAGCGCGGTTCGCATGGGGGGGCCGAACAAGCTGCTGATGCGCATCGACGGCGAGCCGCTGGTGCGCCGCGCCGCGCGTACGCTGCAGCAGGTGCCGATCGGGCACATCGTGGTCGTGCTCGGGCGCGACGCCCAGGCCGTACGGATATCGCTCAACGAGCTTCCGGTGCGGGCGTTCTGCCGGGTGCCCGAAGGATGCGATCAGCAGGTGTCGGTCGACGCAGGCCTGCGCGCGCTACCGGACGGGCTCGACGCGATCGTCATCGTGTTGTGCGACCAGCCGCTGCTCGACGCCGACGACCTTCGCTGGCTGATCGGCCAGTGGCAAAGGCTCGAGCGCGGCTCCGCGCTCGTTCCGACCTTCGACGGCCGTCGCGGCAACCCGGTCGTCATCGACGGTTCGATGCGCGAGCCGGTGCTCGAAGGTGGTCCTGCGGTTGGCTGTCGCGGGTTTCTCGAAGCGAATCCGTCGCGCGTACACCGCGTGGCGGCACCGAACGACCACTTCGTGGTCGATATCGATACGCGGGCCGACATCGCGTCGCTCGTCGCCCGCGGGATCCGGCTCGAGCCGCCGGCCGGCTGACTCCGCACGCGGTGCCGGCCGGCCGACTCCGCACGCGGTGCGGTGCCGGGGAGAACCCGCAGCCATTCGGCGCACGATACGAAGCGCTGCCGGCGTGGTCCATGGCCCTTCCGGTTCCCGGAAGACTTCAGCGCGCGGGCAGTTGCAGCAGCACGATCAACGCGCCGCCGCCCCCGTCGTTCGGTCGCGCCTGGCAGAACGCGAGTACGTCGCGGCGCTGCACGAGCCAGCGTGGAACCTTCGTTTTCAGGACGGGTTCGCGGCCGATCGAACCGAGCCCCTTGCCGTGGATCACACGCACGCAGCGCCACTCGCGGCGCTGCGATTCTCCGAGGAACTCGACGAGCGCCTCGCGGGCTTCGTCCACGCGCAAGCCGTGCAGGTCGATCTGGCCGCGCACCGTCCATTCGCCGCGCCGCAGGCGCCGCACGACGTCGGCGCCCACCGATGCCCGGTGCCACGACAGCGAGTCGTCGGTATCGAGCACCTGTTCGATGTCGATCTCGTCGGACAACGAAGCCGCGAGCACGGCGCGATCGTCGCGTTCGCGTTGCCGGGCGGCCGCGGCGGGCGGGCGGCGTGGCGGGTCGATGCGGCCGTCGCCGGCCAGGGGAACCGCGTCGGCGACGGCGTCGCGGAACACGTCGTTCTCGCTGCGTTCGCGCACTTCGCGCTGCTCGCGCTCGATCGTTTCGCGGCGCTGCGCCGCGGCCTGCGCCTGCAGTTGGCGGCCGAGCGGCGCCAGCGCCTTCAGATCGGCGAGCGCGTGTCTGCGCGCCCGCCCGGTCATTGCTCGTTCTTCGTCTCGAGGTAACGCTGTGCGTCGAGCGCGGCCATGCAGCCGGTTCCCGCGCTGGTCACCGCCTGCCGGTAGACGTGGTCCTGCACGTCGCCGGCCGCGAACACGCCCGGAACGCTGGTCGCCGTCGCCTGTCCTTCGAGGCCGCCTTTGGTCACGATGTAGCCGTTGACCATTTCGAGCTGGCCTTCGAACAGCGACGTGTTCGGCGAGTGGCCGATCGCGACGAACAGCCCCTGGACGGCCAGGTCCTCGATCTTGCCGCTGCGGTTGTCGCGCAGGCGGACTCCGGTGACTCCGCTTTCGTCGCCGAGCACTTCGTCGAGCTCGGCGAACCAGCGAACCTCGACGTTGCCGCCTTCGGTCTTCGCGAGCAGCTTGTCGGACAGGATCGGTTCGGCGCGGAAGCGGTCGCGCCGGTGTGCCACGACGACCTTGCGGGCGATGTTCGACAGGTACAGCGCTTCCTCGACCGCGGTGTTGCCGCCGCCGACCACGACGACGTCCTGCCCGCGATAGAAGAATCCGTCGCAGGTGGCGCACGCCGACACGCCCTTGCCCATGTATTCCTGCTCCGACGGCAGCCCGAGGTAGCGCGCCGAGGCGCCGGTCGCGATGACCAGCGCGTCGCAGGTGTATTCGCCTGCGTCGCCGACGAGGCGGATCGGCGTTTCGCCCAGGTGCGCGGTGTGGATGTGATCGAAGAGGATTTCGGTGCCGAACCGCTCGGCGTGCTTCTGGAAGCGCGCCATCAGTTCCGGGCCCTGGACGCCGTCGGCATCGGCGGGCCAGTTGTCGACATCGGTCGTCGTCATCAGCTGCCCACCCTGGGCCAGCCCGGTGATCAGCACCGGCTGCAGGTTGGCGCGGGCGGCGTAGACCGCGGCGGTGTACCCGGCCGGACCGGAGCCGAGGATCAGCAGACGTGCGTGGCGAGTGGTGGACATGGGCGGACGAGTGGAGATGACGTTGTAATAAACTCAAAAAATCAGCGACTTAGGCCGCCAACCTTTGATCGTTTCGTGAAATTCGGCACGGGTAGGGCAGAATTATAGAAGTGGGGCCCGAAGACGGGCCCGAGCGTTCCTCCAGAGGTGGGTATGGCTCACGAAGAAAACAAGGCGTTCCTGCGCCGGGTTCCGCTGCTGTCAAGCCTGAACGAGCAACAACTCGAAACGCTGGCGGCGGGCAGTGCGCGCCGCAACTTCCCGAAGGGTCGCACGATCGTCTCCGAAGGCGAACCATCGCAGTCGCTGTACATCCTGCTTTCCGGACGTGCCAAGGTGCAGCGGTCGGATTCGGAAGGAAAGGAGGTGATCCTCGCCGTGCTCGGCTCGGGGGATTTCTTCGGCGAGATGAGCCTGATCGACGAAGCGCCGCGTTCGGCGAGCGTGATCACGCTGGAATCCTGCGATTTCATGGCGATCAACAAGGAAAGCTTCAAGTCGATGCTGCTGCAGAGCAACGACATGTGCATGGCCGTGATGAAGGGGCTCGTGCGCCGGTTGCGCGAAGCCGACCAGAAGATCGAGACGCTCGCGCTGCTCGACGTCTACGGGCGCGTCGCGCGCGTGCTGCTCGACTTCTCCGAGCAGATCGGCGGCGAACGGGTGGTGCGCAACAAGCTGCCGCGCCAGGAAATCGCGAAGATGATCGGTGCGTCGCGCGAGATGGT
>CAYZYC010000083.1:0-10622 GCA_964481165.1 uncultured Limnobacter sp. | reverse complement strand
GCAGCACCCCACGCCGGATCTGATCGCGCTCCATCGACTCGAACAGCGCCTTGAAGTTGCCTTCGCCGAATCCCTCGTCGCCCTTGCGCTGGATGAACTCGAAGAACACCGGGCCGAACAGCGGCTGCGAGAAGATCTGCAGCAGCAACCGCCTGTTTCCGCCCTCGGTGGTGCCGTCGAGCAGGATGCCGCGCGTTCGCAGCTCGTGCACGGCTTCGCCGTGCCCCGGCAGGCGTTCCTCGAGCATCTCGTAGTAGATGTCGTTGGGTGCGCTCATGACCGGGACCCCGGCCAGCTGCAGCGCGTCGACGCTTGCGAACAGGTCGTCGGTGAGCAGCGCGATGTGCTGGATTCCCTCGCCGTTGAACTGCATCAGGAACTCCTCGATCTGCCCCGATCCCTTGCCGGATTCCTCGTTCAGCGGGATGCGGATCCTGCCGTCGGGCGCCGTCATCGCCTTCGACGTCAGGCCGGTGTACTCGCCTTCGATGTCGAAGTAGCGGATCTCGCGGAAGTTGAAGAGCCGCTCGTAGTACTGCGCCCAGTACGTCATCCGGCCGCGGTAGACGTTGTGCGTCATGTGGTCGACGACGGTGAAGCCGTGGCCTCGCGGATGGCGGTCGACGCCGTCGATCCATTCGAAGTCGATGTCGTAGATCGACCTGCCGTCCTCGTAGCGGTCGATCAGGTACAGCGGCGCGCCGCCGATTCCCTTGATCGCGGGCAGCCGCAGTTCCATCGGGCCGGTGCGCAATTCCACCGGTTGTGCGCCGAGCGCGAGCGCCCGTGCATAGGCCTTGTGCGAGTCCTGCACGCGGAATGCGAGTCCGCACGCCGACGGTCCGTGTTCGGCGGCGAAGTACGACGCCACGCTGTTCGGCTCTTCGTTCACGATGAAGTTGATTCCGCCCTGGCGGTACAGCTTCACGCGCTTGGAGCGGTGCCGCGCCACCTCGACGAAGCCGAGCTTCTCGAATACGGGTTCGAAGACGTTCGGGCTCGGCGAGGCGAATTCGACGAACTCGAATCCGGCGAGCCCCATCGGGTTGTCGAACAGATCGACCATGGCATCTTTCCGTGAGCGCCGTTGCCCACCCACCATAGCGCGATTCCGATCCGGTGCGCATTGCGCCCTGCCTGGCGCAGGCCTATGCTGGCTTCGTTCGGGACAACGGGAGTCTCCCATGTCCGCAATCGCCGCCCCGGTCGACGCACCGCCCGCGGGCCTCGTGCCCGGCCGCGCGAGAGGTTTTCTCTCCGGTGCACGCGAGATCGACGATGCTGCCGTCGGCGTGCGGGGCAGCCTGCCGTCGTGGCTCGCAGGAACGCTGCTGCTCAACGGGCCGGCGCTCTGGGAACTTCCGGGTGGCAGGCTCGACCACTGGTTCGACGGGTACGGCATGTACCACGCGATTCGCATCGAGGCGGACCACGTGCGTTATCGCAGCCGGTTCTGCGAAAGCGAGTCGTATCGCCGCAGCGTCGCCGCCGGCGCGCCCGTCTACGGCGAATTCGGCAGTGCGAATCCGGCCGGGCTGCTCACGCGGCTGCGCGCTCCGCAGATCACCGACAACCCGGCGGTCGTGATGTCGCGCCTGGGCAAGCGCTGGTTCTCGGTGACCGAAACGCCGTTCCTGACATTTTTCGATCCCCGGACGCTGCGCACGCTCGAGCGCGTCGATCTCGGCCGCGACGGCGAGGCGATGCATCTGATGAGCGCGCACGGCTTCGCCATGCCCGACGGCAGCTACCTGAACGTGTCCGTCGCGTTCGGTCCGCATTGCACGATCAAGCTCTTTCGGATCGCGCCGGGTGCGACGAAGCCGGAGGTCGTTGCGCGAATCCGTACGGCGAAGTCCGGCTACACGCACGGTTTCGGGCTGGCTCCCGGAAATGCGGTGATCTGGGAGACCGCGCTGCGCGCGCAGCCGCTGGCTTTCCGGTTCGGCGCGAAGTCGTACGCCGCGAATTTCCGCTGGGAGCCCGAGGGTGGATCGACGATTCACGCAGTGGCGCTCGACACCGGGGCGGTGCGCAGCTGGCGCATTCCCCCGATGATGGCTTTCCACGCAACGCAGGCGTGGGTCGACGGGTTGGATCTCGTTCTCGAGCTTGCGATCTACGACGACGGCGGCGTGTTCGACGATCTGCGTCTCGAGTACCGGCGTGCGGATGCGCCGTTGCGTTCGGTCGCGCGCCACGTTCGCTACCGGCTGCACGACGGCGCTGCCGACGCCGAGCCCGAAACGATCGACGGCGCGCCGATCGAGCTGCAGCAGGTGCATCCCGATCGCATCGGACGCGGCCGGGCGCGCGTCTGCTGGGGTTCGGGCAACGGTGCGCACGGGGAGTTCCTGGACCGGACGCATCGCATCGATCTCGACAACGGCGAGGTGACGACGTGGCAGCGTACCTCGGCCACGCAGCTCGAGCCGTTGTTCGTGCCGAAGCCGGGTGGCACCGCCGACGACGACGGCCTGCTGTTCGTGCCGACGCTGGCCGACGACGACGAGACGACCGTGATCGGCGTGCTGGACGCCTGCACGATGACCTGCCTGGCCGAACTGCAGATGCCGCAGATCGTGCCGTTCGGCTTCCACGCGGCGTTCGACCCCTCGTAGCGAAAGCTCGTGTCGGCGAGCGCGAAGAAGTCGTCGGCGCCTGACGGTCTCTAACGCCCCCAGACGCCGCGCAGCGCGCGCAGCGCCTGCCCGAAGGCGTCTGCGTCGAACGGGTCGATGCGGATCCGCCCGGGCATCGCACGCAGCCACGTGAGCTGGCGCTTGGCGAGCTGGCGCGTCGCGGCGATTCCCGCCTCGATCATCGCCTCGGACGCTCCGCCGTGCTCGATCCAATGCCAGACCTGCCGGTATCCGACGCAGCGCATCGACGGAAGCTGCGGCGAGAGATCGCCGCGCGCGTGCAGGCCGCGCACTTCGTCGACCAGGCCGGCATCGATCATCGCGCGAAAGCGCGAGGCGATGCGCGCGTGCAGCAGCGCGCGTTCCGATGGCTCGAGCGCGATGCGCACGCATTCCGGCGAAGCGGCCGTCGCCGCGCGCGCTCCGGACAGCCAGTCCGACATCGGCCGTCCGGTGACTTCGAGCACCTCGAGCGCGCGCTGGATGCGTTGCGCGTCGCCCGGTTCGATTCGCGATGCCGACGCCGGATCGGATCGCGCGAGCCGCGCGTGCAGCGCCGGCCAGCCGAGCGATCGCGCCTGCTCGTCGAGTCGCTCGCGCACGGCCGCGTCGGCGCCCGGCAACTGGTGCAGCCCGTCGGCGAACGCGCGTGCGTACAGCATCGTCCCGCCGACCAGCAGCGGCAGGTTTCCGCGCGCGCGGATCGCGGCAACCGCTTCGCGCGCATCGTCGACGAAGCGCGCCGCCGAATACCGCTCGCGCGGATCGACGATGTCGATCAGGTGGTGCGGTACCGCGGCGCGTTCGGCGGGGTCCGGTTTCGCGGTGCCGATGTCCATCCCGCGATAGACCTGCGCCGAATCGACGCTGACGATCTCGATCGGCAGTCGTTCGGCGAGCGCCATCGCGATCGCGCTCTTGCCCGAAGCGGTCGGCCCGAGCAGCATCGCGACCGGAGCAGTGCCGGCTCCCGCCTGCGGCATCGGTTTCAGCGCCCGCGCAGGAACCACTGATCGAGTTCGGCCAGCGACACCTGCAGCCAGGTGGGCCGTCCGTGGTTGCACTGGTCGGCCCCGGGCGTGCGCTCCATCTCGCGCAACAGTGCATTCATCTCGTCGATCGACAGGCGACGGTTCGCGCGCACGGACGCGTGGCACGCCATCGTCGCGAGCAGTGCGTCGCTGCGTTCGGCGAGCACGCGCGTCGCGCCGTGTTCGCGCATCTCCGTGATGACCGACTTCGCCAGCGCGACGACGTCGCCGCCGGCGAGTGCGGCGGGCACGGAGCGCACGGCGATCGTCTGCGCAGACATCACCGAGAGTTCGATGCCGATCGCCGCGAGCGCGTCGCCGTCTTCCTCGACGACCTGCACGTCGAGCGGGTCGGCGCGGAAAACCGCGGGCACCAGCAGCGGCTGCGCCGGGATCGCGCGCGCCGCCCATGCGGCCTTCATGCGTTCGTAGACGACGCGTTCGTGCGCTGCGTGCATGTCGACCACGACGAGCCCGTGACGGTTCTGCGCGAGCACCCAGGTGCCGTGCAGCTGCGCGAGCGCGTGGCCGAGCGGCGCGTCGTCGACCGGATGCGGCTCGGGGGCGCTCGCGAACGCATGCGCGAACGCCGCGGACGATTGCGCGTGCGCGCCGGACGGTTGCGCGACGTGCAGCGGCAGCGCGGCGTTCGTAGACAACGGTCGCGCACTGCCGGGATGCGGTACGGGGTCCGCGCCCGGCATGTACGCACCGAAGGGCGCTCGCGGCGAAGCCGGCGATGCGACGCCGGCGTTCGCAGCCGAGCTCCCGGCCGCGTTCGCGTCCGCCGCTGCCGCGGCGGCAAACGCAGGCGCGCGCAGCGCCTTGTGCACCGCGTGGAACAGGAACGAACGCAGTCCGGACGGATCGCGAAAGCGCACTTCGATCTTGGCCGGATGCACGTTGGCGTCGACCTGCGCCGGATCGAGCGTGACGAACACGACCCACGCGGCGTGCCGATCGCCGTGCATCATGTCCGAATACGCCTGCCGCATCGCGTAGCCGAGCAGCCGGTCGCGCACGAATCGACCGTTCACGTACAGGAACTGCCGGTCGGCGCGCGATCGATTCAGCGTCGGCAGCCCGAGCAGCGCGCGCACGCGCAGCGTTCCCGCCTGTTCGTCGACGACGCGGTGCGCGTCGACGTATTCGTCGCCGAGCGCCTGCAGTGCGCGTGTCTTCCAGTCGCACGGCTCCATCCGTTCGGCGCGCCGCGCGTCGACCTGCAGCTCGAATCCGAGCGACTCGTGCGCGAGCGCGACGCGCCGGAACGCGTCGGCGCAATGCGCGCTCTCGGTGGCCGCGCTGCGCAGGAACTTGCGCCTGGCCGGCGTGCGCGCGAACAGGTCGAGCACCTCGACGCGCGTTCCGGTGACGCCGGCGGCCGGTTCGAGTTCGCCGTGGTCGCCGTCGATGCGCCACGCCGACGACGCGTCCGCCGTGCGGCTCAGGATGCGCAGTGTCGCGACCGATGCGATCGACGCGAGTGCCTCGCCGCGGAATCCGAGGGTTCCGACGCGCTCGAGTTCGTCCAGCGATGCGATCTTGCTCGTCGCGTGGCGCTCCAGCGCGAGCGCGAGCTGTTCGCGTGCGATCCCGCATCCGTCGTCGCTGACGACGATGCGCCGCACGCCGCCCTCCTCGATCATCACCGAGATGCGCCGGGCACCCGCGTCGATCGCGTTCTCGAGCAGTTCGCGCACGACCGAAGCCGGGCGTTCGACGACTTCGCCGGCGGCGATCTGGCTGATCAGCCGATCGGGCAGGCGCGCGATCGGTCGCGCGGCGTGCCCTCGATCGGCTTCGGGGACAACGGAAGACATCCGGCGATTATAGGGAGCGGTCGCCGTGTAACATGCGCCGCCATGGAGTTCTCGCAGCTGCTCGACCTGTTCCTGCACCTGGACCGCCACCTGGCGGACGTCGTCGCGCAATACGGCCCGTGGGTGTACGCGTTTCTCTTCGCGATCATCTTCATCGAGACCGGGCTGGTCGTGATGCCGTTCCTGCCCGGGGATTCGCTGCTGTTCGTCGCGGGGGCGATCGCTGCCGTCGGCGGGATGGAAATCGGCCTGCTGATGCTGCTGCTCACCGTGGCGGCGATTCTCGGCGACGCGGTGAACTACTCGATCGGCAGCTACTTCGGTCCGCGGGTCTTCGGATGGGAGCAGTCGCGCTTCTTCAACAAGGCGGCTTTCGAGCGCACGCACGATTTCTACGAACGCCACGGCGGCATCACGATCATCGTCGCGCGCTTCCTGCCGTTCGTGCGAACCTTCGCGCCCTTCGTGGCCGGCGTCGCCCGGATGAGCTATCCCAAGTTCGCAGCGTACAACGTGATCGGCGCGTCGCTGTGGGTCGTGGGACTCGCCGGAATCGGATTCCTGTTCGGCAACACCGCCTGGGTGAAGGCGAATTTCCAGTGGGTGACGCTGGCGATGATCATCATCCCCGGGTTGCCGGCGGTGTTCGAGGTCGCGCGGCACTTCCTTCGAGCCCGACGCGCGCGACGACCGGGGATGTCGCCCGGTAAGCCTCCCGCAGGCTGAATCTTCGCGACCGGCGTCTCGCGCCTTGGCCTGGCCGGCGGATCCGGCGGCCCATGAGCGTCGCATGGTGCGAAGCGCTGCACTAGAATGTCCGCGAGGAACGCACCATGAAGATCCTCGTCGTTTCCGGCGCTGCGAACGCGGTGCCGCGGGTCGCCGAACCGCTGCGCGAGGCAGGGTTCACGGTCGAATGCGCGGATGCCCCCGGCGACGCCGATGCGCTGCTGCGCGTTGCGCACTACGACGTGCTGGTCGCCGATCTCGAAGGCGAGGCGAGCGTCGCGCTCGAATGGCTGCGCAGCCTGCGCCAGCGTCGCGTCCACGTCCCGGCGCTCGTGCTCACCGCAGCCGCTGCCGTCGACACGCGGATCGCCGCGATCGATGCCGGTGCCGACGATTACCTGGCGGGCGAGTTCGAGGCGCGCGAGCTCGTCGCGCGCTGTCGCGGCCTGACGCGTCGCCGCGACGCGGTTTTCGGAAACGACGTCGTCGTCTGCGGCGAACTCGTCATCGACAGCCGCAAGCGCGAGGTGCGCCACGGTTCGGTACCGGTCGATCTCACTCCGCGCGAGTGGTCGATCCTCGAACACCTGGTCCAGCACGTCGGCACGCCGGTCACGAAGGACCGGCTGATGCACGCGATCACCGGTTTCGACGAACAGCTCGCGCCGAACGCGATCGAGGTCTACGTTTCGCGGCTGCGCGGCAAGCTCGCCGGGACGGGCGCCCGGATCAGCACGCTGCGCGGCGTCGGGTACCGCCTGGAGAAGGGGCCGGAGCCGGGCGGGAACGCGCGTGCGAACTGGTGATGCGCGGATTCAGGTCGTCTGCATCTTCGGTGCAGGCGGATGCTTGCGCAGATAGGAGCGCAGCCCGCGGAAGATCGCGTCGGCGATCTGCATCTGGTATCGGGGATTGGCGAGCCGGCGTTCCTCGACCGGGTTGCTGATGAAAGCGGTCTCGACGAGGATCGACGGGATGTCGGGCGCCTTGAGCACCGCGAATCCCGCCTGCTCGATCCGCGGCTTGTGCAACTCGCCCACGCCGCGCAGTTCGCCGAGCACGATCTGCCCGAGCCGGCTCGAATCCTGGATCTGCACGGTCGTCGCCATGTCGAGCAGGACCTGGCGCACTTCCCGGTTGCGCACCGCGAACTTCGCGCCGCCGATCCGGTCCGAGTCGTTCTCCCGGCGCGCGAGCCATCGCGCGGCGGCGCTCGTCGCGCCGCGTTCGGAGAGCACGTAGACCGATGCGCCGCGCGCTTCGGGCCGCACGAACGCATCGGCGTGGATCGAGACGAACAGGTCGGCCTGCACGCGGCGCGCCTTGGCCACGCGTTGCGCCAGCGGGACGAAGTAGTCGCCGTCGCGGATCATGAACGCGCGCATCGACGGCTCCGTGTTGATGCGCTCGCGAAGCCGTTGCGCGATCCGCAACACGACGTCCTTCTCCTTCGTTCCGCGACGGCCGATTGCGCCGGGGTCCTCGCCGCCGTGGCCCGGGTCGATCGCGACTGTCACGAGCCGTGCCATCGCCGGTCGCGATGCGGCGCCGGGACGGCGTTTCGCCGGCCCATGGTCGGCGGCGGCCGTCTTCGCAGTCGGCTTCGCCCCGCGCGGGCTCGCCGGCGCCTCGGCCGGCACATCGGGGCCCGTAGCCTGGTCCGTTGCGTCGTCGAGCAGGCGCGCGAGCGGATCGCGAGCCTGCATCGACTCGGCCGCGTGCCGGCTGCGCACATCGTCGAGCAGCGTGCGCAGCGGATCGACCGGGACCGTCGGGTGCAGGTCGAGCACGAGCCGGTGCCGGTAGGTGCCGGCCGGTTCGAGCGTGAACAGCTGCGGCGCGACCGCCGACTTCAGGTCGAAGACGATCCGTGCGACGGTCGGCTGATGCTGCCCGACGCGCACGCGTTCGATGTACGGATCTTCCGGGCGGATCTTCGCGACGAGTTCGCGCAGCGCAAGATCGATCTCGAGTCCTTCGAGGTCGACCACCAGGCGCGGAGGATCGGAGAGCTGCAACTGCGTCGACTTCAGCGGGCGGTCGAGTTCGAGCGTCACGCGCGTGTAGTCGCGGGCCGGCCAGACGCGCACCGCCAGGATCGTCGCGGCGTGGGCGAGCCGGACGTCGAGCGCGAGCAGCGCGCCGGCAAGCCCGCCGCGCAGCGTGATCCAGCCCGACCCTGCGCCCGCCTTCAGGATCCGCCGGCGAGCGCGCGCTGCAGCGCGTTCAGGCACGCGCGCCCCCGCGCGGTCGATGCCGACACGCAGGCGATGCGCGCCTCGTCACCACGATCCGGATCGAACGACATGCGCAACCGCAGGTCGGCAGGCGGCAGGCTGTCGCCTGCACGCTCGGGCCATTCGATGACCGCAACCCCCGGGGGGCCGATGTATTCGTCGAAGCCTGCATCGAGCCAATCCCGTTTCGACGTCAGCCTATAGAAATCAAAATGATACAGGCGAAACCTCGAAAGATCATACGGTTCGAGCAACGAAAAGCTCGGGCTTTTCACACGTCCCGGGTAACCGAGGGCCCGCAACAACGCCCGCACGAACGTCGTCTTGCCGCTGCCCAGGTCGCCGGAAAGGAACAGCACGAACCCGGGTTCGAGCAGTTCGGAGACGCGTTCGGCCAGATGCGCAGTGGCCGACGGATCCCGGAGCGGCAATCGCAGTTCGTCGTCTGCTGTGTTCATCGGGCACTAGAATGGGGCATATGCACGCGAATCCCGGCATCGAAGAACTGCGCGCCTGGGCGCACGAACTCGGTTTCGCGTCGCTCGGTGTCGCCGACGTCGATCTGGCGACGGCCGAAGCGGGGCTGCAGGCGTGGCTGCAGGCCGGCTACCACGGCGAAATGGATTATATGGCGCGCCACGGCACGAAACGCGCGCGCGCGTCCGAACTGGTGCCGGGAACCGTCCGCGCGATCATGGCCGCGATCGACTACGCGCCGGACGATCCGGGTTGGGTCGACGCCGCCTGGGCGACGCTCGCCGACGCCGAACGTGCGTACGTCTCGCGGTACGCGCTCGGGCGCGATTACCACAAGGTCGTGCGCGGGCGATTGCAGCGCCTCGCCGAACGCGTCGAATCGGCGACGGGCGCGTTCGGCTATCGCGTCTTCTGCGATTCGGCGCCGGTCCTGGAAGTCGAGCTCGCCCGTCGCGCAGGAATCGCGTGGCGTGGCAAGCACACGCTGGCGATCCATCCGCGGCGCGGATCGACGTTCTTCCTGGGCACGATCTACACCGATCTGCCGCTCGCGCCGACGCCGCCGATCGACGATCGGTGCGGTCGCTGCACGCGCTGCCTCGACGTCTGCCCGACCGGCGCGATCGTCGCCCCGTATCGCGTCGACGCGCGTCGCTGCATTTCGTACCTGACCATCGAGCTGAAGGGCGCGATCCCGGTCGAACTGCGCGCCTCGATCGGCAACCGGATCTACGGCTGCGACGACTGCCAGCTCGCCTGCCCGTGGAACCGTTTCGCGCAACCGCAGGCCACCGGGGAGTTCGCGCCGCGCCAGGATCTCGATCGGGCGACGCTGGTCGAGTTGTTCGCGTGGAGCGCCGAAGAGTTCGACGCCCGGTTCGCCGGATCGCCGATCCGGCGCATCGGCCACGAGCGCTGGTTGCGCAACCTGGCCGTCGCGCTCGGAAACTCCGGCGGCGGTCCCGCGGTGCACGCCGCGTTGCACGCGCGTTCGGACGATCCGTCGCCGCTGGTGCGCGAGCACGTGCGCTGGGCGCTCGGACGGCTCGCGGCACGAATGACCACGACGCGCGCAACGGTGCGCGGCGGCAGTTCGCGAGACAATGCGGCTACGCTCGCCGCGGCGGACACCGGCGGCGGCTGAACCGATTCGAACTACAGGAGTTCCCCAGCCAGTGCGCGCCCCGAAAGTCATGACCCGGACCTTCCTGGCGAACCTCGCGTTGTTCCACGACCTGGGCTCCGAGGATCTCGACCGGATCGCCACCGGTACGACCGAGCACCGGATTCCGAAGGGGCGCATCCTGTTCCGGCGCGGCGAGCCCTGCGTCGGCTTCCACGTCGTCGTCTACGGGCGCGTGAAGCTCGGTTTCGTGTCGCCGCAGGGAACCGAGAAGGTCATCGAAATCCTCGGCCCCGGCCAGTCGTTCGGCGAGGCCGCAATGTTCCTCGACCGGCCGTACCCGGTGAACGCCGAGTGCCTGGCGGATTCGCTGCTGCTGCACATCTCCAAGGCGACGCTCGACGCGGAACTGCAGCGCGACCGGCGCCTCGCCCGCATGATGCTCGCCGGGCTGAGCCGCCGGCTGGTCAGCCTGGTGCACGACGTCGAGGCGTACTCGCTGCGCTCGGGAATGCAGCGCGTGATCGGCTACCTGCTGCGCGACATCGACCAGCAGCAGG
>CAYZYC010000082.1:0-10657 GCA_964481165.1 uncultured Limnobacter sp. | reverse complement strand
CGCGTTCCCGAAGCGCTGGTGAGCCAGCTGAAGCCCGGCGGAAGGATGGTGATACCGGTCGGACCGGTGTCCTCCGAGCAGGAACTGGTGCTGATCGAGAAGCGCGCCGACGGCAGCGTGTCGCGGCGCACGGTGCTGCCGGTGCGGTTCGTGCCGATGACCGGGGATGCGCAGCGACCGCGGTAGCGGACGCCGGCAGGGACCGCGAAGGCAGGAACGGCGGCGGATCCACCGGGATGGTCGACACGCCGATCGGTGCAGAATCGTCGCAAGGAGGGCCGACGCCATGCCGAGCGGAACCGTTCGTTTTCACCGCGTGCTGCGGGCACCACCCGAGCGCGTCTTTCGCGCCTTCCTGAACGCAGACGCGTTGGCCAAGTGGATTCCGCCGAACGGATTCACGGGCACGGTGCATCAGATGGACGCCCGCGTCGGCGGGAGCTACCGGATGTCGTTCACGAACTTCACGACGTCGCAAAGCCATGCCTTCGGCGGGGAGTACCTCGAGATCGAGGCGAACGAACGGATCGTCTATACGGACCGATTCGACGATCCGAATCTTCCCGGCGTCATGACGACGACCGTCACGCTGAAGCCCGTGTCCGTCGGAACCGACCTGGACATCGTGCAGGAAGGAATCCCGGAGGCCATTCCGCTCGAAGCGTGCCATCTCGGCTGGCAGGAATCGCTGGTGCTGCTCGCCAAGCTCGTGGAAGCCGAAATCGGCGAGTGATCGGGCTCGCCGGCCTGCTTCCGTAGCGCGATGCTCGCGAGCCTTGCCGCCGACATCGTCGTCCTGATTCACTTCGCTTTCATCGTGTTCGTCGTCGCGGGCGGCTTGCTCGCGTTGCGCTGGCCGCGTGTCGCCTGGGTCCACCTGCCGGCGGCGGCATGGGGAGCCTGGATCGTGCTGGTCGGCGGGCTGTGTCCACTCACGCCGCTGGAGCAGGCTCTGCGCCGCGCCGCCGGCGAAGCCGGATACGACACGGGGTTCATCGAGCACTACCTGCTGCCGGTGATCTATCCCGTCGGAATGACGCGCGGCGTCCAGATCGTGCTCGGCCTGATCGTGGTGGCCGTGAACCTGTGTGTCTACGCGATCGTGCTGCTGCGCCGCCGGAAGGCGCAGTGACCGGACCGATGTATCGCTCCAGTTCCCAGACCCGTACGCCCTTCGAGATGCCGACGACGTAGATGGCGAACTTCAGGTACTCGAGCCATGCCTTGCTGATGTCGTCGGCGATGATCCGCTGGAGAATGCCGTCGATCGGCGACGCGAACAGCCGCACCACGAAGAACGAGACGGTTGCCGCAATCGCGAAGGTGACCAGCAGGAGCGAAGGAACACGTCGTTCGATTTCCTCTACCGTGACGGCTGCACGCCCAGCCGCCAGGAGCGACGCCGCATCGGCGGGCGCCCTGACCTTCACGTCGTTGTCGAAGTATACGAAGACGTCGCGCCTCGCGCGGCAGCTCACGGATCGACGCCGACTTCCTCCTCCGAGTCGTCCGGCTCTTCCTCCAGCACGGCCGCGGCACTCTGGATGTCGAGCAGTTCCGCGGTGACGGCTGCCTGGCGCGCCGCCTGGTGACGAGCACGCAGGCGCGCGAGGCGCTCGTCGACATTGTGCGAGGCCGCCTCCATGGCGGCGAGCCGCGCGGCGTTCTCGGCCGCAAGCGACGATCCGAACGCCTTGACGATCGCGAGCGCCGTGCGCTGCCGGATCAGCCCGCGCAGCAGCTGCCGCGGATCGGAGAGTTCCATCGGCAGCCTGCGGGTCTCCCAGGGCCGACCCGCCAGGTGGTGCATCCAGCCCGAATCGATCGGCAGCACCTGGACGATGCATGGCTCGAAGAGCGTCGAGCCGACCGGTCGCGCGTAGACGAGGCGCAGCCGGCTCTCGCGGTCGGGCTGGCGATGCGCGTCGACGAAGTCGAGAAGATCGGCAACGGCGGCGTCGACCGCGTCGAGGCTGCTCGGTGCCGACAGCAGCGCGTCCGGGATCCGGCCCGCGCGGCGCAGCCGCCGCGCCAAGCGCCGGCCGATCGCGACGACACGCACGGATGCGCCCTCGCCGTCGAGGTCGTCGATCCCGGCGATGTCGCCCGCGGCGAAGCGGGCCATGCGGTCGTTGAACGCGCCGCACAGTCCCCGATCGGAACCGAACACGACGGTGGTCGAGCTCGGCTCGAGGCTCGGTTGCGTCGCCGCCAGCTCGGGATGCAGGTACAACAGCGCGCGTGCGGCGAGATCGAGCGTCTCGGTCGATGCGTCGAGCGCACGCATCGTCCTGCGGTATTGATGCACGCGCACGGACGCGAGTCCCTTCATCGTCGTCACGAGCTTGCCCAGGCTGGCGGCCGTCTCCAGCTTGCGTCCCACGACTCCGCGCGAGGTCATGCGCCGGCGCCCCCGGCGCCTGTGCCGCTCGCCCCTGTGCCGGTCCCCCCTGCCCCGGCGACGACCTTGCGGGCCATCGCGAGCAGCGCTTCGCGGTCGTCGTCGTTCAGCGGCTCGCCGCTCTCGATGCGTCGGCACACGTCGGGCAGCAGCCGACGGGCCTCGCGTCGCACGACCGGCTCGATCGCGCCCACCTGCGACGTCCGCACGGCATCGAACACCCCGTTGTCGGCGGCCAGCAGCGACGCGATCTGCTCCGCGACGCGTATCGGCTCGAGCGCGCCCTGCTTGAGCACCTCGCGTACGCGCCTGCCGCGGGTCAGCGTATCGCGCGTGCTCTCGTCGAGTTCGGCGCCGAGACGAGCAAAGCTCTCCAGTTCCTGGAACTGCGCGTAGGACAGGCGCAGTCCGCCGGCGACCGCGCGGTACGCGGGACGCTGCGCCTTGCCGCCGACGCGCGACACCGACAGGCCGACGTCCACGGCGGGCAGCTGGCCGAGCCGGAACAACTCGGGCGACAGCACGATCTGTCCGTCGGTGATCGAAATCAGGTTGGTCGGCACGTAGGCCGCGAGGTCGCGTTCCTGCGTCTCGACGATCGGCAGCGCGGTCAGCGAGCCGCCGCCGCGGGCTTCCGAGCGCTGCGTGGCGCGCTCGAGCAGGCGCGAATGCAGGTAGAAAATGTCTCCCGGATACGCCTCGCGGCCGGGCGGCCGGCGCAGCAGCAGCGAGACCTCGCGGTGCGCGCGGGCGTGCTGGACGAGGTCGTCGAGAACCAGCAGCACGTCGCGGCCGGCCTCCATCCAGGCTTCGGCCACGCTCATCGCCGCGAACGGCGCGACCTGCCGCAGTCCCGGCTCGGACTCGGAAGGGGCGACGACGACGGTCGTGTATGCGAGCGCGCCGTTGCGCCTGAGCGCCGCCACGGTGCGCGCGACCTCGGCGCCGCGCCGGCCCACCGAGCAGTAGACGCACAGCACCCCGGTGTCGCGCTGCGCGACGATGGCACTGAGCGCGACCGAGGTCTTGCCCGTCTGGCGGTCGCCGACGATCAGCTCGCGCTGGCCGCGGCCGATCGGAAACAGCGCGTCGACCACCTTCACGCCGGTCTGCAGCGGCCGGTTCACCGGAGCGCGATCGATGATCGGGGTGGCCGCACGCTCGACCGGCAGCCGCGCGCGCGCCTCGATCGGCTTCGCTCCGTCGAGCGGCCTGCCCAGCGGATCGATCACGCGACCGAGGAGCGGGTCGCCGACCGGGACGTCGAGCACCCGCCCCGTGCGCCTGACCTCGGCTCCGGCGTGCACCTCGCTCGACCCTGCGAGCAGCACGACGCCGACGGATTTCTCGCGCAGGTCGCTCACGATACCGATGGCGCCGCGACCCAGCGCGACCGTCTCGTCGGCGACGGCACCGGGCAGTCCGCTCACCGTCGCCACGCCGCGCGCGACCGCCATGACGCGCCCGACTTCGTCGAGCACCAGCCCGGCGGAAACCTCGCGGCGGGCCGTGTCGAGCTTGTGCAGACCCGACAGCAGCGTGGCGGCGACTTCGTCTTCGCCCCGGTCTGTCACGTCTTCTCCGCGGTGGCGGGCGCTCCGGCCGACGGAGCGATGTCGCCTGCGGCGTCCAGCGCCGCCGCGAACGAACGCTCCAGTGCCTCGAGGCGCGCTGCGGCGGTGCCGTCGAGGCGCAGCCCGCCGGCCTCGAGCGCCACGCCCACGAGCAGAGCGGGATCGGTGGCGAAGCGCACGTGCTGCACACCGAGCAAGTCGCGCAGCGCCGTGCGAGCCGCGTCGGCCGTCTCCGGCGCGAGCGGGCGCGGCGTGACCACGCGCACCGCGCCTCGCCCCGCCTCCGCGAGACTGCCGCGCTGCTCCGCCGTCAGCGCGCGCAGGCGCTCGTCGAACCGCGCCCATGCCGACCGGTCGAGATCGGCGCCGGCGATCGAATCGAGCGTGCTTCGAACTTCGTCGACGACGAGCCCCGAAAGGCGCGTCATCAGCTTCCCGGCCACGCGCCCGACGTCGCGCTCGACGGCCTCGGCAGCGGCAACGCGCAGTTCCGCGGTCTCGCGCTCGATGGCCTCGAGCTGCTGCTCGCGCGTTCCCTCGACTTCGCGCAGTACCGCGTCGAGACGCTCGGCACGCTCGCGCTCGAACGCATCCCTTTCGCGTCTCAGCGCCTCGCGTTCTCCGGCCGCCTCGTCGACGAGGCGGCGCGCTTCGTTCAGCGGCGCCGCCGTGCGCTTCTCGCGCTCTGCCATCGCGTTGAGGATCGGGCGATACAGGAAGACGCGCAGCAGCGCCAGCAGCACCGCGAAGTTGACGAGCTGCGCCGCGAGCGTGAACCAGTCGATCGTCATGACGCCCTGCGCCGCCGCAACCGGTTTCCCTGTTTCACCGGACCTACCCGACAGCGCGCCAGAACGGGTTGGCGAAGATCAGGATCAGCGAGACCACGAAGCAGTAGATGCCGCTCGTCTCGATCATCGCGAGGCCGACGAACATCGCGCGCGTGATCGACGCGGTCTCGTCGGGCTGCTGCGCGATGCTCCGCAAGCCCTCCGCCACCGCACGACCCTCGGCGAGCGCGGCCAGGCCGGCGCCGATCGCGACGGTGATGCCGGCGGTGAACACCGAAACGACGGCGATGAGGGACATGTCGTTCACGCGGATTCTCCTTTGGACAAGCGCTTCCCGGACTCGGACATGCCGGCGGCGACGTAGACGAGCGCCAGCACGGTGAAGATGTACGCCTGCAGCACGCCCATCAGCAGTCCCAGGACCTGCATCAGGACCGGGAACACCAGCGGCGCGACGACGAGCAGGATGGCGACCATCATCGAGCTGCTCATCACGTTGCCGAACAGGCGCACTGCGAGAGCCAGCGTTCTGGTGATCTCGCCGAGCACGGTGAAGGGCAGCATGATCGGGAACGGCTCGAGGTAGGTGCGCAGGTAGCGGCGCAGTCCGACCCGCGAGATGCCGAAGACCGGCACCGCAAAAAACACCGCCAGCGCCAGCGCCGCCGTGGTCGACAGCGAGCCGGTGGGCGGATGAAACCCCGGCACGATCGCGAGCACGTTCGAGCACAGGATGAAGAGCAGCAGCGTGCCGACGAAGGGCAGGTACGGCCGCGGCTCCTGGCGTGCGACTTCGCGGATCTGGTCGAGCACGAACGCGATGATCGCCTCGAAGGCGAGTTGCGTCCTGCCGATCGGAGGCTCGACGCGCAGGCTGCGCCGCACGAGCAGCGAGACGCCGACCAGCAGCGCCATGACGATCCACGTGAACACCAGCGTGGCGCTGATGTCCAGCGGTCCGACGCTGAAGTAGACGATCTCGTCGGGCGACAGGTTCATCGCGCGCGCTCCTCGCGCCCCGCGACCGCGTGGGTGACCAGCGGCCTTGCCGCGGCAAAGGCGGCGAGTGCGCCCGCGAGCAGCCACGGCCCGGTGCGCGCCAGCAGCAGGAAAGCCGCGCCCACCACGATGGCGCGCAGCACGAAGCTGCCGACGATCCACGCCCAGGGCCGCGTCGCGCGACCGGCACGCCGGAGGGTAGCCCACAGCCCGACGTAGAACGCCGAGCCCAGCGCGAGACCGGCCAGCGCACCCAGCAGCAGGTGTGCGACGGCCTGCGTCACGCCGACGGCCCGCACGGAACGGCGCTCGGAAGAGCGCAATCAACGGTCATCGTTCAGTTCCCGTCCGACCCAGTACCACGCCGTGACGCAGCCCACGAGAAGGCCCACGGCGAGCAGCGTGAGCGTCCACGAAATCTCGCTGCCCACGCTGCGGTCGATCCAGACGCCCGCCGCGACGCCCAGCAGCGTCGGCACCGCGATCGACCATCCGACGATCCCGCTCGTCCCGAGGCCCCGGTCGATGTTGGGCCGGCCCTCGCGGCGCGAGCGCAGCTTGTCCGCCTGCTTGCGCGTGACGATGTCGAGCAGGTCCTCGCGCCGCTTGCGAACCGTCACCGCAGTTCTCCCAGTCGCCGCAGCACGTCGGCCTCGAGCGCCATGAGCACCGACCTCGCCTTGCGTTCGTGTTCGCTGCGCTCGTGGACGTGCCGCAACAGCACCGACCGCGCGTCCTCGAGGTCGCCTGCGACGACCGCACGCTGGCACGCTACGCGGACGTTCGCGCCGGCCTTCACGGCGACCCCCTCGTCGACCGCGACGAACACCTCCGCATCGTTCTCGTCGACGTAGGAGAGCAGGCCGGGGCGCAGCAGCATGGCTCCGTCGGCGTGGCGCGGAAGCAGCGTGAACGAGCCGCGGTCGGACTCGCCCGATACCTTGGCGACCGGCAGATCCACGACGACGCCGGTCGGAACCGAGAGCAGCAGCCTCACGCAGCCTCCGCGCGTTCCGACAGGGCGCCGATCATGTAGAGACTTCGCTCGGGAACGTCCTTGTACTCGTCGGCGAGGATCGCCTCGCAGTCGTCGAGCAGCGTGTCGAGCGGCACCGACGCTCCTGCGCGGCCGGTGAACTGCTCGGTGACGTGGAACGGCTGGGTGAGATAGCGCTCGAGACGGCGCGCACGCGAGACCGTGCGCTGGTCGTCCTCGTTGAGCTCGTCGAGCCCGAGCATCGCGATGATGTCCTTCAGGTCGTCGTAGGCGGCGAGCGTGGCGCGCACGCCGCCGGCGAGCCGGTAGTGGCGCTCGCCCATGACGGCGGGACTGAGCAGCGACGACGTCGAGGCGAGCGGGTCGATCGCCGGGTAGAGTCCCTGCGCGGCGCGCTCGCGCGAGAGCACGATCGACGCCGACAGGTGGCTGAACGTGTGCACGACGGCGGGGTCGGTGAAATCGTCGGCCGGCACGTACACCGCCTGCACCGACGTGATCGACGCGTCCTGCGTGCTGGCGATGCGCTCCTGCAGCTCTCCGAGGTCTCGCGCCAGCGTCGGCTGGTACCCCATCTGCGACGAGAGCTGGCCGAGCAGGCCCGACACCTCCATGCCCGCCTGCACGAACCGAAAGACGTTGTCCATCAGCAGCAGCACGTTGCGCTGCTCGTCGTCGCGGAAGTGCTCGGCGATGGCGAGCGCGGTGTGGCCGACGCGGAAACGCGGACCCGGCGGTTCGCTCATCTGGCCGAAGACGAGCACCGTCTGGCCGAGCACGCCGGCATCCTTCACGTCGCGGATCACCTCCTCGGCCTCGCGCGAACGCTCGCCGATGCCGCAGAACACGCTCACGCCCCTGTGGCTGGCCGCCATGTTGTGGATGAGCTCCGAGATCAGCACGGTCTTGCCGACGCCCGCCCCGCCGAACAGGCCGGCCTTTCCGCCGCGCTCGAGCGGGGCGAGCAGGTCGATCGCCTTGATGCCGGTGTGCAGGACCTCGTTGACGACCGGGTGCTCGCGAAGCGGAACGGCCGGGCCGTACACCGCGCGGCGCACCCCCTCGATCGCCTCGCCGCCATCGATCGCGTTGCCGAAAACGTCCACCACGCGACCGAGAAGATCGCTGCCCACGGTCACCGTGAGCGGCGCGCCGGTCGCTTCGAAACGCGTGCCGCGCGCCAGGCCGCTCGTCACGCCGAACGCCAGGCAGCGCGCGGTTCGCGCATCGACGTGCGCCGAAACCTCCAGCGGCAGCCCGCTGTCCGACATCAGGAGTTCGCGCAAAGCCGGGAGCGGGCCGTCGAAGCGCACGTCGACGACCGAGCCCCGGATGGCGGTCACCGTCCCCGCGCCTGCTTCGCTCGCATCGTGGCCTGGCATGGCGCGATCGTAGCGTACCGATGCGAAAGCGCTTGCGCGAAATTTAGTTGAAGCTTAAACTATTATTCATCCGCAACTTCCGTTTTCTCCATTCAGGCCATGAGCGCATTGCACGAAGAAGAGGTCCTGAGCGTCCATCACTGGACCGATCGGCTGTTCAGTTTCCGAACGACGCGCGACAGCACGCTGCGCTTCAGCAACGGCCATTTCACGATGATCGGGCTCGAGGAAGACGGCAGGAAGCTCATGCGTGCCTACAGCATCGTGAGCCCCAACTACGAAGATCACCTCGAGTTCCTCAGCATCAAGGTCCCCGGCGGTCCCCTGACCAGCAAGCTGCAGCACATCCAGCCGGGCGACCGGATCATCGTCGGCCGCAAGCCGACCGGCACGCTGCTGATCGACTATCTCCTGCCGGGCAAGCGGCTGTACCTGCTGTCGACGGGTACGGGGCTGGCGCCGTTCATGAGCGTGATCCGGGATCCGGACACCTATGAACGCTTCGAGCAGATCGTCCTCGTGCACTGCGTGCGCGAGGTCGATGAACTGGCCTACTACGACTACCTGATCGAGCATCTGCCGTCGCACGAGTTCATCGGCGATCTCGTGACGAGCAAGTTGCGCTACTACCCCACGGTGACGCGCGAGGAGTTCGTCAACACGGGCCGGATCACCGAGTTGATCGAGAGCGGCAAGCTGTTCGCCGATCTCGGTGTACCCGGACTGGACCCGGAAACCGACCGCGTGATGATCTGCGGCGGTCCGCCGATGCTGCGCGATCTCGAAGCGATGCTTCGGGCGCAGGGGTTCCAGGAAGGGAACACGTCGACGCCGGGCGATTTCGTGGTCGAACGCGCGTTCGCGGAGCGATAGCTGCATCCGGCTTGCGCGCCGGGGAAAGTCCCCATCCCCCTCCCGGAGGCGCAGATGCCGCCTGTCGCACACGCAATTCGTTCGCGTCGCCGCTCCCTCGTCTGCGCGGCGATCGTCGTCGCGACAGGCATCGCCACCCAGCAGGCGCGGGCCGCGCCGGCGAAAACCGATGCGCTGCGCGTGCAGCGCGTCGAGATCATCGACCGCAAGGGGTTCGAGAAGCCGATGGTCGCTGCCACCATCATGGTGCCGGCCGGGTGGCAGAACAGCGGCGAGGTGCAATGGCGCATCGGCCGCCAATGCGGTCGCGCCTACAGTCTGCACCTGCAGGCCGAAGCACCCGACGGCAGCGCAGCGATCGAGCTTTCGGTGCCGGAAGCGTGGGGCGCCACGAGCTTCGGCACGCCACTCGGCGACTGCCCGCAGGCGAGCTTTCGCGATGCGCGCCAGTACCTCGCGTCGTGGATCGCACGCAACCGCCAGGGCGCCCGGCTGGTCGAGTACAAGCCGCGGCCCGACAAGTCGCAGGTGCTCGCGCAAAACCAGTGGTCCGGCGGAAGCCTCAGGAACTGGGTGGACAGCGGCCAGGCGCTGATCGCCTAGCTAAGTCCCACGCGCGGCGCAGCAGTGGGATCACCTCTCCTCGCACTCGGGGCGCACAACGGACGCTCGAACCGCTCCGCGCGCCGGGTCAAGGGCCATCCGACGGCGACTTGCGCCTCAGTTCGAACACGCGAACGATCACGTAGGCGATCAGCGCAAAAACGAAGAAGACAAGCAGCATCCACGCGATGCCCTGCAACGTTTCGATGACGGTGCGGTAGACCTCGAGTACCCATCGATCCGGGGTGAGCTCCAGGATCTGCGCCTTTTCGTCGTACCGCCCCGGACTGATGTACCTCTCCAGTTCCCAGACTCGCACGCCCTTGGAGATGCCGACGACATACGTGGCGAACTTCAGGTACTTGAGCCATGCCTCGCTGATGTCGTCGGCAATGATCCGCTGGAGGATGCCGTCGATCGGTGACGCGAAGAGCCTCACGACGAAGAACGAGACGGTTGCCGCAATCGCGAAGGTGACGAGCAGGAGCGTGAGGAACACGTTGTCGGATTTCCGTTGACGAGCGACGGGCGCATGGCATTCTCGCGTCCTTCGTTCCGTTCACCAACCGCGGAGCGCCCCGTGCGCTCGCCCGCTCGCAATGCGCGCACAACCGTCGTGTGTAGTTCGGACGGAAGCCTTCGAAACGCTTACCTGCGAAGGGGTGCTACGAGACGGCTTGTGGTGGGCCCCCCGGGAGTCGAACCCGGCACCAACGGATTATGAGTCCGACTTTTGGCGCTACCTGCAGCAACCCCGAGCCGCGCCGAGCACCCCGAGAAGTGTAGAAATTCCCTTTTTCGTCAGTAAGTTACGCAACGTCTAGCGTCGTCGAGCAACCCCGAGCGATAATCCGAAGCGCCGAGCCACGCGGGGTCGCGCACGGGGTCGCAAAAAGGGGAGAAGGTCGATGGCCAAGACGCTGACGGACAAGAGGGTGAAAGCTGCGAAGGGACCGGAGAAGATCGCCGATGCGACGCCGCTGCCCGGTGGCGGACGATTGGTGCTCAGCGTCCGAAGGCTCACCGTGAGGTAGCGG
>CAYZYC010000081.1:6184-10756 GCA_964481165.1 uncultured Limnobacter sp. | reverse complement strand
GTCGGCGAAGTCGGCGAAGCGGTGAAGCGGACGGCCGACGCGGATGTCGACACCGTCGACGTCGATGCAGTCGACGACGCAGCAGAAGCCGACGCCGGCGGCAAGCGGCGCGGCCAGGCACCAGGCACTCGAAGCGCCGGCTCGACGGCGCGCGCAACGCACCCGGGTGCATCCCCCGAAAGATCCGCGTCGGATGCCGTCGGGAAGTCGGCTGTCTACGGCGCATCCGCCGCGCCGGCGGTCCGCGGCACGTCGATCCTCCCGCGCGCGCAGGGCGAAAAGCCGATCGCGTCGCCCGCGGTGCGGGCGAGGGCGCGCGAGGCCGGCGTCGATCTGCGGCGCGTTCCGGGGACGGGGCCCGCCGGACGGATCACGCACGAGGACCTCGACCGGCTCTTCGAACGGGGACCGCAGCCCGCGATCGGCGAGGTCGCCGTCGCACCGGACGTCTCGGTCGAGGAGATCAAGCTGATCGGGCTGCGCCGCCGCATTGCCGAGAAGATGCGTCTCGCGCACGAACGCATCGCCGACATGACCTACGTCGAGGAACTCGACGTGACCGAGCTCGAATCGCTGCGCGCCGCGCTGAACGCGCGTCCGGCAAACGGTCGGGCGCGGCTGACGCTGCTTCCGTTCCTGATGCGCGCGATGGCGCGGGCGATCGCCGAGCAGCCCCGGATGAACGCGCATTTCGACGACGAGGCCGGGATCCTGCGCCGTTTCGGCGGAGTGCACATCGGCGTCGCTGCGCAGACGCCGTCGGGCCTGGTCGTGCCGGTGGTGCGGCACGTCGAGGCGCGCGACCTGTGGAGCTGCGCGAGCGAGCTCGCGCGGCTCGCCGAAGCGGCGAGGAAGGGAACTGCCGCCCGCGACGAGCTCGCCGGTTCGACGATCACCATCACTTCGCTCGGCGCGATGGGCGGGATCGTGACGACGCCGGTGATCAATCATCCCGAGATCGCGATCGTCGGCGTCAACCGCATCGCGATCCGGCCGATGTGGGACGGTTCGGCTTTCGTGCCGCGGAAGATGATGAACCTGTCGTGCAGTTTCGATCATCGGGTCGTCGACGGCTGGGACGCCGCCGTGTTCGTGCAACGCATCAAGTCGCTGCTCGAAACGCCGGCGATGCTCTTCGTGCCGGCCTGACGCTGACCGGGAGCCGTCGCGATGATGAAGGAGATCCGCTGCAAGCTGCTGGTGATCGGCGCCGGCCCGGGCGGCTACGTCTGCGCCGCGCGTGCCGGCGAACTCGGCATCGACACGGTGATCGTCGAGGCCGACCGCCCCGGAGGCACGTGCCTGAACGTCGGCTGCATTCCGTCGAAGGCGCTGATCCACGCCGCCGACGAGTTCGCGGTGCTCGTCGAGCAGGCGGCAGGCCGCTCGCCGTTGGGAATCCGCGCGGCGCAACCGGCGATCGATCTTGCAGCGACGGTCGCCTGGAAGGACGCGATCGTCGGGCGACTGAATCTCGGCGTTTCCGGATTGCTGAAGAAGGCCCGCGTGAAGATGGTGCACGGCCGTGCGCGTTTTCGCGACGGGAAGACCGTCGACGTCACCACCGAGACCGGCGTGCAGCCGATCCACGCCGAGTCGATCGTCATCGCGACCGGGTCGCAGCCGGTCGAATTGCCGGCGCTGCCTTTCGGCGGGATCGTCGTTTCGTCGACCGAACTGCTTTCGCTGTCCGAAGTGCCCCAGCGACTCGTCGTCGTCGGGGCAGGGTACATCGGCGTCGAACTCGGCACGGCGTTCGCGAAACTCGGCGCGAAGGTGACGCTGGTCGACGTTGCGTCGCGGATCCTGCCGCAATACGATCCCGACGTGACGCGTCCGGTCGCGCATCGACTGGCCGAGCTCGGCGTCGAACTGGTGCTCGGCGCGAAGGCCCGGGGGCTTGCGCCGAACGGCAGCGAAGTCGTGGTGCAGACGAGTGCCGACGACAACCTGCGCCTGGCCGCCGATCGCGTCCTCGTTGCGGTCGGCCGCAAACCCGCCACCACCGGCTGGGGGCTCGAGGAAATCGACCTCGACATGGACGGCCCGTTCATCCGCGTCGACGACCGCTGCCGCACGTCGATGCGCGGAATCCATGCGATCGGCGACGTCACCGGCGAGCCGATGCTCGCGCACCGCGCGATGGCGCAGGGCGAGGTGGTCGCCGAAGTCCTTGCCGGGAGGCGTCGCCTGTTCGAGCCGCGAGCGATCCCTGCCATCTGCTTCACCGACCCCGAGATCGTCAGCGTGGGAATGTCCAGCGACGAGGCTCGCCGGTCCGGCGACGAACTGCGCATCGGCATGGTTCCATTCACCGCGAACGGGCGCGCAATGACGCTGGTCGCCGAGGAGGGCTTCGTGCGCGTGATCGCGCGCGCGGACAACCATCTCGTGCTGGGGATGCAGGCGGTGGGCCGGTCCGTTTCCGAGCTCTCGGCCGAGTTCGGGCTGGCGCTCGAGATGGGCGCCCGGCTCGAGGACATCGCCGGAACGATCCACGCACACCCGACGCTCGGCGAGGCGGTCCAGGAAGCCGCAGCGCGCGCGCTGGCGAGCGCCTGAGCGGCCGCGCGCGAACGGAACCGCACGGCGCGGGCACCGAACGCACGGCGCCGACGCCGAACCGCACGACGCGGGAACGAAACCGCACGACGCGGCATCCAATGGTTGACGACGACGCGAATCCGCGTCCGGCGAAAGAGGGAGCACCATGAATCCGCATGCCCCGAGCGAGCCGCTTCGGGTCCTGGGCGAGTCGCGTCCGATGCCGGTCTTCGGCGACGTCGAACTCGTCGGCCAGGTGATCGCCGGCGACTCGTATGCGTTTCGGACGCTGATGCAGCGGCACAACCAGATCGCATACCGAACGGCGCGCAGCATCCTGCGCAACGACGCGGATGCCGAAGACGCGGTGCAGGAAGCGTGGCTGAAAGCCTACCGTGCGCTGGACCGGTTCCGCAGCGAATCCCGATTCTCGACCTGGCTCGTGCGCATCGTCGTCAACGAGTCGCTCGCGCGACTGCGGGCGAGCGCGCGGCGTGCCGAAGTCATTCCCCTCGACACCACGATCGACAGCGCGGCATTCGCGACGGAGCAGAGCATGCAGCTGGCCGAATCCGACCGACCCGACGGCGTCGCCGAGCGCGGCGAACTGCGACGCGCCCTCGAATCGCGCATCGACGAGTTGCCCGAATCGCTCCGTTCGGTGTTCGTTCTTCGCGCCGTCGAGGAGATGAGCGTCGAGGAAGTCGCCTCCTGTCTCGGCATTCCCGAGGCCACCGTACGCACGCGCCACTTCCGCGCACGGTCGATGTTGCGCGAGTCGCTGGCCCGCGAGATCGACATGGCGATGGCCGACGCGTTCTCTTTCGCCGGCGAGCGCTGCGAGCGGATCGCCGACCGGGTCCTCGAACGCATCGCCGCGGAAAGAACCGGCGATCGCGATCCATTCATCGAAAGGGAGAACTGACATGTCCTTGCTCATTCGTTCCAGCTTCATCGAGATGCCGATGAGCCGCCGTTCGCTGCTCGGCGGATCGGGCCTGCTGCTGTCGGGCGCTGCGGTCGCGCTGCTCGCCGGGCGTCCGGCGCTCGCCGCGGAGTCGCGCGATGCCGCGGGACAGGACGTGCGCATCCTGAACTCGGCGCTCGGCGCCGAACTCGAAGCGATCGCGGCCTATCAGGTCGGCGCCGAGAGCGGGCTGCTCGAAAAGCCGGTGCGCGATCTCGCGCTCACGTTCCAGGGGCACCACAAGGCGCACGCCGACCTCCTCGCGGCGACCGTCGGCAAGCTGGGAGGCAAGCCCGTGTCGGCGAAGGCCGAGTACCGGTTTCCGACCGAAAAGCTGAAGACGCAGGCCGACGTGCTGCGTTTCGCCGCCGGGCTCGAGAAAGGCGCGGTGAGCGCGTACCTGGGCGCGGTTCCGCTGTTCGCCAATCGCGATCTGTCGAAGGCCGCGGCGAGCATTCTCGGCGACGAGGCGATGCACTGGGCGGTGCTGCGCAACGCGCTCGGCGAAGATCCGGTTCCGGTCGCGTTCGTGGCCTGACGCGGAAGGCCTCGGCGAAATCGAGCCTGCCATGCGTTCGTCCACGAAGCTGCGGGCGGGAATCGTCGGTGCGGCGCTGGCGACGCTGGCCATCCTGGCCACGCCGCCGGTGCGGGCGGTCGGCGACGCGGCAGCGGGCGAGCGCATCTACGAGCGTTGCGCAGCGTGTCACGCGCTCGCCTACGACCGTACCGGGCCGCGACATTGCGGCGTCGTCGGTCGCCGCGCGGGCAGCGTGGCCGGATTCGACTACTCCGATGCCATGAAGCGCTCCGGGCTCGTCTGGGACGAAAAGACACTCGATCGTTTCCTCGCCGACCCGATCGGCACGGTGCCCGGCACCACGATGGGCTATGCCGGCATATCGGATGCGCGCGAGCGCAGCGACCTCATCGCGTTCCTGAAGAAGGCTGCCACGTCGGACGCGTGCACGCAGTGATCGCAGGAACGAGCGGCGAAAGCGCATGTGTGGCGCCCGTCGTTGCGATACGGATCGGCGCTAGAATCGCGCTTCCTCGAAGTC
>CAYZYC010000081.1:0-6084 GCA_964481165.1 uncultured Limnobacter sp. | reverse complement strand
GTGGCGCCCGTCGTTGCGATACGGATCGGCGCTAGAATCGCGCTTCCTCGAAGTCCCGCGCGCAGTTCGCTGCGCACACCGCTTCCCCGCACGGCTTCGCCGCTTCGATTCCCCGCACCGCCCTCCCCCATCGCCTCCTGCATGTCCGCCGAACCCAACGCCGCGCAGCGCGAGGCGATCCGCTATCTGGACGGGCCGTGCCTGGTGATCGCAGGCGCCGGAAGCGGCAAGACGCGCGTCATCACGCAGAAGATCGTGCGACTGATCGACGCCGGCATGCCGCCGCAGGCGATCGCCGCAATCACGTTCACGAACAAGGCCGCGCAGGAAATGTCGGAGCGGCTGGGCAGGATGGTGCGCCTGCCCGAGGCGCAGCGCCCGCTGGTCAGCACCTTCCATTCGCTCGGCGTGCAGATGCTGCGCCGCGACGGGTCGTCGATCGGGTTGAAGCGCAACTTCTCGATCGTCGATTCCGACGACGCCGCGAACATCCTGCAGCAGGCGCTCGGCACGGTCGACCGCAAGGTCGCGCGGGCCGCGCAACACCGGATCTCGTTGTGGAAGAACGCGCTCGTCGACGCCGATCGCGCGGCGACCGAAGCCGTCGACGATGCCGGGCACGCGGCGGCGCGCGCGTATCGCGACTACGCCGCGACGCTGAGCGCGTACCAGTCGGTCGACTTCGACGACCTGATCGGGCTGCCGGTGCAGCTGCTGCGCGAGAACGCCGAAATCGCGCAGGCATGGCGCGAAAGACTCCGCTATCTGCTGGTGGACGAGTACCAGGACACGAACGCGTGCCAGTACGAACTGCTGAAGCTGCTGGCAGGCCCGCGCGCCGCGTTCACCGCGGTCGGCGACGACGACCAGTCGATCTACGGATGGCGCGGTGCGACGCTGGAGAACCTGAACCGGCTGTCGTCGGATTTCCCGTCGCTGAAGGTCATCAAGCTCGAGCAGAACTACCGTTCGAGCGCCAGCATCCTGCGCGCGGCGAATCGGCTGATCGCGCACAACCCGAAGCTGCACGAAAAGAAGCTGTGGTCCGAACACGGCATCGGCGATCCGGTGCAGGTCGTGCCCTGCGACGACGACGAGGCCGAGGCCGAGTCGGTCGTCATGCGCCTGCAGGCGCACAGGTTCGAGCGGCGCGCACGGTTTGCCGACTACGCGATCCTGTACCGCGGGAACCACCAGGCGCGCATCTTCGAACAGGCGCTGCGCAAGGAGAAGGTGCCGTACGTGCTTTCGGGCGGGCAATCGTTCTTCGAGCGCAGCGAGATCCGCGATCTGCTCGCGTACCTGCGGCTGCTCGCCAACGACGACGACGATCCGGCCTTCATTCGCGCGGTGACGACGCCGAAGCGCGGCGTCGGCGCGACGACGTTGCAGGCGCTCGGAACCTATGCGGGCGAGCGCGCCATCTCGATGTTCGCGGCGCTGTTCGAGACGGGCGCCGCGCAGCGGCTCGCGGCGCGCCAGCTCGAGCCGCTGCGCGAGTTCGGCGCGTTCGTCAACCGCATCGCGTGGCGCGCGTCGAAAGAGCCGGCGGCGCAGGTGCTCGACGACCTGCTCGCGGCAATCGAATACCGCTCGCACCTGTTCGCTACCGCCGACGACAAGGTCGCGGCGGGTCGCTGGCAGAACGTCTGCGATTTCGTCGACTGGCTGAAGAAGCGTGCCGAGGAAGACGGATCGACGCTGCTGCAGCTCGCGCAGACCGTTTCCCTGCTCTCGCAGCTCGACCGGCGCGACAGCGACGCCGACGCCGTGCGGTTGACGACGATCCACGCGGCCAAGGGGCTGGAGTTCGCGCACGTGTTCGTCGTCGGATGCGAGGAAGGGCTGTTGCCGCATCACGGAGGGCGCGCGTCCGCCGGCGACGTGCAGGCGCAACGCTCGGCGGATCCGGACGTTCTCTCCGGCGCATCCGCGCCCGGGGACGACGCGGATGCGCATGCGCACGGCATGCGCATCGAGGAGGAGCGGCGCCTGATGTACGTCGCCGTCACGCGGGCGAAGAAGAGCCTCACGCTCACCTGGTGCAGCAGGCGAAAGCGCGGCCGCGAGATCTTCGTGCAGCTCCCGTCGCGGTTCCTCGCCGAGATGCAGCTCGATGCGGTCTCCTCGTCGGCGGCAACGGTGACGAAGGAGGCGGGCAGCGCGAAGCTCGCGAAGCTCCGGGCGCTTCTCGATCGGCCGCGGCCCGCGCGCGGACCCGCCTGACGTAGCGAACCGGGGCGCGGCAGCAGGACGGCGGGTCGGCGGCGCGTCGGGATGCGGCGCATCGGGATACCACAGCGCCGGGCGCCGTGCATCACCGGGCGTCGTCCGGTCGTCTGCCTGCCTGCGCACGCCGCGATCGGCGTCGGCCATCCTCGCCATGGAACCAACAGACCGCCAGGCGCGCGCCCGAGCGCGCCGCGGTACGTCGATCGGAGACCGTGTACATCCCTGCGCAATGGATAAGGCCTGCGTCGCGACTGAAATCGCGCGTGGCCGCCGTGCTGGCCGGCGCCGAAGCCGCGCACGCCGGTTCGCAGCGCGATCGCCTGCTCGCATGGTGGCTCGGCTGGCTCGTTTCGATCGCCGCGTGCCTGGCGTTTCCCGGCTATCTCGCCTGGGCATTGCTGTCGTACACGACCTGCGAACTGCTGCTGTCGGTCTTCGACGAGGAAACGAGCGCGGCGCGGCTGCGGCGCGCGATCCGGCTCGCGCCGTGGTGCGCAGCCGCGTTCGCGGCGCTCGCGTTCTTCGTGACCGGGATGCGCTTCGAGGCGTTGCCGTACGTCGGCGCACTGCTGTGCGTCGCGGCATCGATCGTCGTGCTGCCTGCGCGCGCGTCGGGGCGCACGGCGCGGCTTCCGGTCTTTCTCGGTGCCTGGGCGATGCACGCGATCGGCATCGCGCGCGAGATGCCGGTGCTGGCCGCAGGCAGCGGCGCCATCGAATGGGTGTCGGCCAACTCGGGCGTGATCCTGCTCGTCGTGTGCACGTCGGTGATCGCGGGAAGAGCGCTGCGCGAAGACGCCGAGCGGCGCGAGCGCGCGCAGCGCAACCTGATCGAAAGCGCTCGTCAGTACCGGCACGTCTACTACTCCGCGCCGGTTGCCCTCGTTTCGCTCGACCCGACCGGCCAGGTCCTGCGATGGAACGAACGGGCCGCGCAATTCTTTCCGGCGGAGCTGCGGCAGGGCCGGGTCAACACGATCGCAGCGCTGTTCGGCGGCGCCGGCGCGGCGGACCTGCTGCGCGACGTCGTCGAGCTCGGCCGGCACCGCTGTGAACTGCAGGTGCCGCGCGACGAAGTCGCGGCCGGGGCCGGCGCAGGGGCAGGCGCCGGGGCCGGGGCCGACGCGCGCAGTTTCGCGGTCGACGCGCTGCTCGCGGGCAACGCCATCGAGATCAGCCTCGTCGACATCACCGAACGAACGGTGCTCGCGCGCACGCTCGAGCAGATGGCATACCACGATGCCCTGACCGGCCGGCTCAACCTGCATGGCCTGGAGCGCGAGATCGCGCGGGTCTCGGAACGCGCTGCCGGCGGCGCGAGAGCATCGATGCTGTACGTCGACCTTCGCCGGTTCAAGGCGATCAACGACGTCTTCGGGCACGCTGCCGGCAATTCGCTCGTCGTCGAGGTCTCCGGCAGGCTCGACCGGGCGTTGCCCGACGATGCCTGCGTCGCTCGGCTGGGCGGAGACGAATTCCTCGCCGTCCTGCCCGATTGCCGGCTGCACGTGGCCAGCGCGATCGCGCGACGCGTCGTCGCGCAGATCGCCGACGAACCCTGCGACGTCGACGGCAAGCGCATTCGCGTCGAAGCGAGCGTGGGCGTCGCCGAATTCGTCGCCGACATGAGCCCCAAGGAGCTGATCGCCTATGCCCGCGCCGCGTGCGGCGAGGCACGTCGCAGCGGCGGAGGGATCGTGGCGGCGCAATCGTCGGGCGAGCACCTCGCGCGGTATCGCGCCGAGATCGAACTGGGCATGCGGTTGCGCACGAGTCTTCCGATCGAGCGGATGAGCGTGTTCGCGCAGCCGATCGTTCCGTTGCGCATCCCCGGTCGCGAACACGCGTCGATGGCCTGCGAGGTGCTGCTGCGCGAACGCGATGCGCATGGCAACCATCTGCCGCCGGATCGCCTGATCGCGGCTGCCGAGCGCCACGGCGCAATGCGCGCGATCGACGCCTTCATGCTCGAGCGCACGCTGGAGCATCTCGATGCCAACCGGGAGTACGCGCGCTCGCTCGATTTCGTCACGGTCAACCTGAGCGGGAGCTCGCTGAACGACGAACGTTTCCTGGCGGACGCGCACGCGTTGCTGAGCCAGAGCGGCGCGGCCGCCGGAAAGCTCTGCCTGGAGATCACCGAATCGATCGCGATGTTCGACATGCACAGCACGCGCCGCTTCGTCGAGCGCATGCGCGCGCTCGGCGTGCGGATCGCGCTCGACGACTTCGGTGCCGGGTTCTCGTCGTTCGCATACCTGCGCGAACTGCCCGCCTCGATGATCAAGATCGACGGACAGTTCATGCCCGGGATCGCTCTACACGAGCGCAACCAGGTGATCGTCGGCGGTATCCGCCGGCTCGCCGAAGACCTCGGGATGGCATGCGTGGCCGAGTGGGTCGAGGACGTCGACGCGCTCGAGTTCCTGCTGCGCATCGACATGGACTACGCGCAGGGCTTCGCGCTGGCGCGACCGAAGCCGATCGGGGACTGGATGCGCGAAAGCGTCGACGTCGGGCCTCTCGTCGAGGCGCGGCGGCGCATGGTGCATTCGGTCCACGGCGCGACGACTGCAACGGGTCGTCCGGCGCGCGGCGGCGCCGACGAACTCGTGCCGATCCGTGCGAGCAATCCATGAACGCAGCGGTACCGCCGTCCGTCGAAGAGACCGCCGAAACCGCGGCCGAGACGCTGCCGCTGCCGCCGGGACGCCGTCTCGGCGAGTTCCTGATCACGCGCGTCGTCGGCCAGGGAGGCTTCGGGATCGTCTACGAAGCCGAGGACCTGGCGCTGCAGCGCCGCATCGCCATCAAGGAGTACATGCCGTCGCAACTCGCGACGCGCATCGACGGCGTCAAGGTGCAGCCGATCTCGGCACGCTACGCGAAGACTTTCGAAGTGGGCCGGCAGAGCTTCATCGCCGAAGCGCGCCTGCTCGCGCAGTTCCGGCATCCGGGGTTGCTCGAGGTGCTGCATTTCTGGTCGCAGAACGGAACCGCCTACATGGCGATGCCGTTCTACGAAGGCCGCACGCTGGACAAGGTGCTGGCGACGAGTCGCGGCGTCATCAGCGAGAAATGGCTCGGCGACATGATCCGCCCGGTGCTCGACGCGCTCGAACACATGCACGGCGAGGACTGCTATCACCGCGACGTCTCCGCCGACAACATCCTGATCCGCGAGGACGGCAAGGCGCTGCTGCTCGACCTGGGCGCGGCGCGGCACGTGATCGGCGATCGCGAGCGCGCGCTGACGATGATGCTCAAGCCGGGATACGCGCCGATCGAGCAGTACGCCGACGACCCCGCCTGCCGGCAGGGCCCGTGGACCGACATCTACGCGGTCTCCGCGGTCCTGTACCTGGCGGTCACCGCGAACATGCCGCCGGCATCGGCATCGCGGGTGATGCACGACTCGCTGCCGCCGCTGGCCACGCTGCGGCCCGCGGGGTACGGTGAACGCTTTCTCGAAGCGATCGACCGCGGCCTGTCGATCCGGCCCGAGCACCGGCCGCGAACCGTAGGCGAGTTCCGTTCGCTGCTGTTCCGGGCGTCGCTGAACGAAGTGCCCGGAAGCAGGATGGGCGGTGCGAGTGCACGCGACGCGACTGCCGGCGGCGGTCGCACCCGGCATGCGGAGCACCCGGAGAGCGCAGAGCGTCGGAACGGCGTGAACGCGCCGCAGCGTGCGGAGGGTGCCGCACCGGCGGAAGCCGCGACGCGTGCGGAAGGCGTGTCGCGCAGGGAAAGGCAGTCACGCAGGGATAGCGCGTCACGCCGGGACCGCACGTCGCGCCCGGAAGGCACGCCACGCGCGGAAGGCACGCCACGTGCGGAAGGTACGCCACGTGC
>CAYZYC010000080.1:0-11107 GCA_964481165.1 uncultured Limnobacter sp. | reverse complement strand
CACGCCGCGCGCAAACGAAGCGCGTGCTATTCGACGAGCGGCAAGCCAACGAGAGCATGCCGAAGCAAGCTCGCGTTACGCGTACCTCCGAGCCACCGACTCGGCCACGCACACCGGCTTGTCGCCGCCCTTGCGCTCGATCGTCGCCTCGGTCGTCACCTGCAGCCCGCCGTTGGCGATCTCCTCGCACGACACGAGCCGGAACCGCGCGCGCAGTTCGCTGCCGGCCGGCACCGGCGCCATGAACCGCACGCGGTTCAAGCCGTAGTTCACGCTCATGCGCACGCCGCGCAACTCGATCGCGTTCTCGTAGAACATCGGAAGCATCGACAGCGTCAGGTAGCCGTGCGCGATCGTCGTCCCGAACGGACCGGCGGCCGCGCGCACCGGATCGACGTGGATCCACTGGTGGTCTCCGGTCGCCTCGGCGAACCGGTCGATCCGCTGCTGCGTCACCTCGACCCAGTCGCTGACCGCGATCTCCTGTCCGACGCAGTTCGCCAGTTCGGCGAGGTTCTCGAATACGCGCATCGTTTTCTCCTGGTTGTCAGTGCCGCGTGCCGAAGATCCGGTCACCCGCATCGCCGAGTCCCGGAACGATGTACGCGTTCCCGTCGAGGTGGCTGTCGAGCGATGCGACGTAGATCGGAACCTGCGGGTGCTGCGTGCGGAACGCCCGGATGCCCTCGGGCGCGGCGACCAGCGCGAGGAACCGGATCGAATCGCGGTCGACCCCCCGATCGATCAGCAACTGCACGGCGTGCGCCGCCGAATGACCGGTCGCGATCATCGGATCGCAGACGATGAACAGGCGCCCTTCGGTATCGGGAAGGCGAACGTAGTATTCGACGGGGCGATGATCGGGACCGCGGTACAGCCCGATGTGTCCGACGCGGCACGAAGGAATCAGCTCGAGCAGGCCGTCGACCATGCCGAGTCCGGCCCGCAGGATCGGAACCACGGCGATCTTCCTGCCGGCGATCACCGGTGCGTCGATCGAAGCGAGCGGCGTATCGATCGCCCGCGTCGTCAGCGGCAGATCGCGCGTGATTTCGTACGCCATCAGCAGCGTGATCTCGCGAAGGAGATCGCGGAACGTGCGCGTCGATGTCGTGCGATCACGCATGTGCGTGAGCTTGTGACGGATCAGCGGGTGGTCGACGATGTACAGGTGCGCAAAACGTGCGTCGGTTCGCATGCCCGGTTCCCGTTCAGCGCGCCGCGATCCGCGCGATCAGCGCGGCGGACGAAGTCGCGCCCTTCCTCGATGCGAGCGCGGCTTCGCGCCTTCCTCGCGATGCGGGCGCGGCTGTCGCGCCCTTCCTCGATACGGATGCGGCCGTCGCCCCCGGTCTCAGCCGGTGAAACCCTCGCGGTCACGCAGCCGGTAGCGCTGGATCTTGCCGGTCGCGGTCTTCGGCAGATCGTCGACGAATGCGACCCAGCGCGGATACTTGAACGGAGCGAGCTTGCCCTTGACGAACGCCTTGATCTCGTCGGCGAGCGCATCGGTGGCCTTCGACGGTTCCTTCAGTACGACGAAAGCCTTCGGCTTGAGCAGTCCGTCGGCATCCTGGGATCCGACGACGGCGGCTTCGAGTACCGCGGGATGCGAAGCCACGGCGGACTCGACCTCGAACGGCGAGACGTACTGGCCGCTCACCTTCATCATGTCGTCCGACCGGCCGGCGTAGGTGTAGTAGCCGTCGCTGTCGCGTCCGTACTTGTCGCCGCTGCGCGTCCAGACTCCCTGGAACGTATCGCGCGTCTTCTCGCGCTGGTTCCAGTACATCGCCGCCGACGACGGTCCGCTGATGTACAGGTCGCCGACATCGCCGTCACCGACTTCCTCGCCGTCGTCGCCGACCAGCCGCAACGCATAGCCCGGAACCGGCTTTCCGGTCGTGCCGTAGCGTACGGTACCCGACTGGTTCGACAGGAAGATGTGCAGCATCTCGGTCGAGCCGATGCCGTCGAGGATTTCCGCTCCGGTGCGCTCGGTGAAGTTTTCGCCGATCCGTTTCGGAAGCGCCTCGCCCGCCGACGTCGCCACCCGCAGCGACATCTGCGCGGCTTCCGGAAACGCCGGGCTCGCCAGCATCCCCGCATAGAGGGTCGGGACGCCATAGAAGATCGTCGGACGCTTGCCGAGCGCGGCGAGCGCGGCGGGTGCGGTGCCGGTGAGACGCTGGAACACGGCTTCCGGCGTCGGGCGTTCGGCCATCAGCACCGTCGTCGCCCCGACCGACAGCGGGAACGTCAGGCCGTTGCCGAGCCCGTATGCGAAGAACAGTTTCGCGGCGCTGAACACGACGTCGGACTCGGCAATTCCGAGAATGGGGCGTGCGTACAGCTCGGCCGTCTCGATCAGGCTCGAGTGCACGTGCACCGTCCCTTTGGGCGATCCGGTGGAGCCCGACGAATACAGCCAGAAACACGACTCGTCGGCGACGGTCGCAGCCGGTTCGAACGTGTCGCTGCCACCGGCGAGCAGTTCGTCGAAATCGCGCATCGATTTGCCGCGTATCGCCGCGTCCGGTGCCTGCGGAGCGGCCGACACCACGACGTTGCGCAGGGTCGGTACCGAGCCGACCCACTCTTCGAACGACGGAAGCAGCGACTGCGAGACGAACAGCGCGACGGCGCGCGAGTCGCGCGCCATGTACTCGAAGTCCTGCGGACGCAGCAACGTATTGATGGCGACCGGAACGACACCGGCCTTGATCGCTCCGAGAAAAGCCACGGGCCAGTCGATCGTGTCGAGCAGGCACACGAGCACGCGTTCCTCGCGGCGCACGCCGAGTTCGGCGAGCGACGAGGCGAAGCGGTTCACGCGACGCGCGAGTTCCGCGTAGGTATAGCTGCCGCGTTCGTCGATGTAGGCGATGCGTTCGCCGCGCCCGGCCTGCAGGTTGCGCTCGATGAGATCGTGCGCGGCGTTGTAGTTTCGCGGAATCCGGATCCGCGGCGGGCTCACGGAATGATCGGCGCTCGACAGTTCGTCCACGGCATGGCCCTCCTTTTCCCCTGTTCCCGGATTATCGCGCGCATCGTGCGGCGTTTTCCCTGCGAAACGGGAATCCGATCGCCCTCATACGGCCCTGGCTACCGAACTCCTGATGCAGATCAAGTCGTCCGGCGCCGTACCGGTACTTCGACTCGCATCTCCTCAGCCCGCCTCCTCGTGCCGCGCGTGCGCAGGACTGGCCAGAACGATCGCATCGGCCATGCGTTGCAGGCTTTGCGTCTCGTCGGTGCCGCTGGTGTCGACCTCGACGTCGGCGAGCGCGTACAGGCGCTCGCGTTGCTTCAGGATCGTCCGCAGTTCGGCCATCGCGTGCTCGCGGCCCCGGATCGGCCGCAGGTCTCCCTGCGCGATCACACGGTCCATGTGTTCCTCCGGTGAAGCGCGCAACCAGACGGTCAGGCAGCGCTCGCGCAGCAACTCGTACGTGCGCGGCTCGAGCACGAGCGATCCGCCGGTGGCGATCACGCAGCGCCGGTGTGCGCGCGTGAGTTTGTCGAGCACCCGGTATTCGGCCTCGCGGTACGTATCCTGCCCGTACATCGAGAAAACGCTCCCGAGCTCGGCGCCGAGTTCGCGTTCGATCTGCTGGTCGAGTTCGTAGAAAGGAGCCTTCAGCCGGGCGGCGAGACGCGGCCCCAGCGTGGACTTCCCTGCGCCGCGCAACCCGATCAACGCGATCCGGCGCGCGCGTTCCCGGCTCGCCTCTCCGAATCTCTGACGCACTGCGAGGGCCGCCTGCCGCCGCTGCTCGGGGTGCAATCCGCGCATCAGTTCGGCGGTCGCGACGATATCGGGGTCGGCCACACGCTCGGAGAACAGTTGTTCGAGCGAACATCCGAGCGATTCGGCGACGCGCCGGATCAGCAGGATCGAGACATTGCCGTCACCCGCCTCGAGCTGCGCGAGGTACCGCTCGGACAGCCCGGAGGTTTCGGCCAGACGCCTGCGCGTGACATGCGCTTCGTCGCGCAACTCGCGCACGCGGCGCCCGAGCGCCGCGAGGAAAGCGTGCTCGTCGTCGGACTTGCGGCTGGCTGCGGAGGCCATGCACCATACGGTCTGGGAGAACGAGCTGCAATATAACGCATGAAGCATCCTGATCACGAGCACTATCGTCACCAGATCGTCGACGGCAAGCGGCTCGAATGCCACCTGATCGGCAGCCCGGGCGAGGATGCGCCTACGCTCGTTTTCCTGCACGAGGGTCTCGGAAGCGTTGCGTTGTGGCGCGATTTTCCCGATCGCGTATGCGCGGCCACCGGACTGCCGGGACTCGTCTATTCGCGCGCGGGTTACGGGTGGTCGGATCCGCTTCCGGGCAGGCGCACGCCGAACTTCATGCATCACGAGGCACTGCGGGTCTTGCCCGAGCTGCTCGAGAGCCTTCGCATCGAGAGGCCGATCCTGATCGGCCACAGCGACGGCGCTTCGATCGCGTTGATCCACGCGGGCACTTTTCCACAGGCCGATGCCGCGGTGGCGGTCCTCGCCCCGCACCTGTTCGTCGAACCGGTCTGCGTAGAGGCGATCGCCGACATCGCCCGGCGCTTCGAATCGCCGGGGCTGCCGAAACTCGCGCGATATCACGCCGACGTCGAGGGGGCCTTCCGCGGCTGGAGCGAAGTGTGGCTGTCCGACGCGTTCGCCTCCTGGACGATCGAGAAGGAAGTCGCAGCCACCCGCTGCCCGATCCTGGCGATCCAGGGCGAGGACGACGAGTACGGAACGATGCGCCAACTCGAGCGCATCAGCGAACTGCGTCCCGATGCGCGCCTGCTGAAGCTTCCCGACTGCCGCCACAGCCCGCACCGCGACCGGCCGCATGCCGTGCTGGACGCGCTCGCGAAGTTCTGTCGCGAGATCGCCGATCGCGAACGCGAAGCGGCGCGTCGTCCGACGCTGCCGCACTGATACGCACCGTCGACGCGAACACGGGGCCTACAATCGGCCTTCGGGCATTCTGGAGAACACGATGCGGATCCTGAGCGGGACCGACTTCAGCGAGCGTGCCGACGAGGCCGCGACCCTGGCCGCGCTGCTCGCGCGCCAGACGAACGGCGACCTCGCGCTGGTGCACGTCCTCGATACGCGCAACGTGCTCTTCGGACCGGCTCCGATCCTCGACACGATCGAGGAAAGCGCTCGCGAACGCCTCGAACGGATGGCCGATCGCCTGCGCGCACTCGGTGCGCGCGTCGACGTCGAACTGCCCGCGGGATGGCCCGACGAGGCGCTGGTGGCCGAAGCGAAACGTCGCGGCGCGGCGCTGCTGGTCGTGCCCGCGATCGGCCGCCGCGACAGCGCCGGCGTGCGCCTGGGCAAGACCTGCGAGCGCGTGCTGCGCACCACCGAAACGCCGATGCTCGCGGTGCGCGAGGCGGGTCCGCTGATCGAGTGGCTCGAAGGAAAGCGCCCGCTGCGATTGATGCTCGCCTACGATTTCACGCCGCAGGCCGACGCGGCAGCGCTGTTCGCCGCACGCCTGGCCGCACTCGGCGCTTGCCAGCCGATCGCAGCATTCGTCGATGATCCCGCTCGCGAGTCGGGGCGCCTCGGCCTGGCCGGTTCGCCGGCGCGCGCGCACGACCACCTGCGCGACGAAGTCGCGCAACGCCTGGCACGCATACTGCCGAACCTGCCGATCGAAGTCGTCGTTTCCTCGCACGAGGGCGATCCGTCGGCCCGCCTCGTGCACCTGGCCGAACGCGAGCAGGCCGACCTGGTGATCGTCGGCTCGAACCAGCGTGGCGCAATCGGAAGGCTGTTTGCCGGCTCGGTCGCCCTCGACCTGTTGCGCGATTCCGCGACCAACGTGATCGTCGTTCCCGGAGCCGCGTTGCCTCCGGTCACGCAGATCGCCCCCGTCGTGCGCAAGGTGCTCGTTGCAACCGACCTCTCGTCGGTGGGCAATCGCGCGATCGAGTACGCAATGGCGGTGGCTCCGCCCGAAAGCGAGATCGTCGTCGTGCACGTCGTCAGCCCGAACCTCATGCGCGGTGGACGCTACGGCCGCGCCTCGTACCGGCATTTCGCGGAGGAGCACGCCGAAGTCGTCGCCGAGCGGCAGCAGGCCCTCGACACGCTGGTGGCTGCGTCCGCGCGCGCCGGCGGCGCGGCGAACGCACGCGCCGAGCTGCTCGAGAGTGCCGAAGTCGAACGCACGTTGCTCGAATCGATCGAGCGCCATGCGCCCGATCTCGTGTGCATCGGAACGACCGGGCGAAGCGGGATCGGCGCGATGCTGCTGGGTTCGACCGCACAGGCAGTGCTGCGCGGCTGCCGCAGGCCGCTGCTGCTCGTGCAACCGCAGGATCGTTAGCGCGACGCCGGCAGGCAATACCGGCGCCCGGCGCCGGCAGGTCGAGTCGTCGTGTGAACAGGCCCTAGCCCGAAGCGGCCGCCGAGCGCTGCAACCGGTCGGCCACCGCGCGCCAGTCGGGCGCATCGGGAACGCGTTCGACCAGGATGCGGTCGCATCGCGCCGCGTCGAGCCGTCGCAGCGCGTCGTACAACTGCTGTCCGGCCAGTGGCGCATCGGCGGGCATGACGAGTCGTTCGTCGGCATCGGCGGCCACTGCCGAGCGAATCCACGCCGCCACGCGCTCGCCGCGCGCGTGCGCGTACGCGATCCGGGCATCGACGCCGTCGGCATCGACCAGTTCCACCGGCGTGACCGGCGCGTAATGCGCATCGAGCGTTCCGGATGCGCGCGGCGCCTGCGCATCGCGCTCGAACACCGATTCGCCGAGCGCCGATTCGAGTTCCGCGCTCCCGATGGCCCCCGGGCGCAGCAATACCGCACGGTCGCGACTGAGGTCGAGGATCGTCGACTCGAGGCCCACCGCGCAGGGGCCGCCGTCGAGGACGATCGGCGCTTCGTCGCCCAGGTCGTCGAGCACGTGTGCGGCACGCGTCGGGCTCACCCGGCCGAAACGGTTCGCCGAGGGCGCGGCGATTCCGTGCCCGCCGATGCGCGCGAACGCGGCGAGCACGGCTCGCGCAACCGGATGCGACGGTGCGCGCAGTCCGATCGTCGTCTCGGCACCGCAGGCGCACGCCGGAGCCGAGTCGCGCCGCGGAACGATCAGCGTGAGCGGCCCCGGCCAGAAGGCGTCGGCCAGCCGCTGCGCGCGCGGCGACCACGACGCCCACCACGTCGCCTGCGCGGCGTCGAGCACGTGCACGATCAGCGGATGACCGGCAGGCCGGCCCTTCAGACGATAGACGCGCTCGATCGCGCGCGCATTCGACGCGTCGGCTGCGAGCCCGTAGACGGTCTCGGTCGGCAGGACGACGAGTTCGCCGCGCGCGAGCGCGGCAGCCGCATCCTCGATGGCAGCCGCATCGGCGGCCCGCACGGTGCCCATCGTCGCTTCGCCGCTATGGCGCGGTCACGCCGATCCGCGGTTGCGCAGCGATGCCGAGTTCGTGCTCGACCGCAAGCGCCACGCGCACGGCCTCGTCGACCGCATCGGACAGCACCGTGACGTGGCCCATCTTGCGGCCGCGGCGCGGCTGCGATTTTCCGTACAGGTGCAGCTTGGCGAACGGGTGTCGCAGCACCGTCGTCCAGTCGGGCTCGTGCGCCACGTCGCTCGGCCGCGCGTCGCCGAACGTCCGGTACCAGCAGTCGCCGAGCAGGTTCACCATCACGGCCGCCGAATGCAGGTGCGTCGACCCCAGCGGCAGTCCCGCGAGCACGCGCGCCTGTTGCTCGAACTGGCTCGTCACGCACGCGTCGATCGTGTAGTGGCCCGAGTTGTGCGGGCGCGGGGCAATCTCGTTGACGCGCAGCGAACCGTCGTCGAGAACGAAGAACTCCACGCACAACACGCCGACGTAGTCGAGCGCATCGGCCAGGCGCCGCGCCGAGTCGATCGCGCGCGAAGCGATCGCCTGCGAGATTCGTGCCGGCGCGACAGTGACGGCGAGGATTCCGTCGCGGTGCACGTTCTCGGCGACCGGCCATGCGACGCTGTCGCCGTCGAAACCGCGCGCGACGAGCACCGAAACCTCGAGATCGAGCGCGAGTCGCTTCTCGAGCACGCAAGGCACCGCCCCGAAACGCGCGAACGCGCCGGCTGCCTCGTAAGGCGAGCGCGCTTCCGCCTGCCCCTTGCCGTCGTAGCCGAGGCGCGCGACCTTGACGATGCCGGGGAAGAGATCCGCAGGCGCCGATCGCGCGTCGTCGAGCGAATGCAACGCACGGTACGGCGCAGTCTCGAGACCACTGTTGCGCACGAACGCCTTCTCGTCGATTCGATCCTGCGCGATCGCCACGCTCGCGCCGGCCGGAGCGACGATCACCTGCGTCGCGAGCCGGTCGAGCGCACGCGCGGGAACGTTCTCGAACTCGGTCGTGACGGCACGGCAACTCGTCGCCATCTCGGACAACGCGGCCTCATCGAGGTAGTCGGCCTGCAGGTGGCGGTCCGCGACGGCGCCGGCCGGGCTGTCGGCGCCGGGGTCGAGCACGCAGACGCGGTAGCCGAGGCTTTGCGCCGCCATGCAGAACATCCGCCCGAGCTGTCCGCCGCCGAGGACACCGAGCCAGCTCCCCGGCGGCAGCGGCGGCAGCGGGCGTCGCGTGCGCATCGCTTCGTGCGCCATCACCATTCGCGGGAAACAGGGGAATCGGCTGCGCGCCGCGGTCTCCGTTTCACGGGACTATCCGGGCAGCGTCGTCGAGCGCGCGACTTCGCTCTGTCGCTCGCGATACGCAAGCAGTCTGGCTGCGAGCGAATCGTCGTGCGCCGCGAGCAGCGCAACCGCGGTCAGCGCCGCGTTGGCCGCTCCGGCTTCGCCGATCGCGAAGGTTGCCACCGGCACGCCGCGCGGCATCTGCACGATCGACAGCAGCGAATCCTCGCCGCGCAGGTACTTCGACGGCACCGGCACGCCGAGCACCGGGACGATCGTCTTGGCGGCGATCATTCCCGGCAGATGCGCCGCGCCGCCGGCGCCTGCGATGATCGCGCGAAGCCCGCGCTCGCGCGCACGCGACGCGTAGTCGAACATCTCGTCGGGCATGCGGTGCGCGGACACCACGCGCGCCTCGAACGGAACGTCGAACTCGCGAAGTACCGCGACGGCATGCTGCATGACCTCCCAGTCGCTGCCCGAGCCCATCACGACGCCTACCTGCGCGCCCTGTGCAGCGGTCGCGGGCGCGACTCCCGGCGCCGTGCGCGAAGCGGGATTGCGATCGGAATCGGTGCTCATGCGCGCTCCGCGGACTCGAAAGGGGAAAGCTCCTCGCCGGCGATGCGCCGCAGCGCCTCGCGATACCGTGCGGCCGTCTGCTCGATCACTTCCGGGGGCAGCGCGGGAGCCGGCGCCCGCTTGTTCCAGTGCGACAGCGTTTCGAGGTAGTCGCGCACGTACTGCTTGTCGAACGAAGGCGGCGAAATTCCCGGGCGCCAGGAGTCCGCAGGCCAGAACCGCGACGAGTCGGCGGTCAGCACCTCGTCCATCAGGTGCAACGTGCCCTGCGAATCGAGTCCGAACTCGAACTTCGTGTCGGCAATCAGGATGCCGCGCGTTGCCGCGTAGTCGCTCGCGCGCCGATACAGCTCGAGGCTGATGTCGCGAATGCGTTGCGCGAGCGGTGCGCCGATGCGGCGGGACATCTCGGCGAGCGAGATGTTCTCGTCGTGCTCGCCGGCGTCGGCCTTCGCCGCCGGCGTGAAGATCGGCTCGGGAAGGCGATCGGCCATCCGCAGGCCGGCCGGGAGCGCGATGCCGCAGACCGCGCCGCTCGACTGGTAGTCCTTCCATCCCGAACCGATCAGGTAGCCGCGTACCACGGCCTCGACGAGGATCGGCTGCAGCCGCTTGACGACCATCGAACGATCACGCACCTGTTCGCGTTCGTCGGCAGCGACGACCGACTCCGGCGCGATCCCGGTCAGGTGGTTCGGCACGACGTCCGCGAGGCGCTCGAACCAGAACAGCGCCATGCGATTGAGCACGCGTCCCTTGTCGGGGATCGGATCGGCCATCACCACGTCGAAGGCGGACAGCCGGTCGGTGGTGACGATCAGCAACCGGTCGTCGCCGACCGCATAGTTGTCGCGCACCTTGCCGCGCGACAGCAGCGGCAGCGAGTGCAGGTTCGAGCGATAGACGGCGGTCATCGGGACACGCGTGGAGAAAACGTCATTTTGCCTGATCGACGCGGCCATTCGCCGCTCAGCGCGCCCGTGCGAGCCAGCCCAGACCGTCGCGCGTTCCCGCCTTCGGCCGGTATTCGCAGCCCACCCAGCCGTCGTAGCCGAGTTCGTCGAGCAGCGCGAACAGGTACGGGTAATGCAGTTCGCCGGTATCGGGTTCGTTGCGCGCCGGCACTCCGGCAACCTGCACGTGACCCACCCCCGGAAGGTAGCGACGAATCTTCGTCGCCACGTCGCCCTCGACGACCTGGCAGTGGTACAGGTCCATCTGCACCTTCAGGTTCGGCTCGCCGACTTCGGCGACGATTGCATGCGCATCGGCCTGCGTGTTCAGCAGGTAGCCGGGGATGTCGCGCAGGTTGATCGGCTCGACGAGCGCGGTGACTCCGGCCGAGGCGAGCCGCCTGGCAGCCCAGCGCAGGTTCGCAACGTAGGTCGCACGCTGCTGCGCACGCAGCGACTCGTCGCGCACGATGCCGGCCAGCACGTGCAATCGGGTACAACCGAGAACCGCCGCGTATTCGAGCGCCTGCTCGATGCCTGCCCGGAAGACGTCTTCCTGCCCGGGCAGGCTGCAGGTGCCGCGCAGGCCTGCGCTCGGGTCGCCCGGCGGCGCGTTGAACAGCACCTGCTCGAGCCCGTTGGCCAGCAGCGCCGAACGAATCTCGACCGCCGAGTGCTCGTACGGAAAGAGCATCTCCACGGCACGAAAGCCGTCGCGCGCCGCCGCCTCGAAGCGATCGAAGAACGGCAGCTCGGTATACAGCCAGGACAGATTCGCTGCGAACTTCGGCATCGTCGCTCCCTGCGCCCGCCGAGCTGCGGGCGTGATCGCCAATAATAGAGGCGCCCCGCCGCCACTGCTGCCGCCGCCGCCACCACGAACGCCGGAACATGCCCGCCCGCA
>CAYZYC010000079.1:5678-11324 GCA_964481165.1 uncultured Limnobacter sp. | reverse complement strand
GTCGGACAGGATGTCGATGCCGATGCGGCGCTCACGCATGACCGGCTCCGCGCGCGCCGAGCAGTGTGTCGAGCTCCTCGAGCAGCCAGCGGCGACGCACCGATTGCACGACGAAGGTGATCGATGCCGACAGCAGCGCGACGATCACGGCGGCGAAGGCGACCACCAGGTTTTCCGCCATTCCCTGCGCGTCGCCGGAGGCGACTGCGACGAGCGCCGGCCCCATCGGGATCATCGTCGCGACGAGTCCGAGCATCGGAGCGGTGCGGCTGACGATGCGCTGCATCTCGAGGCGACGCAGCACGTGCAGCTCGAGCCGCTCGGGGCTCGCGTCGGGCCGTGCATGAAGCCAGCGGGCGAGCGGCCGGCGCCCCTGGCCGCGAAGCCTGCGCAGCGCAACCTCGGCCAGCAGCGCACCGAGGCAGTAGAGCGCATAGGCGAACATCGCCGCGAGCAGGATCAGCACCGGCGTCAGAAAGAAGCGGGAGGTTTCGTAGAGGAAGGTTTCGATCGTGTTCATCGGGTTCTCGCGAAGAGGAAATCGGGTTTGGTTTCGCCGGGGCCGCGCATTCATCGGTGGGCGTTCGGTCTCGCGGCGTTATCCGGCCGGCAGCGGCAGTCGGCGTTCGCGCCAGGTGCCGAAGGTCTGCGCGGCGGCACCGGCGGCGACGATCAGCGCGATCCACGCGGCGTAGATCCAGGCGACGGGGGCGTCGACCGGCGGCTCCTGCGCCACCTCGCGCAGCTCCTGGCCGCGCACGTGCTCGAGCGGCACATCGGGCACCGCTTCGGCGGCCGGGGGCGTTTCGTGCGGCTGCGGATCGGCGCGTGGCGGGCTCGGGGCCTGTGCATCGACCTGCGATTGCGACGCATCCGGCGCCAGCGTGCCGTCGAGCCCGTAGCCCTGCGCGAGCGCTTCGACGTGCGCGACGAAGGTCTCGTTTGCCGTATAAACGTCGTGTCGTTGCGCGATCGAGCGCCACGCTTCGACGAGCTCGCGCTCGGTGGCCTCGTCGGCGCGCCAGTAGCCCTTGCGGATCGCCTCGAGCATGCGCTCGGCGATCTGCGCGAGCGCCGCCGGGTTCGCCGCCTCGAACCATTCGCGCGTGCCGATCTGGTAGCGGTCCTTCACGTAGACGTCGTGGAATGCCTGCCACTGGTCGTCGCGCACGATGTTGCGGTCCATCGCCTGCCAGCCCCAGAAGTTGTTGACTGCGTTGAGCAGCTGCAGTGTTCCGGCATAGCCCTCGTCGCGCATCTTCGCGACCCACCTCGGGTGCTGGTAGATCGAGCGCAGCTCGGTGGCGAGGAAGGTCGACGCGTTCTGCAGCCGTGCGCGCTTCGGGTCGCGCAGGTTCGAGATGTAGAGCTGCGGGTTGCGGCCGTCGAGAAAACGCACGGCGTTCGAGATGCCGCCCAGGTATTCGAAGGGATGGTCGGTGTCGAGCAGCCCGCGCAGGTTCGACGAGCGCGAGAACACGGCCGCGTCGGTGCCGCGCAGGTGCTCCGCGTAGGCGTCGACCGCGTTGCCTTCGGCGTCGCTCGGCTTCGTGCTCCAGCGCGCCGGGTCGGGGCCGTAGCCCCACGACATGCGCGACAGGTACAGCCGCTCGAGCTTGCCGTCGCCTTCGGCCCACTGGTCGGAGGCGAGCGTCGCCTCGGGGACACGCGTCCCGTAGTCGCCGCTCTCGTTGCCGAAGATGCGCGTGCGCGCCGCGTCGTGCGCGGCCTGCGGCTCGACGCCGCGCGCGAGCAGCGTCGCGGCCACGCGCTCGACGTTGGCGCGCACCGGGTTGTCGCTGGCGGGCTCGTCGAGCGACGCGGCGAGCACGACGGCGCTCGAAAGCAACTCCATCACGTTGGGGAACTGGTCGCGGTACAACCCGGTGATCGAGACCACCGTGTCGATGCGCGCGCGGCCGAGTTGCGCGAGCGGGATCGGTTCCACACCGACCACGCGCCCGCCCGCGTCCCATTTCGGCTGCACGCCGAGCGCGTAGAGCACCTGCGCCTCGAGGATGCCGAGGTGGCGCATCGTCTCGGTACTCCACAGCGTGAACGCGAGCTTGCGCGGTGCGCTTCCGTGGCTTGCGCGATGCGCTTCGATCACCTCGTCGACCGCGCGCATGCCGGCTTCCCAGGCCGAGCGCGTCGGGATGCGAGACGGATCGAAACCGTAGACGTTGCGCCCGGTCGGCAGCGCATCGGGATTGCGGATCGGGTCGCCGCCATACGACGGGTCGATCCATCGTGCGGACAGCGCGCGCACGACGGCATCGATCTCGGCTTCGGCGTGCAGCGTTTCGCGGTACTCGCGACCGCGTCGGGCGAGCTCGCGCAGTTCCTCGTCGTCGATCGCCTCGAGCGAGCGCGTGCCGTCGAAGACGAACTCGTCGACGAAACGGTAGGGCGCGCTTTCGGCGAGCGCGCGGTAGTCGCCGCGGAACAGGTCGGCGGCGCCCTGCGGCGCGGTGCGCGCATACAGCGGCTCGCCGAGCATCTGCATCACGTTGCTCACCAGATGCTCGCGCGGCGCGTCGCGCCCCAGCGTGTGCAGCCCGAGCGGCTGGATCGCGCTGCCGAGCTCCTCGAGGTGGTCGTGCAGTGCGCGTGCGATGCGATCGAAGTCGCCGGACGGAGCCTCGTCGTCCAGGCCCAGGTCGGCGAGCAGCCCCGCTTCGCGCGCCGCCGCGGCGATGCGTTCGCGCAGCTGCTCGCGCACCGGGCCTTCGTCGACGACGTCGTGCTCGCGCAGCAGCGCGCCGAGCGCGGAGAGCTCGTCGGCGAGTCCCGCCGGCGCGAAGGGCGGAGTCTGGTGACTGACGATCACGCCGCGCCCGCGCCGCTTCACGTGCATCGCTTCGGCGATGTTGTCGACGATGTACGGATAGACGACGGGCACGTTGCCGACCAGCAGGTTCGGGTCGTCGTATGCCCACAGGCCGCGTTCCTTCCCGGGCGTCCATTCCTGCGTTCCGTGCGTGCCGAAGTGGACGATCGCGTCGGCCGCGTGCTGCTCGCGCACCCAGAGATAGGCCGCTAGGTAGAAGTGGTTCGGCGGCATCTTCGTGTCGTGGAACAGCTTCTTCTCGTCGCCGCCTGCGGCGGTCTCGGCGCGCATCGGCTGCGGCAGAACGACGAGTGCGCCGAGGTCCACGCGCGGAATGACGAAGCCGCGCACGCCTTCGCGTTCGGCGATCCAGCTGCTGCGTTCGGGCGCACCCCATGCGTCGTCGATCCGGGTGCGCACCTGCGTCGGCAGTGTCGCGTACCAGCGCTCGTAGTCGGCCAGCGGCAGGAACGCCGAGTGCGCGGTCTTCGTCAACGTGTCGATCGAGCCCGCGCGGTATGCGGGACGCAGCATCGCCGCGTTGGCCTCGATCAGCGCGTCCTCGGTCGCCGGTTCGATCGCGTAGCCCTGCGCACGCAGCCGATCCACGAGATGCCCGATCGAACGCGGCACGTTCAGGTTCGACGCGCCCTGGTTCGTCTCGCCCGGAGGATGGTTCCAGTAGAAGAGCGCGAGGCGCTTGTCGGCGTTGCGCATCATGCGCAGGCGCGCGAGGCGCACCGCCTTGTCGACCAGCATCTGCAGCTGCTCGGGCATCGGTACGAGCTCTCCGCCTTCGTTGGCCGCGAGCACGACCGGATCCTGCAGCCCGATGTACTCGGCGTTCGTCAACGTGAACGGAAGCTCGAAGCGGCTTACGCCGACCGGATCGGCGAGGTAGTCCTCGCGCGTGCCGCCGCGGTAGGTCAGCACCGGAATCGCCGGAACGTCGAGCGAACGGTGCCAGGCCTTGCGGGCATCGGGATCGACGCCGAGGAAGGTGTGCACGAGCATCACGTGCACGATCGGGCGGCCGTCGAGCGTGACGAGGGCTTCGTCGCGCGCGGGCGGGTCGACGGGCTTCGGGTTCGGGAAGCCTTTGTCGACGACGGCGGCAGGCGGGGAGCGTTTCTCCGCGCTTGCGCGGTGCGAACCGACAGCGGTGGCATCGGCGCGTGCGCGCGCGGTGCGCGAAGCGCGATAGAAGACGACCGGAACCGCGCCACTCGCTTCGAGCGCGTGCAGCGTCTCGTCGATCGCCTGCGTCTGCCCGTCGGACAGGTAGCTCGACGAGATCTCCATTCCGATCACCGGACGCTCGCGCCAGTCGTGTCGTGTCCGGCGCTGCCACCAGTCGAGGTACTCGGGCAGCCCGGTGATCAGCCCTGCTTCGTGATCGGGATGGTAGATGGCGGCCGACGGCAGCGGCAGCGGCGGCGCCACGGAAGATTCGCTGCCGTCACCGGCATCGAGCGCGCGCAGGTAGCCGAAGAGCCGCTCGTGGTTCTCGCGCATGCCGCCGACGTAGTACTCGAAGACGCGTTGCGCGACTGCGCCGTCGACGCGCAGTGCCTGCATCCGCGTCGGCGGGCTCATCACGTGGATGCCCACGCCGGGCAGCGCCGCGTCGCGAAGGCGCGCACCCGCGATGCGCTCGACGAGGGCGCGATCGTCGGCGCGCGGCGCATCGATCAGCACGAATCGCGCGCCGGCGAGCGCGCGCGCGACGCCTTCGTCGCCCTCGACGTCGACGCGCGTCCAGGCGAGCTCGACTCCCTGCGTGCGGGCTGCGTCGGCGAGCAGGCGGAACTTGCGCTCGAGCACCATCTTCGTCGAGACGAGCGCGACCTTCGGGCCCGGCGTCCCGGCCGGAATCTGCAGCGGTGTCGCGGCCGAAGCCGTCGGCGATTGCGCAGCGGCGGTCGGGGCCGCGACGGCGGTGACGAGGGCGACGGCGAGCATCGCGAGAATCTGCAGAGATTTCATGTGCCGCGTCCCTCGAGTTCGTAGGAGATCGGTACGTGCACCTCGGCGAGGCGGCCGGGTGCCTGGTTCACGCGCAGTTGCTCGGCGGCAAGCCGCACGAGTTCCAGCGCGGCCTGGTCGAGGGCACGAAAGCCGGAGCTCGCGGCCACTTCGCAGCGCAACAGTTCGCCGTCCGCCGCGAATCGCGCGCGCACGGTGACGACGCCCTGCTGGCCCATGCGACGTGCCTGGCGCGGATAGCGCTTGTTCGTGGCGAGCAGTGCTTCGAGATCGGCACGCCACATATCGGGAGTGGAGGGCCGTGAGGAGGCCGCAGCCGCCGGGACGGGCGACTGTGCGGCGTCGGTGGCTATTTCTGTCGAGGGAACGGATGGCGTGTTGGCGGTCAATGGCTGCGCCGATAGCGAGCGAGCCGCTTCGGGCGCCAGCGGTGCTGTAACGGGAGCCGGGTCGCGATTGGCGGCAACGGCGGCTTCCCGCGGCACGTCGATGCGCGGGTCGGGGCGCGGCTCCTCGGGCGTACGCGTGGCGGGCGAAGCGGCCTTTGCCGCCGGCGTCGGCTTTGATGCAGGTTTCGGCCTCGGCTCCGGCTTCGGCTCTGGCTTCGCCGTTGGCGTCGGCACCGGCGTCGGCACCGCCTTCGGCGCCGGTCTGGGCGTCTCGACGGGCGATGCGGCGCGGTTCATTTCCGTCGGCGCCGGTTCCGTCACGGCTTGGGGTTCGAATCGTGGAACCGGTACGGCAGCCCTCGCTTCGGCGACCACGGGTGCCGCGGGCGCCTCGACCCAGCGGATCGGCACCTGCACCGGCGTCGGCTTCACCGGCACCTC
>CAYZYC010000079.1:0-5578 GCA_964481165.1 uncultured Limnobacter sp. | reverse complement strand
GCGCCTCGACCCAGCGGATCGGCACCTGCACCGGCGTCGGCTTCACCGGCACCTCGCCGAGCGAGGCGAGAAGCGGCATGGCCGCGATCAGCACGCCCGCGTGCACGGCGAGCGAAGCAAGCCAGTCGCGCGGGGCGATCGAACCCGGTGCGACGCGGCCGAGGGCGAGCACGGCGCTCACGCGTGCCGCTTCGCTGCAATCCACTCGATCGGCGTGCTCACGGGCGACGCACCTCGAGGCTGACCTGCTCGAAACCGAGCGTGCGCACGCGATCGACGAGCTCGACGAACTTCGACAGCGCCAGCCGGCCGTCGGCACGCACGACGACCGCTTCGTCGCGCGCGCGCGAGGCGAGCGCCGCGGCAAGATCGTCGATGGGCTCGTCGTCGAGATGCAGGCGTTCGTCGTGCGTGAGCGTGAGCACGAGCGGCGCCGGCCGCGCCGCGGTCGCGCTCGCTGCGCTGGCCAGCTCCACCGGAATGCGCCCGCTGGCGACGAAGCTCGCGGTCGTCAGCACGATCGCCAGCAGCACCAGCATCACGTCGACCAGCGGCACGACGTTGATCTCGCCGAATTCACCTTCGTTCATCGCGTCAGCCTCCGCGCGCTTCGTCGAAGTCGACGAGACGCTCGCGCACGCGGCGGCGCAGCGCGTTGTTCGCGACGACGCAGGGGATCGCCACGGCGATGCCGGCGGCGGTTGCCTTCAGCGCGAGCGCCAGACCGCTCATGATCGTTCGCGCATCGAGACCGTCGCCGGCGCCGAGACCTTCGAAGGTCAGCATGATCCCGAGCACGGTGCCGAGCAGCCCCAGGTACGGCGCATTCGCCGCGATCGTCGACAGCCAGTTCAGTCGTGTCGTGAGATCCGATTCGAGCCGCACGCGGCTCGCGTAGCCGGCGGCGTCGATGCGCGCGATATAGCGCCAGCGCTCGGCGGCGACCGCCAGCGCGACGACGCTCGCCGCGGCGAGCGCGCCGAGCACACCCCAGTCGACCAGTGCGCGAACGTGATCCATGCGAGGGCTCCTTTCAGTACTGCAGCGACAGGCCGAATCGCCAGATGCGGCCCGGGTCGGGGACGATCGACACGTCTTCGCCGTCGTAGACACCGTCGAAGTTGGCGTCGTTGGTGCCGCGCGCGATCAGCCAGTGGCCCCGGTCGAGGGCGTTGTCGACGCGCGCGAACAGCAGCAGCCGGGCGCCGGATCCGCCCGGCAGCTTCGTCTCGTGGCGCACCCCGAGGTGCACGAGCGTGCGGCCCGGCCAGCGCTCCTGGTTGATCTCGTCGGCCCACGAGCCCGCGCGGTGGTCGATCTCGCCGCTGACGGTCCAGCCGGGCGCGGGAAACCAGTGCGCGCGCAGGTCGAGCATGCGCGGCGGCGTTCGCGGGATGCGGTTTCCGGTGTTGTCGTGCGCCGCCACCGTGTAGTTGCTGCGCCAGAACGCGGGGTCGGCGCGCTGCGCGGCGCTCGGGTTCTCGACGAAGCGCCCGAAGTTGTTTCCCAGGCTGAGGAAGGCGTTGTCGTAACGCGTGAAGCGCGCATCGAGAAAGGTGGCCGCCGCCTCGAAGGCCCAGCCGGCGTGGGGCGAGGTTCGCGCGTCTAGCTCGATGCCGCGACTGCGCGCGCCGCCGATGTTGCGGAACTGCGATCCGCCGCCGATCGTCGTGCCCGGCGAGGCGTACTGGCCGTTGCTGTCGAGGATGAAGTCGTCGCGATCGATCTGGAACACCGACGCACCGAGCGTCGTCTCCCATCCGGCCAGCTGCACGCTTCGGCGCGCCCCGATTTCGAGGCTGATCGCCTTCTCGGGTCGCAGGCCGGGGTTGCTGTGCACGAACGCGCTCGTCGTCGTCTCGCCGCGGAACAGTTGTTCGGCGCTCGGCAGGCGAAACCCGGTCGATGCCGACGCGAAGATCGAGCTCGTGTCGCTCAGCGCATGCGTGAGGCCGACCCGGTAGCTGTCGACGTCGAAGGAGCGGCCGGTGGAGACCGTTCGATTGCCGTTGCCCGCCACCGGGGCGGCGGCGAAGTCGACGTCGACGCGGTCGCGCCGCAGGTTCAGCGTCGCCACCGTCGATGCGCCCAGCGCGAACTTCGCCTCGCCGTAGGCCGCGTGCATCCGCTCGCGCGTCTCGTCGTCGCTCAGCTGTGTTCCGGCCGGCGTCACGGCGCCGCGCGGCGTCGTGCGAAAGGCGTTCAGCGCCGTGGCGTCGTTCTCGAAGGCGTTGCGGCGCAGGTCGATGCCGCCCATCAGCGCGAGCGCGTCGAAGGTGACGCGGTACTCGGCTTTCGCGCCGCGTTGCGCCTGCTCGTAGTCGTTCAGCGTGCTGTAGTCGAGCGCGTTCGTCGCCGGCAGGCCCGCCGCGTCGAAGCGCATCGGTGCCGACCAGTAGGTCGTCTCGTCGCGGTACTCGTAGACGACCGCGAGCAGGTTGCTGCGCTCGTCGAGGTCGCGCGACCAGCGCAGGTTCCAGCGCGTCAGGTCGACGTCGAAGTTGCGCGTGTAGCCGCGGCCTTCGTTGCGCCCGCGCGGATCGGTCGCCGCCGCCGTCACGCCGGTGACGCTGCCTTCGCGGTCGCGGAAGCGATCGGAGCGCTCGAAGCCGAACGCGAGCTCGCTGCGATCGTCGAGCGCGTATTGCAGGTTCCCCGACCATGTGCGCGCGCGCGACGACGACAGGAAGTAGTAGCCGTCCTGCTCGCGCTCGGCGTATCGCAGGTGTGCGGAGAAGGCATCGCCCGCATGGCCGGCGTGCAGCAGGTGGCGGCGATAGCCGAAGGCGCCGCGGTCGGCGTCGAATCGCAGGCCGCGCTGGCCGGCGCCGCGCTTCGTCGTGACGATGACCGCGCCGGCCAACGCGTCGTCGCCGTAGAGGTACGACGCTGCGCCCTTGACGACCTCGATGCGCTCGATGTTGTCGAGGTCGACGTTGACCTTGCCGGTGCGCTCGAACACCGGCACGCCGTCGACGACGATCGCCACGCCGGGCTTCTCGCCCATGAAGCGCTGGTTCTCGATGCCGCGCAGCTTGATCTTGATCGTCTCGCCGTCGCCCTGCACGTCGGCGGTCACGCCGGGAACCGAGCGCAGGATCTCGATCAGGTTCTTCGCGTGCTGGCGTTCGACCTCCTGCGCATCGAAGCGTGTGCGCGACACGGGGTCGGTATCGTCGGCGTCGAAGCGGTCTTCGATCGCCGAATCGGTCACCGTGATCTGTCTCAGCGTCGTCGACTCGTCGGTCGATTGCGCCGTTGCGAAGGAAGCGGCCAGGCCGCACAGCGCTGCGCACAGCGCGTACTTCAGGAACTCGAATGGCACCCGCCTGTCTCCTGCAGGGTCGGCGCGAAGATCTGTCTTCGCGTGCAGCCGTCGCGCGTGGCCGGTTGCGGCAGCGCGAAACGGCATCGAACTGTCTGTGCTGGTGGCGCCGCTGCCGGGTGGGGTCCGTCCGGCGAACCCGTGGCGTGGCGCCCGGGGCGCTCAGTTCGGCGGAGCGCGCGAGCGCGGACCCGGCAGGCGGTGCGCGCGAGCGGCAGGCTGCGAAGAAAGCGAGGCCGGCGATTCGGCTTGCTGCGCGGCGACGCGCAGGCCGGCATCGAAGGGCGGAGGAAGCGTCGTGCACGCGGATTGCGCGAGGCACCACGGGCACGAGTCGCCCGGTAACTCGCCTTCGTCGCGGTTCCCGGCGCCTTCTCGAGGAAGCTCGCTGCGCGTGCCGGCGAGCGGCTGGCGCACGATTCCGGTGCTCGTGCAGATTTCGGCATCCTGCGCCCCGGCCGCGAGCGCAATCGCATGCGACAACGACGGCAGCAGCGCGCCCGCCATCAGGAAGGCGCAGAGCAGCCAGACAGTCAGATTTCGGGTTCGCCTGCCGAAGGGCATGAGGATCGACCGTGATTTCGCACGGCGCGTGCGCGAAAAGGCCCGCCGAAGCGGGGCCGCGGGCGGATCAGCAGGAAGCCGGGGGTGCGCGCGGTTGCGCCGGCTGCAAGAGGCCGCGCGCAGTCGGAGGAGGCGGTGCGGCCAGCGGCGGCACGAGGTCGGAGCCGACCGGAGCGGCATGGGCGAGCCGCAGCGGTACGGGCAGTGCGGCTGCGTGCGCGCCGGCGAGGCAGAACGGGCATGCGACGCGCGCTTCGGTGCCGCGCTCGTCCGGCGGCATCGGGTCGGCGGCCTCGGCGGCCATCGTGAAGGTGCCTGCCGAAGTGCAGACCTGCATCCAGCGGTCGGCGCCGGATCGGTCGAAGGCGTGCGCCACTGCGGGTGCGAGCGCGGCGAACAGCATCGTCATCAGGACGATGCGGCTCCACGAACGCAGTGTGCGACTCCGGAATGGCATCCGGCGGATGCTAGGGGCGCCGATCACCCCCCGAAACGATCTGGATCAAGCAATCGCGGGTTTTCAACGGGCTTCCGCACTCTCCAGGCGGGCGTCGAGCCGTCGCGCGAGTCCCTGCGCGCCGCGACGCATGACCACCGCGTGGTTCCACTCGAAGAGCGGCCTGGCGACCGGTGCGACGCGGTTCATCCACGCGCGCGTGGTGCGCACGCACCATTCGTGATGCACGGTGGTCAACGGGTCCCCGGCGGAGAAGCGCCATCGACCGACCCCTTCGAGTTCGCCGCTGGCGACGCCTTCGAGTGCCTCGTGCGGTTCGATCCGCGTCACCCGCAGGTCGAAACTCAGCCGGTAGGGCAGTACGCCCTTCCACGTATACCGCTGCAGGCGACCGACTCCCGACGCGGCACCCGGCTCGAGGTCGACGACGCGTTCGACGGCGGGCCACCACGACGGCCATTGCGCCGAATCGCGCACGGCCTCGTAGACGCGCGCGACGGGTGCTTCGATTCGCCAGGTCGTGAACAGCCGGTAGTCGGCCATCGTCGGCTCCCGCCCGATGCAGGCACGGTGCATTCAACCATCGAAGAACTGCGCGGGGAAGTCGACGTCGATCTCGGGATCGTCCATCGTGATCGCCTCGACCGGTTCGCCGCGCAGGTTCCGGCTCTCGGCGCGCAACGGGAACCGCGTGCGCATGTCGAGCCACAGGTCGTAACGGTGCACGCCGTCGACGACCTTGCGCCCGGTGCCGGTCACGGTCACGTGCAGCGCCCGCCGCTTCCCTACGCGTTCGGTGCCGACGATCTCGATCGCACCGTTCTGCCGAAGCCGATGCGCATTGCGCAGCAGCACGCCGATGTCGGAGCGATCGACGGTGTGGCCGCCGGGGCCGCGCACCAGCGGATTGCCGGGGTCGAGGTCGAGCCGCGGGAACACCCCGGCGCCGAAGGGCCGAAGCGTCACCTTGCCGCTGATCGGACTGTAGACGAGCAGCGCACCGCGATGCGGCCGTTCGAAGTCCATGCGCACGAAGCCGGGGCGTCGCCAGTGATACCGGATGACCTGCGCATCGCCCTTGCCGGTCGTGGCGCGCATCGTCACGCGGTAGCTCTCCATCGCTTCGCAGCGCTCCAGCGCGGCGGCGAGCGGATCGGCGCCGAGCGCGGCCACGATCAGCATCGCTCCGAGCATTGCCGCGTTGCCGCCCCGGAGATCGGCGCAGGAATCGG
>CAYZYC010000078.1:0-11787 GCA_964481165.1 uncultured Limnobacter sp. | reverse complement strand
TCGCCGCGTCGCGGCTCTCGCTCGGGTATTCGGTGTTCAAGAAGACCCTCGTTGGGTTCGAATGAAGAAAAAAAGGCCGGTCAGCTTTCGGCAGGTCGATGGTCGGTTTCCGATCCAGCCTGTTCGGCGATCGATTCCTGCTGCGTCTCCGGCTCGGCCTGCTCGGCCTGCTCGGCCTGCTCGGCACTCGATTCCTGCGGCCCGGCCGCCGAGTCGACGTGCGTTGCGAACGGCTCCGAACGCAGCGCCTCGGCCGACGGCTCGCCCTGCAACTCCGGTTCTCCGTCGGCGAACGCGATGACGCGCTGCGTGATCGTGTCGGCCGCTTCGGCAGATTCGCCCGGTTCGAGCAGCGGCGGCAACTCGCTCAGCGAGCGCAGGCCGAGGTCGTCGAGAAACCGGCGCGTCGTGCCGAGCAACTCGGGGCGCCCCAGCACGTCGCGATGACCGATCGCCTCGACCCAGCCGCGTTCCTCGAGCGTGCGTATCAGCTGCGACGATACCGTCACGCCGCGGATTTCCTCGATGTCGCCGCGCGTGACGGGCTGACGATACGCGATGATCGCCAGCGTCTCCATCAACGCCCGCGAGTACCGCGGCGGCTTCTCGGGATTCAGCCGTTCGAGGTACGGCGCCATCTGCGACGTGCTCTGGAATCGCCAACCGGTGGCCAGCGCCGCGAGCTGAACGCCGCGGCCGTCCCAGTCGGACTGCAGTTGTCCGAGCAGTGCGCGAATCGTGTCGGGGGAAACGTCGTCGTCGAACAGCTTGCGCATGTCGCCCAGGCTCATCGGCTCATGAGCGCACAGCAACGCTGCCTCGAGGACGATCTTCGCTTCTTCTGTATTCATCGGAGCAGTGTGCGGACGCGGGCACGCGCGAAAGTTCTACTGCGGCTGCCGGAACGAACCGCGGCGCGCGGCTTCGGGAGCCATCGAATGTCGACCGGTTCGACCGTCCGCGCAGACCGCGCAACGCTCGGCGTTCGTCGGGACTAGACGCAATAGGGACGCAATAGGGTTCCAGCGAAGCGACCCGGCTCGTCGGTCACCGGACGGGCATCGCCGCCGGTACGAACCACCGCGCCGATCCGGCGCCGGGGTCCACCGCGAGGCAGTCGGTCGAGGCCGCTGCTTCGGTGTTCGCGCCATGATACACGAAGGCCGCACGCGGCCACCTGGCCTTCGTTCGTTTGTTCGAGCAGCACGGCGAGGCTATAATGTCCGGCTCAGACGCGGGGTGGAGCAGTCTGGCAGCTCGTCGGGCTCATAACCCGAAGGTCGCAGGTTCAAATCCTGCCCCCGCAACCAGACACATCGAAGCGCCGTCGGAGCCACAGCCCGACGGCGTTTTTTTCGTCCGGGCACCGTCGGGTCGCGCTGCTACACTCGCGGCAACTCCGGTGTGCCATGAAGTTCTGCTCGGTCTGCGGCCATGAAGTCACGTTGAGCGTCCCGCCCGGCGACAACCGGCCGCGCTACGGTTGCGCCCACTGCGGGACGATCCACTACCAGAACCCGAGAATGGTGCTCGGCACGATTCCGGCCTGGAACGACCAGGTGCTGCTGTGCCGCCGTGCCATCGAACCGCGCTACGGATACTGGACGCTGCCGGCGGGTTTCATGGAGAACGGCGAGACGACCGCGCAAGGCGCGCAGCGCGAAACCGTCGAGGAAGCCGGCGCGCGCATCGAACTCGGCGCATTGTTCTCGATGGTCGACGTGCCGCACGTGAACCAGGTGCACCTGTTCTTTCTCGCGCGGCTGGTCGATCCGCACTTCGAGCCCGGTCCGGAGAGCCTCGAAGCCCGGCTGTTCTCCGAAGAGGCGATCCCCTGGGATTCCATCGCCTTTCGCACCGTCGGCCAGACGCTGCGCTGGTTCTTCGCCGACCGTCGCACCGGCGGTTTCGGACTGCACGTCGGTGTCGTCGAAGCGCCCTCGCGTCACCGCGATCTCGCGTCGCCCGTACCCGAACGTCCTCCCGGCTGAAGCGTTGCCGCCGGTCGAGCCGTTCGCACCGCATCGTGCGCGGTGGCATTTGCGTTCGCGATAGCATTGCCCTGGCTGTACCGGCGCCAACCGGTGCACGCAGCGACCGGCGGAATTCGGAGGGACGGGCATGCAGCGTCGCGATTTCCTGATCGGATGTGCGGCGGCCGCCGCGGCCGTCGACGGGGCGGTCCTCGTCGACGAACTGCAGGCCGCGACGGAGAACGCGCTGCCGCGCGAGTATCCGCGCACGCAACTGGTCGACAGCGCCGGCCGGGCGCTGAAGGCAGCCGAAATGCGGCAGCGACACACGCTGCTCTTTCGCTATCCGTACGTCGGCACCCCGGCGTTCCTGCTCGACCTGGGCAAGCCGACGAAGCGTTCGGTGACGCTGTCGACCGACGAGCGTAGTCGCTACACGTGGCACGGCGGCGTCGGACCACGCGGTTCGATCGTCGCGTTCTCCGCGATCTGTGCGCACCGGATGGCGTATCCGACCCGCGAGATCAGCTTCATCAGCTACCGCGACGAGCCCTCTGCGCTCACGAAGCGCGGCCAGGTGATCCACTGCTGCTCAGAACACAGCCAGTACGACCCTGCCGACGGAGCACGCGTACTCGCGGGCCCGGCACGACAGCCGCTCGCTGCAGTCCTGCTGGAGCACGATCCGGACGACGATGCGCTGTACGCGACCGGAATGCTCGGCGGCGAACTCTTCGATGCGTTCTTCGATAGTTTCGCAATGCAACTCTCGCTCGAACACGAAGGGCGCGAACGCGCGCTCGTCGGCGAGCGCAGCGTCGTGTTGCCGATCGAACGCTATTGCCGGCAGCTGATGCGCTGCGGGTGATGCTGCCGATGGCGCGACAGCCGAAGCGGGTGCTGGCGTGGCTCGGACCGGATGATCCGTTGCCCGATCCCGCGACCGCGTGGAACGATCCGAACGGGCTGCTGGCCGCCAGCGCGCACGTCACCGTCGAGCGGCTGCTCGAGGCGTACGCACGCGGGATCTTCCCGTGGTATTCCGATGGGCAACCGGTGCTCTGGTGGTCGCCCGACCCGCGCATGGTGTTGCACCTGGACGAAATGCGCGTCAGCCGTTCGCTGCGCAAGACGATCCGCGCCGCGCGGCGCGAGGCGCGCTGGCGCGTGACGCTCGACGCGTGCTTCGAGCGCGTGATGCGCGAGTGCGCGGCTCCGCGGCAAGGACAGGACGGCACCTGGATCACCGAGGAAATCCTCGCCGCGTACTGCGCGCTGCATCGCATCGGCAGCGCGCACTCGGTCGAAGTGTGGCGCGACGAGACGCTGGTCGGCGGGTTGTACGGCGTTTCGATCGGACGCATGTTCTACGGCGAATCGATGTTCGCGCGCGAGCCCGATGCATCGAAGACGGCGCTCGTTTCGCTCGGAGCGCTGCTGCGGAATCACCGTTTCAGCGTGATAGACTGCCAGCAGAGTACCCGCCATCTGGCCTCGCTCGGGGCGCGCGAAGTGCCGCGTGCGGAGTTCCTCGAGCGCATCGGCGAGCTCGTGCGGCAACCCGGACCCGATTGGCGAGCATTGAGCATCGACTTGCCGAACGCATGACGCACCTGAAGGAACTGCCGTTCTCGGCGCTCCAGTTCTACGCAACCGCACCGTACCCCTGCAGCTACCTGCCCGGGCACCTGGCGCGTTCGCAGGTGGCGACTCCGAACCATCTGATCAACGCCGACGTCTACGGCGAACTCGTCAAGGCGGGATTCCGGCGCAGCGGCATCTTCACGTACCGCCCGCATTGCGACGGGTGCAGCGCGTGCGTGCCGGTGCGCCTGCCGGTGGCCGACTTCACCCCTGACCGCAGCCAGCGTCGCGCCTGGAAAACGCACCGCGAATTGCGCACGCTGGTCGCCCGCCTCGGCTTCTCCGCCGAGCACTACGATCTGTACCTTCGCTACCAGTCGAGCCGGCACGCCGGAGGCGGCATGGACCAGGACAGCCGCGAGCAGTACGCGCAGTTCCTGCTCCAGAGCAAGGTGAACACGCGCCTCGTCGAGTTTCGCGACTTCGACGGCAGCCTGCGCATGGTCTCGATCATCGACGTGCTCGACGACGGCCTGTCGTCGGTCTACACGTTTTTCGATCCGGCTTCGACCGGTGCCAGCTACGGCACCTACAACATCCTGTGGCAGCTCGAACAGTGCCGGCACCTTCGGTTGCCGCACCTGTACCTGGGCTACTGGATCGCGCAGAGCCCGAAAATGTCCTACAAGTCGCGATTCCGGCCGATCGAGTGCCTGGTCGACGGAGTCTGGAAACGCCTCGACGACGCCGGACCGTTCCCGCGGCGATGAACGCCTACGCGTTCACCCGGCCGCTGCTGTTCGCTCTCGATCCCGAAACCGCGCATTCGCTGACGCTGCGCGCGCTCGACCGCGCCGCGTGCCTCGGTGCGACGCGTGCGTTCGCCGGGCCGCCCGTCGACGACCCGATCGAAGCGATGGGCCTGCGCTTCGACAACCGCGTCGGACTGGCCGCCGGCCTCGACAAGAACGGGGCGCACGTCGACGCGCTCGGTGCGATCGGATTCGGCTTCATCGAAGTCGGCACCGTCACTCCGCGAGCGCAGCCGGGAAATCCGCGACCCCGGCTCTTTCGGCTACCGGCGCGCGAGGCACTGATCAACCGGATGGGCTTCAACAACGACGGGGTCGACGCGCTGATCGCCAACGTGCGCGGGCGTCGCTGGCGAGGCGTGCTGGGAATCAACATCGGCAAGAACGCCGACACGCCGATCGAGCGAGCGGCCGACGACTACCGGATCTGCCTGGAGCGCGTATATCCGCATGCCGACTACGTCGCGGTCAACATCTCGTCGCCGAACACCGCGCAACTGCGCGAACTGCAGGCCGGCGACGCGCTCGACGAACTGCTCGGCGCACTGCAGGCGCACCGTACGGCGCTGGCTGCCGAACACGGCAGGCAGGTGCCGCTCGCACTGAAAATCGCGCCGGACCTCGACGACTCGCAGATCGAAGCGATCGCCGCGCTGCTCGTGCGCCACCGAATCGACGCGGTCATCGCGACGAACACGACCGTGTCGCGCGAAGCGGTCGCGGGACAGCCGCATGCCGATGAGCGGGGCGGACTGTCCGGGGCCCCCCTGCTCGAAGCATCGAACCACGTCGTGCGCGCACTGCGCGCGTCGCTGCCGGCCGGCTTTCCGATCATCGGCGCCGGCGGAATCCTGTGCGCCGACGACGCGCGCGCCAAGCTGATCGCCGGCGCGACGCTGGTGCAGCTCTACACGGGGCTGATCTACCGCGGCCCGACCCTGGTTCGCAGTTGTGCGCAGGCGCTTGCCGGAGACATGCGCCGAAAACCTTGATCTGGGTGGTTGACGACGCTAAAGCTATATTCTAGATTCCCCTTCAGCGATCGAGGCCCGCGTCCGTGGGCCGGCGCCACGGCACCAGCCTTCAGGAGCACAGACATGCAGGACAACGCCCTTCGGATCCTCGACGAGAACACCCATCCTTTCGATGCGCGCGGCGTTGCCCGCCGCTTTCGCCACTCGGCCATCTTCGGCGCCCTGTCGGCGCTGCAGCCGGGCGAGACGATGCGCTTCATGAACGACCACGATCCGCTGCCGCTTCTCGACCAGATCGTCGATCGCTTCGGCGAACACGTCGACATCCGGTACGTGAGCCGCACGCCCGGCGAGATCGTCATCGACTTCGTCGTCCGCTGATCGGCACGCATGCCGCATCCGCTGCTGCTCGAACTCTATCCGCAGATCCGGCTCGCGCACATCGGCCTGGTCGTACTGAGTGGCAGCCTGTTCGCGGTGCGCGGCATCGCGACGCTGGCCGGTGCGCGCTGGAGCGGCACCCGGGCGGTGCGCCGCACGAGCTGGATGATCGACACGGCGCTGCTCGGCGCCGCGCTGCTGCTGCTGTACGTGCTGCAGCTCAACCCGTTCGCCGTGTCATGGCTGAGCGTCAAGCTGGCGTTGCTCGTGCTGTACGTCGCCTTCGGGACGATGGCGCTGCGTCGCTCGCGTTCGAGCGCCCGCCGGCTCTTCTGGTTCGCAGCCGCGCTGGCCTGCTACGCGATGATGTATTCGATCGCCCGCGCGCACGACCCGCTCGGCATCCTGCGCACCTGGATCGGATGATCAGACTTCCGGCCTGCGCCACAGCCAGGTCGCGACGCAGGCCATCAGCGCCGGCACGGCGAGCTTGAGCCACAGCGGCGCGGGCGACAGCGCCAGCACCGCGCCGCTCAGCACCATCATCGTCGTCGCGAACCACTTGGCACGGCGCGGCACCGCGCCGTGATCGCGCCAGCGACGGATCGCCGGGCCGTGGCGCGGGTGTTCGAGCAACCAGCTCTCGAGTTGCGGCCATCCGCGACTGCCGGCCCATGCGGCGACGATCAGGAACGGCACCGTCGGCAGCACGGGAAGCACCGCGCCGAGCATCGCGAGCGCAACACAGGCGACGGCGAGAACCCGCCACAGAGTCGTCGAGATCGAACGTTGAATCACGTCGCGCACGGCGCCTTGGACCATCCGTATGCGGCACGCGGCTGCGCACAGGCTCCGCCCATCCGCCAGACCGTTTTCACGATGCAGGATACCGTTCGCCGACGTGATACCCTTTTCGCGTCCTTTCGCGAGCACTTCACCCCATGCCCCGACCGCGACTGTCGCACAACGAGGAAGGCCGCACCGCAATTCAGGTGATCGAACGGCTGGTTTCGCTGCTCGATGCGCTCGCCGCGCAATCCGATCCGGTGAGCCTGAAGGAGTTGTCGCAGCGCACCGGCCTGCACCCGTCGACCGCGCACCGGATTCTCAACGACCTGGTCATCGCCCGGTTCGTCGACCGCGCCGAGCCCGGGTCGTACCAGCTCGGCATCCGGCTGCTCGAACTCGGCAACCTGGTCAAGGCGCGGATGAACGTGCGCGATGCAGCGCTCGGACCGATGCGCGAGCTGCACCGCCTGACGGGCCAGCCGGTGAACCTGTCGATACGCCAGGGCGACGAGATCGTCTACATCGAACGCGCGGTCTCGGAGCGCTCCGGGATGCAGGTCGTGCGCGCCGTCGGCGGTCGTGCTCCGCTGCACCTGACTTCGGTCGGAAAGCTGTTTCTCGCGGCCGACGACCCGCGCGTCGTACGCGCGTATGCCGCGCGCACCGGCCTGGCGGGGCACACCCGCAACAGCATCACCGACGCGGCGCGCCTCGAGAACGAACTGGCGCTCGTGCGGGCACGCGGTTACGCGCGCGACAACGAGGAACTGGAACTGGGCGTGCGGTGCATCGCGGCGGGCGTGCGCGACGACAGCGGCCGGCTGGTCGCCGGCCTGTCGATCTCGGCGCCGGCGGATTTCCTGCAGGACGAATGGATCGAGCAGGTGTGCCGCACGGCGGCGGGCATCTCGTCTGCGCTCGGCTACGACGCGGGCGGCGACGCCTGACAGCGGTCGTCGCTCAGGCGCTCGTCTGCGCGGGAGCCGCGTCGGCGTCGGGGGCTGCGTCGATTGCCGGCGGACTCGACGTGTGCTGCTGGCCCCCCGGCAGATCCGGCAGTATCGTGCGCTCGAGCCAGTTGCGGATGCGGTTGGCGTCGCCGATGCGCGCGCGGCGTCCCTGCGCGTCGAGCAGCACGAAGACGAGAGGGCGATCGTCGATCCGCGCCTGCATCACCAGGCAGTTGCCGGCTTCCGAAATGAACCCGGTCTTCTGCAGGCCGATCTCCCAGTCGTCGCGGCCGATGAGGCGGTTGGTGTTGCGATAGTTCACCGTGCGATAGCCGGTGTCGACCGAAAGCGCGCTCGCCGTCGAGTATTCGCGAATCAACGGATGGCGGAACGCGGCCTGTACGAGCAGCGCCAGGTCGCGCGCGCTCGACACGTTGCTGCTCGACAACCCCGTCGGCTCGACGAAGTTCGAGTGCTCCATCCCGAGCTCGGCCGCCTTGTCGTTCATCCGCGCGACGAACGCTGCAAGCCCGCCGGGGTAGTGACGCCCGAGCGCGTTCGCCGCGCGGTTCTCGGAAGACATCAGCGCCAGGTGCAGCAGTTCGCCGCGCGACAGCCGGGTGCCGGTGCGCAGCCGCGAGGTGGTATTGCGCTCGGTATCGACGTCTGCCGCGCTGATCTCCAGCATCTCGTTCATCGGCAGAGCCGCTTCGAGCACGACGACGGCCGTCATCAGCTTGCTGATCGACGCGATCGGAAGCACCGCGTGCGAGTTCTTCTCGAACAGGATCTTCCCGCTGCGCTGGTCGAGCACGAGGGCGACCGCCGATTCGAGCGACAGCGGATCGGCCACGTCGTGCAGCCCGAACGCGTGCCCGATCGACGGCCGGGCCGGCACGACCTTGCGCGACGTAACGCGCGTTACCCGGCGGTTCTTCGCGCGAGTCTTCGCCACCGACTTCGTGCGGCTCGTGCCCGCCTTCGCCGTGCCCGCCGACTTCGACCCGCTCGAACGAGCCGCAGGCGTCGTGCGCCTCGCGGCGGACGCGCGCGAGGCGGATCCGGACCTGGAATCACGGGCGTCGGGCCGCGCGCTTCGCTTCGCGGCGCTCGCCGGCCTGGCGGCCGGCGACGTCGGGCTCGCTACGGCGTCGGAGCTTCGTTTGCCGGCCGCGCGCGCCGGTTCCGATTGCAGCAGCGACGCCAGACCCACCGAAAGCACCAGTGCGACGCCGAAACGCCGCCAGCTGCCCGCCCGCGCAACCCGAACCATCGCCCGCCCCCCCGCAAATCGCCTCTTCGTCCCCGCCACGAGTCTATAGAAACTCTTGGAAACTTAGATACTTGGAAGCGATCCTTTACCCGAATTCTCGATAGCCGGTCGCTTAATTGCGACAGACGGCGAGCTCTGCTTGACATCTGTCGTATTCTCCGACCCACGAGCGGCGCGCCCCGTCGCGGCCGCTGTTGCACCGCCACAAAAGGTGCTTGACTCCCTTCGCGTACCCTGTAGAATTCGGTTTGTTGCGCTGCAGCATTCCAACCCGGAATGCGGTGGCGGCTCCCCTGCTCCCGCTCATACACATCAGACCCCAGGAGAAGCACCATGATCCATTCCCCGGAACAGTTCGCCCAGATCCAGAAATCGGCGCTCGAAGCCTTCCAGGGCGCCACTGCCGCGTCGATCGCCGGCCTCGAGAGGCTCGCCGCGCTGAACGTCCAGGCGACCAAGACCTCGTTCGAGGAGTCGGCCGAAGCGCTGCGCTCGATGGTCGAAGTCAAGGACCCGAAGCAGTTCGCGGAAATCGCGACGGCCTCGGTGCAGCCCGCCAGCGACAAGGTCGCCGCGTACTACAAGCACGTCTACGAGATCGCCAACGAAACCGGCAACGAACTCGCGAAGCTCTTCGAGCGTCAGTACGCCGAGAACAACCGGCAGCTCTACGCGGCCATCGACGCGCTGGCGCGCAACGTGCCTGCCGGCGGTGAAGGCGTCGTGACGCTGATGAAGCAGGCGGTCACCGCTGCGAACACGACCTTCGACCAGATCAACAAGGCAACCAAGCAGGTCGCCGAAGTGGCCGAAGCGAACATCGCCGCCGCTGCCAAGACCTCGGCTGCGGTCGCGGCCAATCGCGGCAGCGCGCGCAAGAGCGCCTGAATTCGCGCAGGCGGCGTCGGCTGCGCCGGCGCCGCGAACCGTGCCCGCTCGGGCGTGCACGGCGCATGACAAGAAACCCGGCTTGCGCCGGGTTTCTTTTTGGACCCCGCGCAAGCCGGGTCTCTTTCTCCCCGGTTCTCCGGGCTGGCTAGCCTGGCTGCAGCACCGGCTTCGAGTACTCGTCGATCAGTTCGCGCTGGCGTGCCCGCGCGGCTTCGATGTTGCGCTCCTTGACGTGGCCGAAGCCGCGAATCTCGGCGGGCACCGACGCAATGCGGACCGCCAGCGGCAATCGCTCGACGTCGAGCGAAGCGATCATTCGATCGACCGTCGCCTCGTAGTCGGCGAGCAACTGCCGCTCGGTGCGCCGCTCCGCCGTGCGACCGAACGGATCGAAGGCGGTGCCGCGAAGCCGGCGCAGACGGCTCAACACGCGAAAGACACCGAATACCCACGGCCCGTACTCGCGCTTGACCAGCCGTCCTTTCGAGTCGCGGCGTGCGAACAACGGTGGCGCCAGGTGAAAGCCGAGCCGGAAATCGCCTTCGAACTGCTCGTTCAATTGCTGCAGGAACGAACCGTTCGCATACAGGCGGGCGACTTCGTATTCGTCCTTGTACGCCATCAGCCGAAACAGGTTTCGCGCGACGGCATCGGTGAGCGCGAGCGGCCCTTCGCCGACGAGCCTGCGTTCGGCGGCGCGCACCTGCCCGACCCGCTCGGCGTAGCGCCGCGCGTAGCGCTCGTCCTGGTAATCGACGAGGAAATCGGTGCGCCGCGCAATCGTCTCGTCGAGCGAGGCGGACAGCCGGCGCGAGACAGGCAGCGGCCGGCCCGGCGAACCGACTGCCTGCACCGCGGCTTCGCGCGCAGCGACCCCCTGCGCAGCGGTGCTTGCCTCCCCGGCGGAGGCTGCCGGGTCGGAAGCGCCCTGCGCGGCCGCCTCCACGCGCTGCAGATCGACCGCCGCGAGCCTGCCCCATGCGAATGCAGCACGGTTCTGCGCGATCGCGACGGCGTTGAGTTCGATCGCCCGGTCGATCGCCGCGGCCGACAGCGGAACGATGCCTCGCTGCCACGCGAAGCCGAGCAGGAACAGGTTCGAGGCGATCGCGTCGCCCAGCAGGCTCGTCGCCAGCCGCGTCGCGTCGACGAACGACGCGTTGTTCTCGCCGACCGCGTCGACGATCGCCGATTGCATTCCGGCCAGCGGAAACTTCCAGTCGGCGTTGCGCGTGAAGTCGGCCGTCGGCGTCCTCGCGACGTTCGTCACCACGCGCGTGTCGGCACGCATCCGTGCGAGCGCGTCGCGCCCCGCCGTGACGACGATGTCGCAGCCGAGGACCGCGTCGGCTCCCGCCACGTCGATGCGCGGCGCATACAGCGGCTGCGACGCTGCGGCGAAGCGCACGAAGCTCATCACGGCACCGTTCTTCTGCGCGAGTCCCGCCATGTCGAGCACGGTCACGCGCTTGCCTTCGAGGTGCGCGGCCATCCCGAGTATCTGGCCGATGGTGACCACGCCGGTGCCGCCGATCCCGGTGACGAGCAGCGAGTACGCGTCGCCGACCGCCGGCAACTCCGGTGTCGGCAGCTCCGCCGAAGGCGATGCCGCCGCACCACCGGCCGCGGCCCGCACGGAACTGCGCACGCGCCCGCCATGGACCGTGACGAAACTCGGGCAGAAACCCTCGATGCAGGAGAAGTCCTTGTTGCACGACGACTGGTTGATCGTGCGCTTGCGCCCGAACTCGGTTTCCACCGGTTCGATCGACACGCAGTTCGACTGCACGCCGCAATCGCCGCAGCCCTCGCAGACGGCCTCGTTGATGAACACGCGGCGCGGCGGATCGGGAAACTCGCTGCGTTTGCGGCGGCGCCTCTTCTCGGCCGCGCAGGTCTGGTCGTAGATCAGCACCGAGACGCCGGGGTATTCGCGCAGTTCGCGTTGCACGTCGTCGAGCCGACTGCGGTGATGCACGTCGATGCCGGCGCCGAAATCGCCCGGCGCGTACTTCTCCGGTTCGTCGGTGACGACGACGATCCGTTCGACTCCCTCGGCGCGTACCTGCCGCGCGATCGTCTGCGGCGTCAGCTGGCCGTCGTGCCGCTGGCCGCCGGTCATCGCAACCGCGTCGTTGAAGAGGATCTTGTAGGTGATCG
>CAYZYC010000077.1:10334-11870 GCA_964481165.1 uncultured Limnobacter sp. | reverse complement strand
CCTCGCCGCGCGCTGAACGCCTCCCGCGCGCTGAACGTCTTGCGCGCCGACACCTTCCACGCCGGTCGGTTCTTCGCACGGGCGGCGCCAACGCGGCGGCTACAATCCGCGGAATGTCGCGTTCTCCCGAACAGCATGCTGCGGAACGCTCGGCCAGGCGCAACATGGAGCCTTCCGCCGAGCGGACCGCCGCCTCCGCCGCGCGGGCGCGCCCAGGCGCAGCGCGGGCGCGCGTCACGCTCGTCGTCGCACGCTCGCGCAACGGCGTCATCGGCGTCGACGGCCGGCTGCCCTGGCACATTCCGGAGGAGCTGAAGCACTTCCGCGCGCTGACGATGCATCACGCGATCGTCATGGGGCGGCACACCTGGGAATCGATCGGCCGCGCGCTGCCCGGACGGCGATCGATCGTCGTGACGCGCGATGCGCGACGCGTGTTCGACGGCGCCGAGAGCGCCGGATCGCTCGACGATGCGATCGCGATCGCATCACTGCCGGGTGCGGACCCATCGATCGTCACCGACGAGGTGTTCGTGATCGGCGGCGCGCAACTCTTCGACGCAGCGCTGCCGCTCGCCGATCGCGCGGTCGTCACGGAGATCGACCTCGACGTCGAAGGCGATACGCGTTTCGATGCGCTCGACGCGTCGTGGAACGTCGTCGAACGCAGGGAGCACCGGTCGTCCGACGGCATACGCTACGCGATCGTCGACTACCGCCGCGCGCGGGGCGCGCACGATTGACGCACATGCACCGCGAGCGCCCGCTGCGTGCGTTCGCGTACCTCACCGCGGCGCTGGTCGCTTTCGTGCTGCTCGACGCCACCGGCAAGCGCCTCGCAAGCGAGATGGGCGTCCCGCTGATCTCGCTCGTTCGTCACGCCGGGCACGCACTGCTGATGCTCGTTCTCCTCGGGCCCACGCTCGGCGCGGCGCTGTGGCGAACGCAGCGTCCCTGGACGCAACTGTTGCGCGGGCTCTCGCTCGCGGGCTTCACGCTGTTTTTCTTCACCGCGCTCGGGCGCCTGCCGCAAGCCGAAGCCACCGCGATCAACTTCATCGCACCGTTCGCGGTGATGCTGCTCGCCGGGCCGCTGCTGGGCGAACGCGTCGGTTGGCCGCGCTGGATGGGCGCCGCATTCGGCTTCGCGGGGATGCTCCTCGTCGTGCGACCCGGCGCCGACCTCGATCCGGTCGGTGTCGTGTTCGTGCTGCTGACCGTGATCTGCAATGTCGCGTTCCAGTTGCTCACGCGCAGCCTGGCGATCACCGAGAGCTCGCTGGCGACGATCTTCCTCAGTTCGCTCGTCGGCGTGGTCGTCTCCGCGGCGTTCCTGCCGCTGCAGCAGCAATGGGGCGGCTGGCCCGGTTCGCTCGACGCCGTACAGATCGCGCTCCTCGCTTCGCTCGGAGTGACCGGCGCTGTCAGCCAGTGGTTCTGGATCCGCGCGTACTACTGGTCGAGTGCGTCGTTCATCGCTCCGCTCGTCTTCCTGCAGATCTTCTGGGCGACGCTGGCGGGCTGGGCGTTCTTCGG
>CAYZYC010000077.1:0-10234 GCA_964481165.1 uncultured Limnobacter sp. | reverse complement strand
CGCTCGTCTTCCTGCAGATCTTCTGGGCGACGCTGGCGGGCTGGGCGTTCTTCGGACAGTTGCCGAGCGCGCTCAGCTTCATGGGCATGGCGCTGATCGGCGCGAGCGGCGCCGCCGCGGTGCTGCTCGACCGGCGGACGCGTCCGCGCGCGTAGCGCAGAGCTTCAGCAGCCCACGTCGGCCAGCACGCGCAGCGGTCCGGCGGCACGGATGGTTTCGATCTGCTCGACGTGCCGCACGAACAGCGTGCCGCCGTACGAGAGCGCATTGATCGATATCCCCTCGAAGTGCTCGCGGCTGCGCGGCACGACGAGCATCCATCCGTCGCCGACGAGCAGGTTCGCCGCAGGCAGGAGTCCCGCCTGATCGACGCGCAGCCCGAGCCGCTCGCATGCGCGCCGGTATGCCTGCAACAGGCTCTCTGCCGCGCGTGGCACGGTCGTTCCGCTCGCACAGTCGACGCGCACGAAGCAGTGCTTCATCGCGTAGCGCGGATGCAGCGCGATCGAAAGCGCGGCCGCGTCGCGCGGCAGCTCGCGCAACAGCGCGCGCAGACTCGCATTGCCCGGCGCATCCGGCAGCCATTGCAGGTGCTTGTGGCGCTGGCTCGCTCCGCCGGCCGCTCCGCCGTTGTAGAAGCCGAGCCCTCCGGATTCGGTGAGCAGCATCGCCAGCGCGGTGAAATCGGAAAGATCCAGCGGCGACAGTTGTTCGGCGAACTCGCGCCGCGCGATGACGAGATGGCGCGCGCAGACCGGGAACTTGTTCAGGATCGCGGTGTGCGCGTCGCCCAGCGGCCCGACGGTCAACGCGGGTTCGGGCGACAGGAACGGATTGAAGTCCGGATCGCGCGGCCCGCCCGGCATCGCAGCGGCCGCACCGTCCTTGCCGGCAAGCGTCGAAACCCAACGAACGACGAACGGCAGTGCACCATCGACGATCTCGACCTGCCCGGTTTCGATCGGCCGCAATGCGCCCGAAGCAATCGCCGCACTGCTCCTGTCGTCCACGCGGCGCAGGAACTCCGCGCTCATCGCGACATTTCCTGCAGGCCGACGACGACGGTGCGCGCGCGGCTGCGCGAGAACACGCCGCCGGGCACGTCGACCCCGATCGTCTTCACTTCCGCCAGCGTCCGCGCGTCGTAGATGGCGAGCCACCCGGCATGCGGGCCGATGCTGCGGTCGCCGCGATACCGGGCGCTCACGTACAGGTAGTCGCCGCGCGCCGTGTACTCCGGAAAGTACGAATGTGCGAGCGGATCGGCGACCGTCAGCGTGCGCACGACTTCGAGCGTGTTCCTGTCGATCATCTGGATCTTGTTCGCGTTCGGCCCGGTGCCGACGATGTCGACCGCGATGTAGGGTGCGCGCGGATGCGCGGCCGGAGACTCGGTGGGGCCGAGCACCGGGATCCGCTTGACGACATCGAAGGTGCTCATGTCGAAGACCGTCAATTCGAACGACTTGCAGCCCGCTTCGCCGATGTTCGTGCCGACGCCGAGCAGCCTGCCGTTCGATTGGACGACGGCACCCGATCCGAGATGCGGCTGGCATCCGGCAGGAATCTTCCGGACGATCCGCTTCTCGGCCAGATCGATGACCGCGTTCAGGTTGTCGTCGTAGGACGCCACGACCATGTAGCGCCCGTCCGGCGAAAGGAACGCGTCGTGCAGATGCCGGCCGACGTCGGCGATCCGGGTGATCGGCATGTCGGGGCGAGCAAGATCGACGATCCAGACCTGGCCCGCCTGTTCCAGCGCAACGACGAAGTAATCGGCGAACGGCGTTCCGAGGATCGCACCGGAGTCGGCCTCGACCATCTTCCCGTCGGGATCGGTGCCGGCAAGCGGAATCAGGCGCAGCGGTTCGAGCGTGCCGGCGTCGAGGATCGCCATCGTGTGCGGCACGTACGATCCGGCAGCCAGGTACCGGCCGTCGCGCGAGAGCGCCAGCGAGATGCCGTTCAGGCCCGCGCGCACGCGGCGCACCACCTGCATCGAATACAGGTCGATCTTGTGGATGTAACCGGCGTCGTCACGCACGTACGCCCAGCGTTTCTCGACCGGATGGAAATCCATCAGGTGCGGAGCGAACCTCGTCGGCACCGCCCCGACCTCGACGTTCCTGCTGCCGTCGAAGAACAGCACCTTCGCATCGTCGCCGGCCGCATGGCGCCCGCGCCCCATCACCGCCATCAGATCGTCGATGTCGTCGATCGCGTAACGCGGCCTGTCGGGCAGCTTCGATTCGTCGGCGACGAGTATTTCGAGCGAACGACGGATGTCGTCGATCTCCCACGACAGGTCCCGCTTCGGCTGCGTCGTCACGAGCGTCGCAAGCAGATCCCTCTCCCTGGAGGAGAGCCTGCCGCGCCACGACGGGTGCGGAGGCATCAGCGTCGACGGAGCGCCCGTGAGAATCGTGGCGGCAACCTGGTCGCGCGTCAGCGCGGTTTCGTCGCGATTCAACGCAGGTGCGATGTACCCGCCACGATCGGCCCCGTGGCAGACGGCGCAGTGCTCGGAGAACAACCGCTCCGCTCGTTCGACGTCGTCGGCCCGCGAAACCTGCGGAATGCCCGACGCCGCCGCAAAGACGACGAGCGCGACGACGAACGTCCCCATCCGTCCTGTAGTGCCCATTTCCTCCGCCCTGGCTGCAGCGAAACGCGTTCGCGTTCCGCGCGCGCATCCTCCGCGTGCGCGCTTCGTCGCCTCAACGTAGCCCGCTTCGCGCCGAAGGGCAAGCCGGTCGGGTACTCCCCGGCCGGGTTCCGGGTTCCTTCCGCTCCGCTTCCGGTTCCCGTCACGCGGCAGTCGTTTCGGTAGAATCGCCGCAACGCCCCCGTAGCTCAGTGGATAGAGCATCTCCCTCCTAAGGAGAGGGCCGCACGTTCGATTCGTGCCGGGGGCGCCATGAAGCAACGCATACCGCATCTATGACATTCCGCTGCTGCTGCACCTTATCGCGGGCTCCCTGTTCGTCGTCGTGGCGCTCCTGGCGAAGCGACATCGCGTCCTGGCCGTGCTGGCCGGCCTGTCGACCTGGTGGGTCAGCGCCATCTACCTCGGCTTCCATGTGGGCTCGGCCGAGGATGCCGTGCTCACCGGCGTCGCCGACCATGCGACGACGCAGTACTTCCTGGCAGTCAATCTGCCAGCGCACATCAGCTTCGCCCTGATCTACCTCGCCAGCATGGCTCTGCTCCTGGCCGTGCCGCTGCTCGAGCGCAGCACGAGGCGACCGGAGATTCAAGCAACGGCCTCGTCGTCGCTCACATCGACAGCGACCCCTCGCGAAACTGCGTCGCGTCCAGCCACACGTTGACGAGCACCGGCCTGCCGGCCCGCGCGAGCGCGCGCGCCCGCTGCAACGCCGCGTCGACCTCGTCCATCCGCGTCACCAGCAATCCCTCGGCGCCGAAGCCGCGGGCAACCTCGTGGTACGCGGTGCGCGCGAGCACGGTGGCGACGTCGTCCTTCAGCATCTTCACCTGTTCGCGCGCGATCTGCGTCCACCCGGCGTCGTTGCCGACGACCGCGATCACGGGAATCCCGTGTCGAACGAAGGTGTCGAACTCGCTGAGGCCGAAGCCGCACGCACCGTCTCCGAACACGATCCAGGTTTCGCGGTCCCGGCGCACCGTGGCGGCACCTATCGCGAAGCCCGCACCGACGCCGAGCGTTCCGAAAGCGCCCGGATCCAGCCAGCTGAGCGGCGCGCGCGGACGCAGCACGTAACTCGCCGTCGCGACGAAGTCTCCGCCGTCGGCGACGAACACGGCGTTCTCGCCCGCCTCGCGTTCGATCGCGCGCAGCAGCGCGATCGGATTCACGTGTTCGCCGCTGGCACGCGCCTGCTCGACGATCTCGCGTTCGCGGGCATCGTCGCGCGCGCGCAGCGCGCCGAGCCATTCTTCGCGACGCGTCGCTTCGCCCTCCGCGATCCGGTCCGCCAGCGCCTGCAGGAACCGGCCGGAGTCGCCGAGCGCGGTGACTTCGGGGCGGCGATTGAGCCGGGCGTCGCGCACGCTTCGGTTCGCGGCGATCAGCGTCGCGCTGCGGCGCACGTGCCTGCCGTAGTCGAGCCGGAAATCGCAGGGCACGCCGGCGAGCAGCACGCAGTCGGCCTCGCGCAGCGCCTGGCGTCGCTGGTGGCGCATCTGCAGCGGATGCGAGCGCCCGAGCAACCCGCGCGCCATTCCCGACAGGTACACGGGAACGCCGAGGCGCTCGACCGCTGCGGCGAGCGAAGCGGCCGCTGCGGCGTCGACGACGGCCTGGCTTCCGATGACGAACAACGGCCGCTCGCTGTCGCGCAGCGCCCCGCTGGCGGACTGCAGCGGCGAATCGCCGGCGATCGGCGTCGACACGGATCGGACTTCCGACGGCACGTGCTCGTCGCTGCGGTCGAACATCCGCTCCACGTGGCGATTCAGGTACCAGCGCAATGCGCGGTCCGCCGGCGACGTGCCCTTTCCGCCGGCTTCGGCGTACCACTGCCGGATCGAGGCCTCGTCGTACAACAGGTCGACCGGACACTCGACGAACACGGGCCCCGGAGTTCCCGAGCGTGCGAGCGCGAACGCCTCCTCGACCGACGTGCCCAGTGCGCGCACCCGGCGTACCTTGAAGAAGCGCTTGACGTGCGGCTCGACGAGCCTGCGCTGATCGATGTCCTGCAACGCCCCCCGTCCCTGCAGCGCTGTGGGAGCCGCACCGCCGAGCAGCACGACGGGCGACTGCGCCAGCTGCGCGTTCTTCAACGCAGTGATGGTGTTGGTGATGCCCGGGCCCGCGGTTACCGCCGCGACACCGGGCAATCCGGACAAGCGCGCTGCGGCATCGGCGGCAAACACCGCCGCAGCCTCGTCGCGAACGTCGACGATGCGGATCCCGCGCGACTTCGCCGCACTGAGGATCGGCGAGATGTGCCCGCCGCACAGCGTGTAGATGCAGGGCACGCCGTGCGCGTGCAGCGCCTGCGCGATGCGGTCGCCTCCATGACCTAACGCTGCGCCACTCGTTCCCGCGTCGCCGCTCATGCCCACTGCACCTTCGCGTCGTCGGCGAACCAGCGTTCGAACTGCGGCTGCACGGCCTCCTCGATGCGGTGCCGGCGCAGCTTCATCGTCGGCGTCAGGAACCCGTTCTCGATCGACCAAGGCTCGCGCATGACGACGATCATCCGCAGCTTCTGATAGTCGGCGAGATCGCGGTTCACGTCGTCGATCAGGCGCTCCATCTCGGCGCGCACCTGCTCGCGCACGGCCGGGTCGGGCAGGCGCGGGCGGAGCTCCTCCGCCAGTTGCACGATCGCGCAGGCGGCCGGCCGTCCGAGACCCGAGACGAGCGACAGCTCGACCATCGCGTGCGCATTCAGGCGATTCTCGATCGGCGCCGGTGCGACGTACTCGCCCTTCGCGGTCTTGAACGATTCCTTCGCGCGGCCGGTGATGCGCAGCATCCCGTCAGCGCGCAGCTCGCCCAGGTCGCCCGTGCGGAAGAAGCCGTCTTCGGTGAACGATCGCGCAGTCAGTTCGGGTTGCTTGTAGTACCCCGACATCCGCGCGGGCGACTTGATCAGGATCTCGCCGTCGGCCCCGATGCGAACCTCGACGCCCGGCAATGCGACCCCGACGTACCCCGGTTCGTTGAAGGCGGCGCGCGAGCTGTGCGAGTACGAGTTGTCCTCGGTCATCCCGTAGCCTTCGTACAGCTGCAGCCCGATGCGGCGGTACCAGGCGACCAGCTCGGGCGGAATCGGCGCGGCTCCGCTTCCGGCAACGATCACCTGGTCGAGTCCGAGGCCCTTGCGGACCTTGCGCGCGACGAAGCGGCCGAGGACGGGGATCGACAGCAACCGGTCGAGCTTGTGCGGCGGCATCTTCGCGAAAACGCCCTGCTGGAACTTCGTCCACAACCGCGGCACCGAGATGAACACCGTCGGCCGCGCGCGATTCAGGTCCTGCAGGAACGTTTCGATCGATTCGGCGAAGAACAGGTGCGTGCGCCCGTGGACCAGCGAGCTGGCCTCGACCCACGAGCGCTCGAAGCTGTGCGCGAGCGGCAGGTACGACAGCATGCGGTTCTCGGTCGCCTCGCCGATGCGCGAGCGGGTGTCTTCCGCCACCATTTCTCCGGCGCGCGTGATCGCGGCGAAGCTCGTCATCACGCCTTTCGGCGTGCCGGTCGAACCCGACGTGTAGAGGATCATGGCGAGGTCGTCGGGCGCGCGTTCCGGTCTATCCGCGATCGGAGGGGTGCGCGCGACGATCGGGTCCCAGCCTTCCAGGTCGGTCTTCGGAGCGAGCGGGAATGCGATGCACGGCAGCCCCGCCGGCACGCCGGATCGCTGCTGCGGCCAATTGTCGAGCTTGCCGACGAACAGCAGGCTCGCCTCGCTGTGCTCGAGCACGTAGCGCACGGTCTGCGCGGTCTCGGTGGGGAAGATCGCCACCGTCGTGTACCCGGCCATCCAGATCGCCAGCTCGCCGAGGATGAAGTGCGCGCAGTTCTTCGACAGCATCGCGATGCGGGCGCCCGGTGCGAAGCCCCGGCTTCGCAGATGCGCTGCCATGCGGCGCGACTCGTCGACGACCCGCGCCCAGGTGTAGTCGACGACCCGGCCGTCGCCGACGGGCTGGCTCAGGTAGACGCGATCGGGCGTGGTCTCGGCGTGCTCGAGCACGTAGTCGAGAATCAGCTTGCCTTGCGCGGCCATGGCGACTCCGATTGCGTCGGAATCAGCAGACTACCGGCGCGGGGCGGCTCCCGTCCATCGGGTTCCGCGCGACTTCGTTCCGAACCGTGCGGTCTTCGCGGGCCGTGCAGTCGTTCGCGTTCGTGCACTCGATTCCCTTCGGAACAGGTGCAGTACCTTCTCGCGCAGCCAGATCCGGGCCGGGTCGGCATCGCCCGCCTGGTGCCAGACCAGACTGACGTCGTAGGTCGGCGTCGCGAGCGGAACGGGCCACATCGCCAGCGGATGGCTTTCGCAGGCGATCCGCGCGAACATCTCCGGAACGATCGCGACGAGTTCCCCGCGCACGACGATTTCGGGAATCGCCGCGAAATGCCGTGCGCGCACGACGATCCGGTGCCCGAGCCGGTGGCGCACGAGGCTTTCGGCGATCCCCTGGTGATCGGTTGCGGTAGGGGCGGCAACGACGAGCGGCGCGTCGGCGAACCCCTTGCGCTCGCGCCAGGCCTGCGGGTGCACGCGGCGGCTCAATGCCACGTAGCGCTCGCGAAACAGCAGCGACGAACGCAGCCCCCGCTGCTTCGAATCCATGATTCCGACGGCGAAGTCGATCTCGCGGTGCGCGAGGGCGTCGGCGACGCGTTCGGCCGCCACCGCGGCGTTGGTGACGCGCATGTTCGGCGCTTCGCGCCGCACCGACTCGACGATCGCCGACAGGAAGACCAGTTCGCCGAGGTCCGACAAGGACAGGCGCCATTCGAGCGTGCTGCGTGCGGGGTCGAACTCGGCGGGCTCGTTCCACGCAGCCTCGATCGCCTCGAGGTGGCGGGCGACGATCGGCGCGAGCCGGGCAGCCAGCGGCGTCGGAGCCAGTCCGCCGGGCGCACGCACGAACAGCGCATCGTCGAACGCCTGGCGAAGACGCGCCAGCGCATTGCTCGTCGCCGGCTGGCTCAGCGCGAGGCGGCGCCCCGCCTCGGTGACCGACCGGCACCGGTCGATCGCCACGAAGACACGCAGCAGGTTCAGGTCGAGCGAAGAGAATCGTGCCGCCATTTGCCCTATCAATGAAGTGGATTCATCCAATCCATTTGACGAATGCAAAGCGTACGTTTAACGTCCATCGGGATCAAGAGGTGGCAGATCGGCGGCACAGGCTTCGTCCGGAGCCCCGCATTCCCGGGAGGCCTTTCAGATGGAACGATCCTTCGGCGAGGAGATTCGCTCGCTCTCGCTCGGCGCCGGCGAGACTTTCCACGGCGAGGGCATCCTGGCCGTCACCAAGGCGCTGCTGCAGTCGGGCGTCACGTACGTCGGCGGCTACCAGGGTGCGCCGGTATCGCACCTGCTCGACGTCATGGTCCAGGCGCGCGAGTACATGGACGAACTCGGCGTGCACGTCGAGGCATGCACGAACGAGGCGTCGGCGGCGGCGATGCTCGGCGCGTCGATCATGTATCCGGTGCGCGGTGCGGTCACGTGGAAATCGGTGGTCGGCACCAACGTCGCATCCGACGCATTGTCGAACCTCGCGTCGCCCGGCGTGATGGGCGGCGCGCTGATCGTCGTGGGGGAAGACTACGGCGAAGGCGCCAGCGTGATCCAGGAGCGCACGCACGCCTTCGCGATGAAATCGGGGTTGTGGCTGCTCGATCCGAGGCCGAACCTGCCGACGATCGTGCGCATGGTCGAGCACGGGTTCGAGTTGTCCGAAGCATCGAACACGCCGGTGATCCTGCAGCTGCGCATCCGCGCCTGCCATGTGCGGGGAAGCTTCGTCGCGAAGGACAACCGTGCGCCGCGCATCTCGACGCGCGAACTGCAGATGGAACCGGCCTCCTTCGACTACAGCCGGCTGTCGCACCCGCCGGTCACCTTCCAGCACGAGAAGCTCAAGCACGAAGTGCGCATGCCGTCGGCGCGCCGATACGTCGTCGACGCATCGTTGAACGAACTTTTCGAAGGCGATCTGCGCGACCTGGGAATCGTCGTCCAGGGCGGCCTGTACAACAACCTGATTCGCGCACTGCAGACGCTGGGGCTGGCCGATGCGTACGGCAACTCGCGCATCCCGATCCTGAACCTGAACGTCGTCTACCCGTTGGTTCCCGAGCAGATCACGTCGTTCTTCGTCGGAAAGCGCGCGGTGCTGCTCGCCGAGGAGGGACAGCCCGACTTCCTCGAACAGGAGATCAGCACGATCCTGCGCCGCGCCGACGTGCAGACGAAACTGCACGGCAAGGACCTGCTGTCGACGAGCGGCGAATACACCGCCGAGCTGATCCTTGCCGGGCTGTCGCGCTACCTCGCCGAACACGCGCCCGAGTTGCCGCGCGGCGGCGCCGACGAACTGCTTCGCGAAGTGACGCTGCTGCGCGAGCAGGCCGCGGAGGAGTTCAAGGGCCTCATTCCCGGGCGTCCGCCGAACTTCTGCACCGGATGTCCGGAGCGGCCCGTGTTCAGCGCACTGAAGCTCGTCGAGCAGGAGATCGGCAGGTTCCACGTTTCCACCGACATCGGCTGCCACTCGTTCGCGACCTTCGCGCCCTTCTCGTTCGGCAATTCGATCCTCGGCTATGGCATGAGCCTGGCGAGCAGCGCGGGCGTGAAGAACTTCTCCGCGAAGCGCCCGATCGCGGTCATGGGCGACGGCGGCTTCTGGCACAACGGGCTGCTCTCCGGCGTGTCGTCGGCGCTGCTGAACAAGGGCGACGGCGTGCTCGTCATCATGAAGAACGGCTACACGTCGGCCACCGGCACGCAGGAAACGATCTCGACACCGACTTCCGAGGCGCGGCGCGTAGCCGAAGGCACCAGTGCGACGCCGACCGAAGTCACGATCGAGAGCACGCTGAAAGGGATGGGCGTGAAGTGGCTGCGCACGGTCGACAACTACAAGGTCGGAAAGATGAAGGAGACCTTGAAGGAAGCGATGACGTCGCCGTTCGACGGGCTCAAGGTCGTCATCGCCGACGGCGAATGCCAGCTCGAACGCCAGCGCCGCCTGAAACCGCTTCGCCGCAGGATGCTGCAGGAAGGCAAGCGCGTCGTGCGCACGCGCTTCGGCGTCGACGAGGAAACCTGTACCGGGGACCACTCGTGCATCCGGCTCTCGGGCTGCCCGACGCTCACGGTGCGCACGCCGACCGACCCGCTGAAGGTCGATCCGGTCGCCTACGTGACGAACGAATGCGTCGGGTGCGGAACCTGCGGCGAGGTCGCCCATGCCGCGACGCTGTGCCCGTCGTTCTGGCGCGCCGAGATCGTCACCAACCCCGGACGCTGGGACCGCTTCAAGGCACGCGTGCGCTCGGCGGTCATCGGGGCCTTCCAGCCTGCTTAGGATGAAGCGGCTCTTCGTTCCGGCGTCGGTGCGCTCGGTGCGCTCGGTGCGTACGGCGCGGACGCGGCAGGCGGCGGCGGGGCGGGGCGCTCGCTGCGCCGGTCGGTGCTGCGCACCGACTGCACTGCGCTGCTCGCCGCGGGGTCGCGCGGCCGAACTCGCTGCGCGCGCTGCGCGCGCTCCGCTC